>CAVDTI010000063.1:5086-38948 GCA_963611905.1 Faecalibacterium prausnitzii | reverse complement strand
CTTCTAGAAAACTTCTTTGATCTAGAAGTTCTTTATTATGGATGCAATGTAATATTATTTTCTTCGTTTTTAGGAAGAAGATCGTTACAAGAACGTTCTGCAATAAAGTTAAGGTGGTCGCCACAACGTTCAAGGTTGCCAACTAAGTTAATAAACACGTTAGAACTTTGTGGTTTGCATTCGCCTTTTTCAAGACGTTTAAGATGGCCATGAACCATAGAGGTACGCTTATTATCAATTCCATCTTCCATATTTCTAGCGACTTCTAATTGTTCTATGGATGGCTGATCAACAATCTTATCAACAGTTCCAAACATATCGTTTATTTGAGTCTGCATGTCCTTTAAATCAGAAACAACGATAGGAGAGAATGTTAAATCTTCATTTACTTCGTGATGAGTGTAACCGGTGATGTTGTCTGCAACCTCAGTAAAACGGACAATATCCGCTATATCTAGCTGCATTCTAGATATTCTCTTTTGAGAGGCCTCACTTACACCCTTGGAGGCTATTTGAACAATGAAAGAGGATAATTCTTTCGACATATGAAGAACCTTGCTTTCGAGTTCATCTATTTCATTTTTCTTTCCTTCGTTTTTGTCTAAGAAGGCGTTTAATGCGACATTTAAATCTTTCAAAGCTAAATTAGCCATGATGTGATAATAAGAAACGGCTTGAGTTAAAGCCAGTTCTGGGGTGGAAAGAAATCTTGCGTCAAGAAGATCGCTTTCACTGTCTTTGCCTTTATCAGGAATGATCTTTTCTGCCAAGAAGACTAATCCTTTTGTTAATGGTAAAAACAAAATTGTTGTAAATACATTAAAGAAAGTATGGAACATAGCTATTTGCGTCGCAGGTGAATTTGGGAACCATTTTGCAAACGTCATTTCCATCGCACTTGGCCAACAAATAAGGATGATAAAGAATATCAAAGAGCCGAAAACATTAAACAATAAGTGAATGATTGATGCTCTTTTGCCGTTTGCTGTTGAACCAATCGCGGAAAGAAGAGCAGTGGTGCATGAACCAATGTTTGAACCTAGGATCAAATAGAGAACGCCGTTTCCACTTCCACCAATGACCGCACCAGCCATAGCAAGAGCTAAAACGATAGAAGTAACAGCACTTGAAGATTGAGCAAGAGCAGTAAGAACAATACCTATTAATAAGAGAAGGAATGGATTCGACAAAGAAACAAGGGCATCTTTCAATCCTTCGTTAGATAAGAAAAGCGATTGCATATTGGAGGTCATTGTCTCTAAACCTAAGAAAAGAAGACCTAAACCAGTGATCATATCGCCAGCAAATGCTACTTTAGGGAATTTCTTATGGAATACCAAACGAAGAATTACACCAATAAGTGTGAGAGAAATAATTATTTCAGTTAATGGGAAGGCTGAGGAAGATAATCCACCGAGTGCGACAATCTGAGCGGTAATTGTTGTTCCAATGTTTGCGCCCATGATGTAGGTTGCAGCTTGAGCCAAACTCATGACTCCGGCGTTAACAAAACCAACAACCATGATTGTTGTTGCTCCACTAGACTGCATGATCATTGTTACCAATGTTCCAATTCCAACGCCTGCCAATTTCGATTTTGCTGTTTTTGCAAAAAGACGTTTTAAACCACTGGTTGCTAGTTTTTCAGTGGAAGCTTGTAGCATATTCATGCCAACAAAAAGGGCACCAAGTCCTCCCAACATAAGCAAAATTGGAATTAAGACGGAAGAAGCTGTTGCCTGTAATATTATGTTACTTGTCATTTACTTAATGGTTACTCGCCCGTTACATATTATAGGAAGTTTCATCGCTCGGCTAGTTATTATTTGTAAAAACAAATCACAATTTTTGCTAAGCAAGCATAATTTGACTATGATATTGAATTGCTTAAGAGGTTGATTATTTATGGGCAAAGAAAGAACGTTATTAATAAAAATGGTATACACAGCAATATTCATTGCTTTGTGTTTTGGTGCGACTTTCATTTCTATTCCTTTAGGTGGAAGTAAGGTTCACTTAGGCAATTTTGTTTGCGTTCTTTGCGGTCTTTTGTGTGGTCCACTTATTGGCGGACTTGCTGGATCAATCGGAATGGGTCTTAATGACATCATGCTCGGTTATGCTTGGACAACGTTTCTACGTACATTCATTTTGAAATTTATTATGGGTTTTCTCTCCGGATTCTTATTTAGGGTTTGTTTGAAGAAAAAGGCGAATGGTTGGATTCTTATGATTTCATCGTTGTTGCTTCTATTAGCATTCTTCTCCTATTCGCTTTACATGTATTTTATTCCAAATTCCAAATTCACTCTTACAACGGTAATTGGCTTGTCAGTGCTTATTGGCATTCTATTAGTTTGTGCGATAGTTTCTTTCTGGCTTCCAGAATCAAATAAGCCATTGCTTTTTTCGTTAACCCTTTCTCTTGCTGCAAATGTTGTTGGCGAATTCTTTTTACGAATCCTTTTCTCTATGGCAATTGGTACGACTTATGAAGCGGCTCTTGCATCATCTCTATTAAAATTACCTGCCGCACTCTTTACTTCTGCGGTAACCGTAATTATGATCGTGCTTTTCTTCTACCCTATTTATTTTGCAACAAGGAAGTTTAATAAAGTTGACGATTTAGCTGCTTATCCTATTTTTCAAAGACCTCAAGAACATTTTTAATCAAAAAAGAGTTAAGATATATTTGTATGAAAGAAAGCAAAGAAGAAAAGATTATTGAGGATTTAGAAGGTAAAAAGATAATTCATCCTGGAAGAGACTATAACTTTCTAGGCTTTACAATTTTTGATATTTTACACATCGTTTTTGGTGTGACCTTCATTATTATCTACTCCTTAGAAAAGGCCGGAGCTAGCGCTGAGAGAATCGATGAATTAAATGATTCTATCGCTTATGAAGGCATCGAATTGATATTTGCTTTGATTCTTATCGCTTTTGTTGATGGAGTAGCAGATATGGCCAAAGAAAAAGAACACGTTGGCATACAAGCAATATCTACTCTTTATCTATTTGCATGGTTGGTTGTAGGTGGAGCCTTGATTACTCCTGAACTTATTGCCTTGCCTCAGAAACTTCATGAGTCATTAAATCTATATAATATTTTCTATTTTCTTGAGTTCTCTTTTTTAGGCCTCTCCCTTTTCTTTTTCTTAATTACAGTTTTCTTCCCAAAGAAAGGTAAAACTTGGAACATTCTCATGATTTTTGGAATCGTTTGCATTGGCCTTTCTATTCCTTGCTCAATCGCTCAAGATTATCTTCCTTATGAAGGATATCTATCAGTTTTAGAAACATTAAGCCAGATTGCCCCTCTAGCACCGGTTATTTTCTCCTTCGTTTCAAGACATCAAATTTCTAAAAATAGAAAAAACGCCTACAAAGCCTAGGTATTTTTCCACACCATAAACTATCTTAAAACTGATAAAATTATTATGTTTTAGGAGGTAGGAGATAGATGAATATTTTGGCGTTTTTGATACCAAAGACAAAGACTAAGTTTGTAGAAGATGATGCGTCATTAAGGCAAACTTTAGAAAGAATGGATTTTTATAAATATAGCGTCGTGCCTTTGCTAGATAAAAACGGCAAATATCTCGGCACTATAGCAGAAGGAGATCTTCTTTCTTATATCAAAAATCAGTGCGATTTAGATCTTAAGAAAGGGGAGAACGTCAAAGTAACTAGCATCCCTAGATACCGATCTTATAAGGCGTTACGAATAGACGCAGACTTTGAGGAAATAGTCACGTTATTGATGGAACAAAACTTCATTCCTTTAGTTGATGACAGAAATATGTTCATTGGCATTGTGCCAAGAAAGTCTATTCTTAATTACTATTATCAGAAAAAGAAAAATAAGATTTAGTTTTTATTAGAAATAAAAATAAAGTTGTAATTTGTTTAATGGAAACTCATAATTTAACGAATTATGGAGGAAAAAAGATGAAAAAGAAATTTGCATTGTTGTTCCCTTTGCTAGGTTCTTGTTTATTAGCAGGCTGCAACTTAAATATATATGACATTATCGGAAGTAGCCAAACTACCTCTCATTCAGATAAACAAGCAAGCGATCTATCTAGCATTAAGCAAGGAAGGCTTATGTATGGATTAGCGATGAATAACGATGTTATCGGTGGTGAAATTGCTGCAGGATATAAGTTGGATTATCGTACGATTGGTGATGTTCCTTATGTAAGCATGAATTCTCTTACGACCATTCTAGGGCCAGAAAATTCAACCGTAAGCGTAAACGTTAAAAACGATGTCTATACCTATAACATCGTTACTTCAAGTAAGGTTACTTATCCTATGACTATTGACTCGGTTAACGATACCATTACTTTTGAAGATTATGATAAATATACGACAATGGTTATAAATTATAACCAGATAAATGGCATTTCTACGCTTGCAGAAAGTGCCGCAAGAGGAAAGATGAGTTATCTCAAATATAGTGAGACAAATCCTACAGAATATACCGCAGGAAAAACAACATCTTTTGATCTTAAGAGTCACTCTCTTGATGTTATCGGTTACGATAAAGATGTTTATATTCCTTTTGCCGTTGCTTCAGATATTTTTCTTGAAAATTTAGGATTGCCTTTTGCTTACAATGGAGATGATTTCTATGTTATCAACTCTGATATGTTCCTTAAGCCAGGCACCAAAGACACATTTTCCACATATGGATATGATTTCTATCACGGTTCTTTGAGTAAAAAAGGAAGAAGTGCGGATTATTCGCTTTTTAATTACAATTCCCTTTGTTTCAAAATCGATTATCTCTATGGCTTTGCTGATAAGAACATTGCCCCATTAGATGCATATCTAAGTAGTTCTGCAGTAAGCAAGGCGCACCCATCATTAAAGAAAAATCTAAAATCTTCTGATAATGATACTTATCAAGCTGCGCTTAATGAATTGTTATTTGGAGTTTTGGGTGACGGACATACTGGTGTAAGACCTTTCTCCTCTGTCTTTGGAGATGGAAATAACAATATTGATTCGAGCGCATATTCGGATAGACTTTTATCTCTTTCTAGAAATGCCACGGAATTATCCACAATTCGTAAAACACATCTTGGAGATACAATTTCCGCTTTTAGCACTTATAACAAAACAGCAATCATTCGTTTTGATTCGTTCGTTTCTAATTACATGAGCGACTTTAGCCCATCAACTATTTCTACCTATGCTTCATTAGATTCGTTTGCTATGTTCTATACTTATATGAAAAAGATCGAAAGCATCGATACAATCGAAAACGTTGTTATCGACTTATCGCTTAATGGTGGTGGAGCTGCCGATGCATGTATTGCTTTACTTGGTTTCTTAACAAACGATGTAAAGATTAATTCTTATTGCCCACTTACTGGAAGTAAGACAACACTTCATTATTCTGTCGATACGAACCTTGATGGAAAATTCGATACAAAAGATGTTAAGTCAAATTACAAATTCTATGTTCTAACATCTAATTACTCATTCTCTTGTGCAAATTTATTCCCAACTGTTTGTAAGGAAAACAACCTTGCTAAAATCATTGGTGAAAAGAGCGGTGGCGGAGCGTGTGTTGTTCGTTCTACAACGACTGCCGATGGTGTTGCATGTCAAATATCTGGCATTGCTCGTTTATCCACAAAACAAGCCGACGGATCATTTAAAGATAATGATGATGGCATTCAACCAGACTATACTCTAGAACGCGCATATTTCTACGATAATAAGTCTCTTGCAGCTTTCGTTGAAAGCAAATAAGACTGCATAACAAAAGATGCCCAGCCACGGTGGCTGGGTATTTTAAGTAGTAAAAATAATTGAGTTTTACGTGCGATTTCTTGTTATTTAGGCTTTTCTTATTTGCGGATCTTGTAAAATGGCCTCTTAAGGGTCGGGGGCGCTCGCCCATTGATGCTATCCGGTCCTTTGTGTTGCTCTTTAGTTGCTTTGATGAGCTCTAATATCGCTGTTATTTAAGGCTGCAATCTTAATGGCGATGTTTAGGGCTTCTTTTGCCCTCTCAGCCACTATAGAAAGCCTCTCTTAATCTTGCGCCACTCTTTTATAGTAGGGGTTAGGCGCTTTTATTTCGCATTTTCCGCCGGTCTATTGGCTTCCTCCTTCCTGGCTTGACCCTTTGTTGATCGCGCCTTATAAATCGGATAGTAGGCGGGAAGCCCGGGCCACTTTGCATCAGACTATTCGACCAATGCAAGAGCAAAAGCCGTTATAAGTATGATTATGGCGGCTTTTTTAACATACTTTTTCAGCATATCGCTTAACCTCCTTAAGAGCGCTAGGCTCTAGGGGGTCAAAGTTTCCCGTGTGCCCAAAGAACAAAGTTTAGGCACCTTAAAATTATAAATTTTAGCAGCCTTTCTATAAAGAAAATAATGCTTACTTTTACTATTAGAAATATCGATAATATCGAATGTTTTTGTCATTTCTCTCTTAAGGTTTAGAGCTTTATATTCTTATATAATCTATACATATAAATGAGTACTATAATAGGAATATAAAAACATGGAAAATAGATAGATATTTGTAGTTAATTTACTATTGTTAAAAAATGTTTTTTAAACCTATCTTTTGTCGGTAAATGCTTAATGCTAAAATATTTTCATGAGTTACGATTATTTAATTGTAGGCGCTGGTTTAAGTGGACTTACCATCGCTAGATTATTAACCGATGCAGGTAAAAAAGTCCTTGTTCTTGAAAAAAGAGATCATCTAGGAGGCAATATTGCTACAGATGTGAGAGATGGAATTATCGTCCACACTTACGGACCACATATTTTCCATACTTCTGATGATTTTGCTTGGTCTTTTTTCAATAAATATTCCGAGGTTTATCCGTTTATCAATTCACCAATCGCCAATTACCGTGGCGAGCGTTATCATCTTCCGTTTAACATGAATACTTTCCATGAACTTTGGGGAGTTAATACACCAGAAGAAGCAAAAGCAAAAATTGCTGAAGAAATCAAAAAAGAAGGTATAAAAGAGCCTAAAAACTTAGAAGAACAAGCCTTAAGCATGGTTGGAAGAACTGTCTACACAAAACTCATTAAGGAATATACGGAAAAACAATGGGGAAGAGATTGTAAAGAGTTGCCTGCTTCAATTATCAAACGTCTTCCGTTGCGTTTTGAATATAACAACAATTACTTCAATGATATCTACCAAGGCTTACCAAAAGGTGGATATTCCGTTTTTGCGAACAACATTGCTAAAGGCATTGAAATTAGATACAACGTCGATTATCTAGAAGATAAGGAAAAATATGCTTCCTTAGCTAAAACAATTATTTATACTGGACAATTGGATTCATTCTTCAATTATTGCTATGGCAAGTTGGAGTGGCGTTCTCTTCGTTTTGAAACTGAAACATTAGATGTAGATGATTATCAATCCAATCCAGTTGTTAATTACACTTCAAAAGATGTCGGTTATACAAGAATTAGCGAACATAAGCATTTTGACCCATATTGCGAAAACCACCATTCCACGATTATTAGCAAGGAATATCCAGACTCATATTCTGATGGAAAGATTCCTTACTATACTGTTAATGATGAAAAGAATAACTCTTTAGCTAAGAAATATCTTGATGAAGCGAAGAAACTGGATGGACACGTTTATTTCTTGGGGCGTCTTGCTTTATACAAGTATTTTGATATGGATGATGCCATCGTTGCAGCAAAAGACTTATTTGAATCTTTGGAGAGATAAATTATGGATGTTACAAAGCTTAAAGGTGCGACTAAGGATTATATTTGGGGTGGCACGTATTTAAAAACCTGGGGAAAAGAATCTCAAGGAGAAAATATCGCTGAATCTTGGGAATTATCTTTTAATGAGATGGGTCCTAGCATTATTGCTTCAGGGAAAGACGAAGGCAAACTCCTAATGGAGGTTGCAACAAAGGAAGATATTGGATCAACTCCTGCTTCATTTCCTTTCTTTCCTGTTCTCATTAAATTAATTAACTCAGCGGCGAATTTATCCGTTCAAGTTCATCCATCTGATGATTATGCCTTAGAACATGAAAACCAATTCGGCAAGACCGAAATGTGGTATGTTCTCCATGCAGAAAAAGGTGCAGGGCTTTATGTTGGATTTAAAAAGAAAACCAATAAAGAAGAAGTACTTAAAGGAATCCAAGAGGGTTCTGTAATGGATTTATTGAATTTTATTGAAGTAAAACCTGGTGATAAATATTTCATTCCTTCTGGTACAGTCCATGCGATTGGTGCTGGTGTAACGGTTATTGAAATTCAACAAAATAGCACTCTAACATATCGTTTATATGACTATAAACGTAAAGACAAAAACGGGAAAGAAAGAGAGCTTCATATTGATAAAGCAATGAAGGTTCTTAATTTCGATGAATATAAGAAAGTTGAATTCCCAGAACCTTTGATTGGCCAATGCAAATATTTCACATCACTTGTTAGAGATGTGAAAGGAGGCAATATAGTCGAAGCAAGGGAAGATTCTTTTGCGTCAATTACGTTTATATCTGGTGAAGGGGATGTCGATGGCATTCCATATAAAATTGGTGATACATTCTTTATACCAGCTAAGAAGCACGCACACATTTCTGGTAATGGTAAATATGTCCTAACGGAGGTAAGAAAATAATGAAATATGTAGGAATCGATGTTGGCGGAACCTCAATTAAAGGAGGTTTCGTTTCAGAAGAAGGAGAAATTCTTAATCGTTTTGGTTTTCCAATCGATAAGAATGCAACTCAAGAAGAATTAATCAATCGTCTTGGTGACTTGATTAATGAACAAATTGTTAAATGTGATTACAAAAAATCAGATTTTGCCGGCATTGGAATAGGCGCTCCTGGATCCATAAATTCCGATACTGGTTGCTGTGATTTCTCTAACAATTTAAACTGGCATCATCTTCCAATCGTAAAAATGATTGAAGAGAAAACTGGAATGAAGGCAAGAATTGCTAATGATGCAAACTCAGCTATGGCTGGCGAAGCTAAATTTGGCGTTGGAAAGAATTATCATAATTTAGTTTTATTAACTCTTGGTACTGGTGTTGGTGGAGGACTCTACATTAATGACCATCTTTTCGTTGGAAACGAAGGGAAGGGCGCAGAAATGGGCCATATGATTATCAAAATTGATGGTGAGCAATGCTCGTGTGGTTTAAAAGGCTGCCTCGAAGCATATGCCTCAGTTACTGCTCTTATTCGCCAAACCAAAGCTGCCATGGAGAAAGATAAGAATTCATTGATGTGGGATTATGTCGCATATGATATTAACCGCGTTGATGGAAAAACAGCTTTCGAATGTTCAAAACAAGGCGATAAAACCGCTTTAGCAGTTGTTGACCAATATGAAGACTATTTAACGGTTGGCTGTCTTAATTACTGCAATATCTTTAGACCTGATGCCATTATTCTTGGCGGAGGACTTTCTAACCAAAGAGAGTATTTAACGAATGCCATCTCTGAAAAATTGAAGAAGCTTAATTACGGATTTTCATGCACGGCTCCAGTTAAAGTGTTTGTTTCCACTTTAGGAAATGATGCTGGAATTTTAGGCGCAGCAGCGTTATTCATTGATTGATTGCACGAATACAAAATTATAAAGACAAGGAATACAAAAAAAGAAAAGCGGGACCGTTTGGTCCCGCTATTTTGCTACATCGAATGAAGCTATTCAGTAACTTCGCTTGGTTTCTCTTCCTTTTTCTCTTCAAGTAAATTAATCGTATCTTTCATCGATTTCTCAAATACTTCATCATTTGAGTTATCAAAGATCACCAATGAATACGGATCTCCTTCAACTTTAAGATATGTTGGAATGTTGAAGTCTTGTGTTTTGACCCAAGCGTCAAAGTTTTTGATCTTGAATACATCTCTATCGGAGTTTCTAGAAATCATTCTAGCTTTAACCGTTTCGATATCACAAACAACCCAAACTATAACAAGATGGGCGTCATATTGCTCCTTAAGTTTCTTTCTTAAATTAGCAATATATTCTGGGTTATGAAGCTCTCTTGTAAATGGGGCATTAATTAAAACGATATCTTCGTAATTTAAAGCGGTAAAAGCCATTTCAAGGATGACGTCGTATTCTACGTCACGGATATTCTTTTGAAAGAATTCTCCCTCTCTTTCCACTGGAAGGCCTGCAATTTTATATGCGACATTGCTTAAAGGAACAAGGCTATCTTTATCTAAATATGTGACGTGTGATAATGTTTCAGCCAATTTCATTGAAACATAAGTCTTTCCACTTGCTGGTGGTGCGCTGACAATAATTAATTTCTTTTCCATCTCGAATAAACTCGCTCTCTTCTCTATGTGAGGTCTTTAATATTAAATCGCTTGAAGGCCTTAAAAACAAGCCAAACAAATTACAAAATTCGATTAATGCTTAACAAATTTCAATAATCTTAAATAAATTAGCACTCAACACTTGCGAGTGCTAAAAGAAGGGGTATAATATGCTCGTTCTCAAATGGGAGAACAAAATTTAGGAGGATTAAATTATGAACGACATGAATGGAATGGAAGATTATTCTCAAGATGAAAACGTTCTTGATAAGTTTGGACGTAATGTTAATGCGGACGTCAAAGCCGGTAAGGTAGATCCTGTTATTGGACGTGATGAAGAAATTAGAAAAGTAGTGCAAATCCTCGCAAGAAAGACAAAAAATAACGTAATTTTGCTTGGTGAGCCTGGTGTAGGCAAGACAGCTATAGTTGAAGGATTGGCAGAGAGAATCGTTAAAAATGACGTGCCTCTTACTCTTAAAGATAAAGAAATTTATGAACTTGATATGGGCGCCTTAATTGCTGGTGCTAAATATCGTGGAGAATTTGAGGAACGTTTAAAAGCGGTTCTTAACAAAATCAAAGCATCTGAAGGAAAGATTATTCTTTTCATCGATGAAATACATCTTATTGTTGGTGCAGGAAGAACTGATGGGGCAATGGACGCTTCAAATATGTTAAAACCTATGCTTGCACGTGGAGAAATTGATTGCATTGGTGCGACAACCCTTAACGAATATCGACAATATATTGAAAAGGATAGAGCACTTGAAAGACGTTTCCAAACAGTTATGGTAGAAGAACCGACAGTAGAAGATACAATCACAATTCTTCGTGGCTTGAAACAAAGATTTGAATCTTATCACGGAGTTAGAATTACTGATAACGCTCTTATTGCGGCAGCAACTCTTTCAAATCGTTATATCACCAATCGTTTCTTACCTGATAAAGCAATTGATTTGATCGATGAGGCATGTGCTAGTATTAAGGTTGAAATCGAATCTATGCCTACTGAACTTGATGAAACAAATCGTAAGATTCGCTCTTTGGAAGTGGAAAAGGTTGCCTTAAATAAAGAAAATGACGAGTCTTCGCAAAAGAGACTCCAGGAGCTTGAAGTTGAACTTAAATCTTATAAAGATAAATCAGATAAATTAACTGCTGAATGGCAGAAAGAGAAAGCTCAAATCAAAGAAGCAAAAGATCTGAAAGTCAAAGTTGAAGAACTCAAGGTTGAATTAGGAAATTATTTCCAAGAAGGTAATTTTGAAAAAGCTTCTAAACTTCAATATCAAACAATTCCTGAACTTGAAAAACGTATCAAAGAATTAAGCGATTCTAGCGCAAATGGAGAACGCTTGGTTGATGAAATAGTTGATCAAGAATCAATCGCAAAGATTGTTGCCAAGATGACTGGCATTCCTGTTTCTAGAATTCAAAAAGGAGACAAAGAGAAGGTTCTTGATTTGAAGAATACTTTGGAAAAACGCGTCATTGGTCAAGAGAATGCGATCACATTGGTTTCTAACGCAATTATTCGTCAAAGAGCGGGTATTCAAAACCCAAATAGACCAATTGGCTCATTCCTCTTTTTAGGACCTACTGGCGTTGGTAAAACAGAAGTGGCTAGAGCACTTGCCGAAGCCTTATTTGATAATGAAAACAATATTATCCGTATTGATATGTCTGAATATATGGAGAAATATTCTGTTTCTCGTTTAATTGGTGCGGCTCCAGGATATGTTGGTTACGAAGAAGGGGGTCAGCTTACCGAAAAAGTTCGTCGCAATCCTTATTCAATAGTCTTATTCGATGAAATTGAAAAGGCTGATCCAGAAGTCTTTAACCTCTTACTACAAATACTCGATGATGGGCGTTTAACCGATTCTCAAGGCCATCTTGTTGATTTCAAAAACACAATCATTATTATGACTAGTAACCTTGGAAGCGAGTACATCTTACATAATGAGAAAAGCAAAGTAGAAGACCTTCTCCATCACACCTTTAAACCAGAGTTCCTTAATAGAATTGATGAAATAGTCTATTTCAACCCACTTAGCAAAGATGTTCAACTTAAGATAGTTGAAAAGATGCTTAACGAGCTTAAGAAGAGACTTGAGTATCAATACTATTCAATAGACTTTACTAAAGGATTGGAAGATTGGATTCTTGAATCGTCTTATACGCCTAACTTTGGCGCAAGACCAATTAAACGTTTCATCCAAGATAAAGTTGAGACATTCTTGGCTACATCGATCATCAAAGGAGAAATTGATACAAAGAACAAATTCCTTGTTGACGTAAAAGATAATCAAGTTACGATTAGCAAAGAATAATGGAATGCCCCCTGTGAGTTCATACTTACAGGGGTTTTACATATGAAAATTCGATTATTGTATTTTTTAAATGAACTCCTTTTTCAATCTATAGTATGTTGCTTTACTAATGCCTAGATTTTTCGATGCTTGATTAAAAGTTATGTTTCCTTTTAGAAACGGCTTCGTTCTGTTCAAGAAAAAACAACTTATCAACAGTTAATGGTTTTCTTCCTTTATATTTGTTTTTTTGACTTTGCTAAGTCGATGCCTTTTTGAATCTCATGTTTCATTTCTTTGAAGGATTTCAAATATATAAATTTCAAGGCCTCAAAAACTTTTTATCGTCTCTAAAGGTGTTGCATTTACCTAATTCATCTTCTCAAGCAAGTGTTTGATAATTTTTTGCAGTTTCAATAGGCTATCAAAACAAAAATGAGGCTCTTTATTTTAGTGACTTTTTCTATAAAACAAATTTGTTTTAAAATGAAAAACTTTAAAAATATTCGATAAAAGGCTGTGTTTAATAACATCAATGGCGGAAATTAAGAAAAAAGTGAAATTCCGCCATAAAGATTACATGCACAAAAAGAAGATAATGTTATTTTTGCCACTCTAGCTGGAAATATTGGCAAGTTACTGGAGCAAATCAATCAGTATGAAAAAAGAGGCTATAACGCCTCTATTTCAACTATTTCTATATCTTTACCGCTTATTGGTGTATATGAATTGCTATTTTTACAATTCGGACAAGTGTAGTTATTTTCTTTTAAATCAAAGATTGTTCCACAAGACAAACATCTTGCTTTTGATGGCAACATGTTTATTTTTAATTTTGTGTTTTTTAGGGGAGTATCTTTGATTGCAGCTTCCCAACAAACTCGGAAATAACTTTCTTCAACTCCAGAGGACTCTCCAACGTTAAGCGTTACCGACAGAAGCTCTTTAACGTTGTTTTCTTTGATGATGTCATTTAATTGCTCAATGCTCATCAAGACATAACTCATCTCGTGCATGTTATTTGGCTTGATATTCTTTAACTTGTTTTAGGAGATATTCTGCAATCTTATCCATGCCTTCGCCAGTCTTTGCTGAAACAGGGAAGAATGTGGAATTAGGATTCAATTTTAAGATATGATCTTCTGCTTTTTTGATATCAAAATCAAAGACCGAAATTGCATCTAATTTTGTAAAAACAACAACATCTGCGACAGTAAACATCAGTGGATATTTAAGAGGCTTATCGTCACCTTCAGGAATGGAAAGCAATTCAAAAGATGAAGTCGCACCAGTATTAAATTCTGCTGGGCAAACAAGGTTTCCGATGTTCTCTAAGAAAATTAAATCTAAGTCATCAATACCAAAGCCGGCGAGTGCATCATCAACCATTTTTGCGTCAAGATGGCACTCTCCAGACGTATGTATTTGAATCGATTTAACACCGGTGTTTTTAGAAATCGTCTCTGCATCGACAACCGCATCCATATCCGCTTCAATAACACCGATACGTAAATCATTTTTTAAACGGTTAATCAAATTAACCAAGAATGTAGTTTTTCCTGAACCAGGAGAAGACATGAGATTAACCAAATAAACGTTTTTTTCTTTGAGTTTCTTTCTTACTTCTTCCGCACGGGAATTGTTATTTGCAAACACGCTTTGCTTCACTTTGATAACACGAATTTCATCCATAATTGTTTTCCTTTTTATGCTTATATTTTAGAAAAATATCCGAAAAGTTACAAGAAAAGTGCCCTCTTTTAGAAAAGAGAGTCATCTTTGTTGGTGATGTATCTATATAAGAATATCGTCGCGATTGTCGCAGGGATTGGTGTTAGCCAAATAAACCACAAACTCCAGCCTATTTTGGTATCCATGCCTAATTCTAGATATATTGCTAAGGCAAAAGCCCAGAACAAGCAAATAACACTTATTAGCATAGTAGTTTTTTTGTGCCATTTTTTCGCAAAATACATTTCTACGAGAATCGATAATGGTATCGCCCAGATAAAAATCAGCCATGGATTCCAGGCCGTTAAATTTGATACTCTTAATGCAGAATAAACTACGGCAGCAATTGTCCAAACAAAGACAACCGCAAGACAAACGACAATAAATTTATTCCTTCTAACATCTGCAGGGTTGGTTTTCCCATCTTTTTCTAATATTTCATCTGGATGCTCACTAATTAGATAATCCAACGTGACTCCATAAAATTCTGCAAGCTCAGCCAAAACGCTTATATCTGGCAAACCTTCACCGGTCTCCCATTTGGAGATCGATTTATCTGAATAAGAAAACTTTTCCGCCAATTGTCCTTGTGTAAGACCTCTAGCTTTTCTCAGGCTTGATAAATTATGTGAAACGTTTTTGGCAATGTCTTTCATTGTTAAGATATTTTAAACGTTTATCTTCAAAAATAGAAATGGATACTCGTTTTATTACACGTGATTGAAAGAAAAAATGTTTATTGTTGTTATGCATGATTAACTTGTTTGATAACGTGACATAAATTAAACGCCGTATTTATCGGTGTTTTCTCATTTTGTCTCCATTTGATGACATAAGAAACGAGTGTAACCAAACATAAGACAAATAAAGACATTTTCCGAGTTCAAAATAAGATTGAACCAAATATAATTTTTCCTATTCAAATTTTTGGATTCTTTCGTTTGAGACAAAACGAATTATCTTGCCAATTGTTTTTGCAATTCCTGATTTCTAAGTTAAAATAAACTAAAGGAGGAAATATACAAACAACAAATATGTATCAAGAGGAATTGAAATCCTCGAACTTAGCGAAATTCTTAAACGATTATGACTATGTTTTCGTGGATACATGTTCCTTGATGGAAGACTCATTCCCATTATTCATGGATCGCTTAACGTCCTCAAAAGAATATTGGAGAGATGAATTGCAAGTAATTGTTCTTGGCGAATGTTTGGAAGAACTTAAGAAACACTCAAAAGAAAAAGACAAAGAGCGTATTTCGAGTAGAATTGCTGCGACTAGGGCATTAAAAATCATCAAGCATGATAAGTGGCGTTCTAAAACATTAACAATTACTAAATGTGATGGCGATTCCTTTGCGGATAATGCCATATTCACAAAAGTTTCTAGCTTACGGATTCATAATAAAATCCTTGTTATCACCCAAGACAAAACCTTAACAACGGATTTATTGAAATTAAACAAGCTTGATTCACAGAAGGGGAGATATCTCAGTGTATATCGTTTGAATCAACAATCGGAATTAGAAAAAAATCCTGGCGAAAATAGCGAAAAACCTTTTAACAAGAAACATGACGCTTCGTCTTTTCAGAAAGTAGAAAAAGACAAAAAAGAAACGCCTCTTACCAAGGCACAAAGAACTTTGATTGGAAAAGAATCTTTAGCAGATCTAAAACTTCATTTCCAAAAAGAAGATCTTCTCAAAAAGAAAGCGGAACTTCTTTCAACAAAATCCTCTCAAAAAGAGAAAAAGAAAGAAACTCCCGCACCAGTTCAACAACAAACCATCATAACTAAGGGAAAGAAGGCTAGCGAAGCCCTAAAACGTCTCGCGTTGAATTATCATTCAATCGTCAGAGACGCTAGTGTTCCTTACGTTCCTGAAGTTCACGGCGAATTGAATCTTACTATGGAAGACTTGGTTAATGTTGATGCTCTTTCTTCTAAAAAAGGAAACTTCACCTATTCTAAAGGTGGAATTGTATATTCATTCGAAAAAGGAAATGAATACTCTGTTTCAATCTTGAAGAATTCTTCTAAAGAAAATAAGACCAACAAAAAGCTTTCATCTCCAATAAAAGAGAAGAAGCCAGCACCAGTAAAAGAGAAAGAAAAACCTGTAATTAAAGACGAATCTCTTTCTAAGAAAAAGATTAAAGTCGTTAAGGTTAAAGGCTCAACATCAGGTGGATCTTCCTCTGCAATACCTGAGGGGATTATTCTTGTTGTTGGAGAAGCAAAGAAGAAAAACACTAAAGATGAGCGTGTTGCAGTAGTAAGAAATTCTTCCAATAAGAGTTTACTTAACGAAGCAATCGTCGCAGATCGTGTACTCAATGCAAATCTCAACAACCCAAACTATCCTAAGGATAAATCTCTTCAAGAGATAAAGAAGCAAAAAGAAAGATTGAAGAAACTTAATACAAAAGATGTTTCTTCCTTCCAACTCAAACTTGCCGATTTAGAAAGACTTGAAAAGATAAAAAAGAAGTAAAGAAAAAAGACTCTTGGAACTAAATTCCAGGAGTCTTTTGTTTCACCTACATTAATTTCTTAAAGAGAGCGACAACTTCTTCGTGGGTTGCTTCTTTTGGATTGCCTGGGTAGCAAGCATCATGGAGAGCATCGGTTGCAAGAGAATCTAAGTCAGAGGCTAAGATCTTTTCGCACTTAGTTGGAATACCGACATCAACCGATAATTGCTTAACGGCATTAATTGCTGCAGCACGATATTCTTCTTGGCTCATATTTTCGACACCCTTAACGCCTAAAGCGATAGCGATGTCTTTATATTTTGTGCCAGTGACGTCTGCGTTAAATTCCATAGCGATTGGAAGAAGCATAGCGCATGCAACACCATGAGGAACATCATAATATGCGGATAAGGTATGCGCCATAGCGTGGTCGATACCTAAGCCAACATTGGAGAATCCCATGCCAGCGATATATTGTCCTAAAGCCATTCCTTCACGACCTTCTGGTGTGTTTTTAACAGCATCTCTAAGGCTCTTTCCAATGATTTCGATGGCTTTGATATGGAACATATCTGACATCGTCCAAGCACCACGAGTGATATATCCTTCGATGGCATGAGTAAGAGCATCCATACCTGTGGCAGCAGTTAATCCTTTTGGCATTGAAGACATCATGTCTGGGTCGACAATGGCGATGATTGGCATATCGTGCGCATCAACACAAACGAATTTTCTCTTTCTTTCGACATCAGTGATGACATAGTTGATTGTAACCTCAGCTGCTGTGCCAGCAGTTGTGGAGACAGCAATGATTGGCAAGCATGGTTTCTTTGTAGGAGCAACCCCCTCAAGGCTTCTAACATCCTCGAATTCAGGGTTGGTTATGATAATACCGATTGCTTTAGAGGTATCCATGCTAGAACCTCCACCGATGGCAATGATGAAATCAGCACCTGCTTCTTTACAAGCTTTAACGCCGCTTGTGACGTTTTCGATTGTTGGATTTGGTTTGATGTTATCATATAAAGCGTAGGCGACACCGGCCTTATCTAATAATGATGTAACTTTTCCTGTGACACCAAACTTAACCAAATCAGGATCGGAGCAGACAAGTGCTTTTTTAAATCCTCTTGCTTCAATTTCAGGGACGATGTTTTCAATCGCACCATGTCCATGATAGGAAGTTTCATTTAACATGAATCTGTAAGACATTCTTTTTACCTCTTTTTCTATCGTTTTTTTAAACGATTACTTTTCAAGTTTAACATTCTTTCATTTATATCGGTATAGTTTTATCAAAATGATTGAAATATTGAAAAATGAGCATAAATGAAAACATAGCGATATAAGAAAAGACCATCCAATTGAGGATGGCCTTAAGTTTTTATTTTGTGAATTAAGCAAGAAGTGCTTGGGATGCAGGGTCTAATACTGTTGTGCCGATATCAGACCAGCTTGTTGTCATGATAAAAGCTGTAGAGCGGTCATAGCTAAGAACTTCGTTTAAAGTGATCTCGCCATCTTCGACGGTGAAGTAGGTATTGAAATAAAGTTCAGCGCCAACTCTGCCAAAGCCATAAGACATGATTGCTTTCATATTAAGTGCAAGGAAGTCTGAATTTTCGGCATAGATCCATGGGCAGATACCACCAACAATGGCTCCTGTTGACCAAGAAAGGATCTTGTATGTATCGTTGTAATCATCGCCACATGTATTGAAATAATATGCATCTGTGTCGCCAACACTGCGTGTGCTTGTGAATGAGACTGTGTCTAATATGTCACCAAGTCCTTCGGTAACAAGTGGAAGAGCGGCTGTTCCGTCGCTTTGTTGATAGTGACCCCATAAGGAAGTAAGATCTTTGCCAGTAGCAACATCACCATAAGTTATTGTTTGATCATCTCCGACCTTACCAGTGACTTGAGAATATTTGCCATCTTTGATGAAGCTTGTTGTAACGTCACCGGCTTCAGGCATTTTCCATTCAGAATCGTCGCCAAGGAACGTTGAATCAAGACCGGCAGCGTTGAGGAAGTTCCATTGATTTGAGGATGAATAGTTAACGACATCGACCTTCATGTCATCATCAACCATAACTGTAGAGATAAATGGCTCAAAAACCTCAGCTAAATTTTCTGGAGCATCAACTGTTTTTTCTGTTGAGGTATTAACCCAGGCTGCAATCGTTGTCATGGTGTAGTTCTTCTTTTCTTCGATGCTCTTGAAGGCTGATTTTAAACCATTGATATCAACTGCTTCTGGATATGATGGAGTTTTGATCCATTCATCAACATAACTATTTGTGGTTTCGCCGACGCCACTGATTACAGTAAGAAGGCTATAATTAGAGGAAGAGGATTTGTAGGTGTCAATATCCTTTTTGTCTTTGTCGACTGGTGTGAGGGTGATTGAATTATCATCGGAATCAACGGTTGCAACAACGCCTGTTGCGGAAAGACTTCTTGTCAAAATGCTTTCCCAAACATTGTTTAAAGAACCATAGATTGTATCAAAGAGTGGGCTAATAACGTCTGAATATTTATATCCGTTAGAAGTGCTGATTGAATCTTCGAGATAGAATTTGCCAGTGCCATTACCGCTTGCGTCGGTAAGTTCAGTCCATTGGTATGCTCCGATATCCGTTAAACCGGCAACGAGACCGAATGATTCTGCATCTAATCCATAGCCACCATTAAACGTTAATTCGGAATCTCCGACAACGTAGCCATAAGAATACCAATGCTTTGTCTTTGAATCATAGACATCACCATAGTAGACGCTCTTTCCTGAGCTATTTGTTCCTGCAAGATATTCATAAGCTTTTTCTGAGCCATAATGAATTGTTTCGCCAAAAACGTCACCAGTTGCTTTGTAATTATCTGTTTCGGCCATTTTGTCCCAAAGCCTATTGAAAGCGGCCTTTTCTTCGGTGATGATTGTTCCGCTTAATGTTTTTGTTGTCTTCTTTCCTTCGTTGGAAGTTGCGGTAATGCTTACTTTGAAAGCGCCTGTTGCGGTTGCTTCGATAACGTGATTGTCGATTGTGACGTTATCTGTTTTTGCTTCAAGAACATATGTTCCATTTGGAACGGAAATGTGTTTCCAAAGCAAATAACGTTGGCCAACTGCGATTTCTAATTTTCCGTTTTGTTTGGTGAGTTCAGTGTCAAACCAAATGTTAAATGCACGGCTATCACTTGATGAAGATTCTTTTTCCTCGTCTGGATGTAAATCAGGCGTGCAACCAACCACTCCAATACCCGTAACACCAAGCATAACTGCTAATGCGAGAGTCTTTAATTTCGATTTCATATTTTCCCTTTCTTTTCTTGAGCTACTTACGAACTCATAAAATAATTGCTTTCTTTCTAAAAGCTACTTGAATACCATATAGCCCAAAATAAAAATGTAAAGCATTATTTTTTATTTTTACTGAAAAATCTAACAATTAAACAAAAAAACGCCCTTTTTATAGGACGTTTTTATCGTTTGCAAATCAATTATTCAGCAAGATTGTTAACAAAATGGAGAGTAACTGATGTATCAGTTTGTTCGGTTATTTGAATAGACCAACCAAATGGTTTTCCGTTGTCAAAATTCGTCTTGTTAGGGAAGAAATTTTGGTTACGGCTTGGCGAGAAGAAGTCTGCACCGTACTTTGTATCAGGTTGATCGCCATATTTTTCACCATTCGATTCGAAATACTCTTGTGTTCCGAAGAGGTTAGACATATAGCCGAATGTGCTGTAATAAGAAGAGGAATCTAATGAGTTTTGTGATGATGGGTAGATTGCATGAAGCTCACGGAATGGTGTTAATTCACCAGTTTTGCCATCTACTGAAGCACGACCAGTTGATTTAGGTGTGTTTGTATGGACGCGTGTTGCACTTGACTCATATCCACTAGAATCTGTTGTATCATACGCTTTTGGTGTATCGGTATAGTCACGTGTTGCACTTGATTTGGAAGAACCCTTCATGGATGAAGCGCGGGTATCGACGTGGAACATTTGAACGCCTGGACGACGATATGTTCCGCCATGCCCATAAGTAGAGGAACCATTTGATCCAGCTTGTTGCCATTCTTCATAGCCATCGCTGTCGTCTTCGTTAACACCTGTTGGAGTGTAGTATTCGATGAGGACATATTCATCCCAAGGTGTTCCATTCCATTTTTGTCCACTTGCAGGAACGATCAAGAAATTTCCTGTATCAGTGTAGGAAGGCAAGGTGATTTCAAAATCGTTTGATGTGTAGTCAACAACCCATGGAGTAAGCCAACCATAAGCCATCTTTGTATATGCATTATGATCGCCAACGTTGTTGTCCATCATATCGACTGAACCTGCAGGCCCTTCGGTCTTATCATAGGAATAATAGTCTGCAGCACCCATCATATGGCCTGTTTCGTGAACGATGGTATGAGCGTCGACCGCTTTTCCATCGCTCCAACGTGTTCCATATTTACTATAATCAGCTCCTGTATAGTAGGTGTTGATCAAATAATCCCAACGAGAGAAGAAAATACGGCGTGGGGTTGGAGATGACTTTGAAGCGGAAGCACTAGTGGAAGTTGTGTAGTTCCACCAAATAGAACTATCGGTGTTTCCTTGTGGAGTAAGGTTATCTGTAACATAAACCATTTCAACACCATCGATGTATCCGTCACCATCAGCATCATAGTCTTTTGGATCGAATACTTTTCCATCAATGATTGTTTGATTCTTTATAAAATAGTTAACAGCTTCGGTTGCAAGGCTTCCAGCAAAAGAGGAAGAATATTTTGTTGCATCAAAGTCGGTTGAAGAACCATCGCCTTTGTCATAGATATAGACTGGAGAAACGGCACCAGTGATGTTTAATTGGTTGAAGGAAGCCTTCTTATAATAGGAATGTAAGGATTCCCATGGAGTTGTATCGGCAACTTTTCCATCTGCTCCAGCCTCTTTTGTTTTGTCATTTTCGGCAAAGAAGGCTTCGCGAAGCATTTCTCTTGCTTTTTCGCGACCTTCATCAGCTTGTGATTTGTCATATCTTGCGTCGCCAGTTTTGCTTCCGTCGCGAGTGATTGTGCCAAAACATGTGTTTTTGAATTCTACAGGGATAACAAGAACGCGAGATTCGCCAACAGAAGGCATGCATCCTGAGGCACTATTTGTTGTACCTAATGTATCCATGCCTGGGAAATTCATGAATTTATAGTCTTTCATGGATTCTTTTGTGACAGATTTATCAACACCCTTGTCTTTGTCGGTTGTGCCAGCTTTAACAACAATTTCAAAACTGTTAGAAACAATACGTCCGCCACCGGCATTAAAACTGCCTTTAACTGTGTATGTGCCAGCAGGAAGAGGTTCATCCCCTGCGTAGGTTTTGGATTCATCATCTTTGTTGGTTAGAGTGAAAGTTCCGCCATTTCCATAGTCTATATCATCACCACGTGAAGGGTTGACGTAGGTTGTGCTTGGAATTGCTCCATCAACGAAGGTCATACCTGCTGTGATGGTGCTTCTTTTCAATGTTGTGACGGGTTTAGCTGCAGTGCTCGTTGAAGAAGACGAGGCTTGTGAAGAGGTTGAGCTAGAGCTATTGTCGCTTGCATCTGGTTTTTTTTCACAGCTTGCTAAAGTGCAAAGAGAGGTGGCTGCGAGGACTAGTAATGCAAGAGATTTATTTCTTATCTTTATCATTATTTATTTTTCTCCTTTTCTCGATATTAGCACGTTTGCATACGATAGCCGACAAAATATAAAATTTCAAGAATTACTTTTTAACAATTGGCTAAATAATAAAGATTCTTCGCTTGTTTTTTTCTCTTCAATTGTTAAAATTTGCCTCATGGAAGAAAAGGTTAGAAAGAATTTAATTCATCTTGGTGTCGCAGTTGCGATAGGCATAACTTCTTTTTGCTTGGTTTTTTTCCTAAGAAGAATTTATACCTATACAGGCTATTCTGATGCTTTCTTTGTTTCTGGCGCTATTGTTCTTGCGTGTTCTGGCTTCGCTTTTGTTCATCGCTCCGGAACTTTTGACGTTCTTCATTATGGCATGGGCAGATTAATTGCCCAATGGACTCATAGCAGAAAAAGAACGTTTAAAAATGCGGGTGACTATCAAGAATTTTCTAAACAAAAAAGAAAACTAAACCCATTTCCTTATTATCCTTATTTATTTTTAGGGGCGATCCTTATAGTTTTGGCTATCATCTTTATGATACTAAACAGTGTAGGAGCATAAGTATCGAAAAAACTTGAAGTTTTTGGCGAAATGTAAAAAAACTTAAAATAACACTTGAAATATTTCGTTTTCGTTGTTTACTAATTAAATGCACGTTTTCATTCGTATGCGCGTGAACATGTGTAAAGGAAAAAAGAAAGGAAAACCTAAATATGAAAGTAAATAAACTTACAAAATTAATGGGTTTGTTAGTCATTGGTGCTTCTTTTACTCTTGCTTCTTGTAGTCCGGAGAACAATAACAATAGTTCTAGTTCTTCAAGCCATTCTGGCCAAGAATCAGAGAAAGACGCAGACGGATTAACTATTATCAACGACCCACAAGGTTATACTGGTTCTGATGACTTTTCAGAATTAACATGGAAAGAAAAGACAAAAATTACTGCAGCTCTTGAACAATATGCTGTTGATAATTTCATTGGCGGAATCCCTCTTTATGATGATTCTTCGTCAATCGCTATCTCTCAACGTGTCACACCAAAATCACAAAAATACATCACAAACTATGGTTTTGGCACAATGGAAGGAAAAATGGACGTTGAAGGTAAAATGTACAATGGTTCAATAGTTGAATCTCGTGCAAAGTACAGAAGCTATTATCACTCCTATACAAATACCGATTCTGGAACGTTCAATGGTTGGAGTTCAACTGGTTCTGATGTTTCTGATCGTCACAGCATGATTTCTTCTGGATATTTCGGTGTTGTTATGGATCCTAATGAGTCATCTGGATATAGATGGGTTGGCGAATTATCTCGTGATAGCGCACCAACAATGCTCGACATCAATGGCAATGAAGTTAGCAATCCAACAAATGAACAAACTTCCACAAAATGGCGTGTCTATCTTCACATCGGTGAAGGATATGCCTATCAAGCTGTTCCTGGTTCGAAATGGGCCAATTCCGAATATGATGGACTTACTGTTTCTGCTGAAGATTACATAACTCCATTTAAAGCCATGCTTGATAACCGTTTAACACGTTATTCAGATCTTGTTTCCGATGCATCAGGTATTGCTGGCGCAAACGAATACGTTTACAAAACACATTCCGAAGGCGATAAATGGGAGGATTCCGGTGTTGGTATTCAAATCAACACGGAAAAATCTAGCAAAGAATATGTCGCAATTGACTTCACCTTCAACCAAGCAAAAGGTGTTTCAAGCGCACGTACCTCTCTTAGCTCTTCTCTTTATAGCCCATTACCTTACAAATTCTTAAATGCCATTGGTGGCGCTAAGAACTATGGTGTTCGTACTACTGGTGCTTCCGCATTCGATTATTTCCTTTGCTTTGGCGCCTATACACCAGTCGAATGGGAGAGCAATTCCGAACTCATCTATGAGAAGAATACAAAATACTTTGCAGCTGATCGTTATTCTTACGATGGCTATGTTGAAAAGGTATATACCAACTCTGCAACAGCCGACGAAGATGCATGGAGAGACTTCAAAGAAAATAAACTCGATGAATGTACAGTTCCTATCAGTGCTTTGAAAACAGATCTTCCTGCTTATCGTGCAGAACATTCTGACAAAGTTCTTCAAACAGAAGGCTCAACAATTATCAAAATCAACCTCAACACAACAAACGAAGAAGAATGGAATTATTTCTTTGGACCAAAGGGAAAGGTTTATCAACACAGCGAAGGCGCAATGGAAAAGGGTGTTGGTAAATGGAATGGTCTCAAATACATCATGTCCAACAAAAACTTCCTCCGTGGCTTCTACTTCGCTATCGATCGTGCTTCACTTGCTGAAACAGCAGGACGTAAAGCGGCTTTAGGCTATTTATCTAATGCTTATATGATTGACCCAACTGGTTCTGTCACATATCGTGGATCTGACGAAGGTAAGGCTGTTATCAACTCAATTACCGAAGCAGCTGGTAACGAATATGGATACAACAAATCAGTTGCCGAATCTTTCTTCAAGCAAGCTGGCGAAGAGTTAATCAAACAAGGCTATTATGAATCGGGTGATACAATCCAAATTCAAGGAACATATCGTTATCAATCCACCATCGACAACCTTGGTAAATACATCAAAACTGACGTTGCAGACACATTCAATCGTGCTTGTAAAGATCTTGGTTTAACTCTTGAAATCAAACTCGAAGTTGGTGGAACTTCTTACACCGATACATATACTGTCATGGATCATGGTGAATTCGACTTCGCTGAAGGTGCTATTACTGGTAACGTTCTCGATCCTCTCAACTTCATGTCCACATGTTCTTCAACTTCCGCCCTTAACCAAGGCTTCTGCTTGAACTGGGGAAGACCAACAGATCATATGTCTGAAAACCCAGTTGTCTACGGCACAAACGAAGATGGAAGCGAAGCACACTGGGCTTATGATGCCTTATGGAATATGTCTCAAGGTTTCACTGTCGCACAAGGTGGTGTTGCCACATCTCTTGGTAACAACATGCGCTTCCTTGGACCTGATCAAACAGAAGAAGCAACAGGCATGACTGCAGGAAAGAGTGAAATTTTATTTGCCTTCGATTGCCCAGAAGCAGCTACTTACACCCAAAAAGATGTAGATTCCGGCTTAGTTACAGATGATAAGATAGGTAACTATAAATATGATTTCACCGGCGTCTCTGACTTCGGATTCTTCCCACAAAATGATGCTGGTACAATTAGTGGTGGATATTATTTCCAAGGTGCTGGCTCACCAACTAACAGTGGTAACGGCTATGTTTCTATCAGCATGCCTCTCAATACTGTCAAAGCTTATTGTGAGCAAATGGCAACCACCACAAACCCAATCACGTCCTT
Source organism: Faecalibacterium prausnitzii (assembly GCA_963611905.1). Classification (GTDB taxonomy): domain Bacteria; phylum Bacillota_I; class Bacilli_A; order RFN20; family CAG-826; genus UBA4951. The sequence goes on along the minus strand of CAVDTI010000063.1, from coordinate 13,089 downwards.
CACAGTTCAGTTCTATCTTGTCTATAAGGTTTATCCAGGAACGACTCGTGAAAAGACAAAAACAATGATCATGACCGCAAGTGCAAAACTCTCTTCACTTGGCATTGATCCAATCACCAAATAAGTAAGGCTATAGCCTTTAGGATTTATAAAGTCTAGAAACAGCTAGACGGAAAGAAGGAAAATGAAAGACTCAGTTAGATACTTTATACAACGCGTATTGTTCATTCTTTTGACTGCGTTTATCATCCTCTCTTTAACCTACATCCTTTTACAAACACTTCCTCTAGAACCATCTTCTAACTCGGCGGCTGAGAAGTTCGTCTTCTGGAACCACCAGGTAGAACTTGGTTTCTATGAGGAAATCGATTACAAAGCATATTTAGGATTGTCTGAATCGGCAAGAAGCACGGTTCAGACAGTCGTTTTAGACGGAAAGAGCTATTATTATTTGCCTTATCCGATCTTACAACGCTATGGAGCGTGGTTAATTAACGTTATCACTCGTTGGGATTGGGGAACATCAACTTCCTCAATTGGTTTTAACCAAGATGTCGTCTCTATTATTATGATGCGTCTTCCTTATTCGATGCGTTTAAATATCATCTCCATGCTTTTTTCTATTCCTTTGGGGATTGGACTTGGCATTCTTGCCGCTTTGAAGAAAAACACTTGGGTTGATACTTTGATATCCACAATCATCATGATTTTTATCTCAGTACCATCCTTTGTTTTGATTTCATTCTTGCTTTTGTGGCTCCGTCAAATTCCAGGATTCCCATCAAGTTGGCCTAGTGACTCGCAAGCAGCAGCAGACCCACTTTTAGCTTTTAAGGGCTATATTATTCCTGTTATGGCTCTTTCATTCGGCTCTATTTGTTCTTTTGCTCGTTATACAAGAGCTGAGCTTACCGAAGTTATGGGTAGTGAATTCCTTGTTTTAGCTAGAACAAAAGGCCTTACACGCGGACAAAGTGTTATTAGACACGCTCTCCGCAACTCCATGGTTCCAATCGTCCCTATGATTATTTCGGAATTTATTTCGATTCTTTCTGGCTCCATGGTTCTTGAACAGATTTATCAAATCCCAGGTATCGGACGCTTGTTTGTCGATGGTATTACAAACCGTGACTATTCTGTTGTCATGGTAGATATGGCGATTTATACCCTTATTGGGTTATTCGCTACTTTAATCATAGATTTAAGTTATGGCATTGTTGACCCACGTATTCGTATGGGTAGCCGTAAATAATGGAAGGGGGAAGAAAATATGAAAGAAAACGAAAATTTTGAAATCAAAAATCAAAACGACGAAGAAATAACTGATAGTGATTTCGTCCTTTCCCAAGCCGATGCGAAAATCCACGACACAAAGTTCGAAACAAAACCTACAACCTTCTTTAAAGATGCGATGAAACGTTTCTGCAAAAACCGCTCTTCAGTTGTTGCAGCCGGCATTCTTCTTGTTATTATTGCGATGGCAATAATCGTTCCTTTTGCTGATTCAAACGATATAAACACCCCGGTTGGCGATGCAAAATATTTGCCACCAAAGTGGTTTGATAACGCGAATGGATTTATGGATGGAACGGGCGAGGTATCCTCAGTTATTTTGAATCCAACCACAGGATTGCCGGATTCAAGCCAATATTTAACCGAAGCCATCGTTACAAATGGCAAAGATGTTAAAGATGCCATCCAGGTCACTAAATCAAAAGTAAGCGGAACATCATCTCAAGTTCTGGATTATGGCGTTGGTGGTTCATATACAATCACTCCAGCTGTTACAAAAGAAGGGGATAACTTTGTCGAAGGCTTAAGCGGAATCCGTTCCTCAACTTTCAGTTTCGAAACAAGCGATGCCATTTCTTTGAAATTCACCTTCAACAAAGATCTTTATAAAGAAAATCTAGTAAATGACACTGAGATGGATATAACCATCCTTTTTGAGACAGCAAGCGATGGCGAAACAGCCAATTACACATTAAGTGAACGTAAAAATCTTTTGGATTTGGACGAAATCAGCATTTCTTCCTTTAAGGATGCTATTTGCTCAACGGATGAAGGAAAAACATATTGGGAAGGCTTAACAACATTAAGCCAAGGGAGTTTAGTTATCGCCTTGACTCCGAAAAGCTTAGCCGCATGTTCTAATTCCTGCTATTTACAAGCAATTGAAGTTTCTTCAAACCATGAATATGCAGAAGATGATAAGACTAATATTTCTAATATTGCCATTTCTTCGCCAATCAATGAAATGAAACGCGCGACATCTACCTCCTCTTCTGAAAAAGAGCTTGCTTATTCTTCTTATAATGGGGCAAACACTAACTTAGTTGACGTAACAGTCAGCCTAGGTTCGTTTAGATATGATTATTATAAAGGCGCCTATGGCATTAAAACGATTACCGTATCTTCTCTTCAATTAGATGAATACATTTCTAAGGGATATTTGAAATTCGAATTCTCTAAGAAGGGTGTTAAAGATAAAGCAGTTGACGCTTCAAGACTTCAAATTCTTGATGATGAACATTCTCCAATTAGAGAAATTCTCACTGAAACTTGGGTTGAAACCAAAACAATGGGAACAACAACAGTTCGTAAAGAAGTAACTGCAAAAGTTTCTATGTATCGTTATTATTGGGATCAAGGAAGACTTGGAAAATGCGAGATGCCTAAATTTATATTTGGCACTAACCAAAATGGTTTGGATTTCTTCAAACTTGTCTTCTCTGGCTTGCTTACCTCTCTTGGTTTAGGCTTATTAAGTGCTTCAATCAACATCATTGTCGGTTTGATTTGGGGTTCAATCTCTGGTTACTTTGGCGGATGGACCGACATTATCATGGAGCGTTTCACCGAAATTCTTGGTGGCATGCCATGGATTGTCTTGATGACTATCATCGTTTTGAAATGGGGATCAAGCTTCTGGACATTACTTATTGCTCTTTGCTTAACAGGCTGGATGGGAGTCGCAGGAACAACGCGTTCTCAATTCTATCGTTACAAAGGAAGAGAATATGTCCTTGCTTCACGTACATTAGGCGCAAGTGATTTCCGCTTAATTTTCAAACATATTCTTCCTAATGGCGTTGGCACGATTGTTACTGGTGCTATCCTTATGGTTCCTTCTGTTATCTTCACTGAAGCAAACGTTGCCTACCTCCTTCCAGGATTACTTCAATATGAATCTGGCATCACAAGCTTCGGTATTACATTGTCGAATGCTCAAAATGAACTTGCTAACTATCCATATATGATTATTAGTGCATCTATAGTCATGGTCTTGATCATGATCGCCTTTAACCTCTTTGGTAATGGCTTACGTGATGCTTTCAACCCATCTTTGAAAGGAGCAGATGAATAATATGGCTTATAAGACTATTAATTACCCTTTCGAGACAGGCGCAAATGCCGACAATAGCGAGATTGTTCTCTCTGTCCGTAACCTTAACGTTTCTTTTAACACTGACCAAGGAAAAGTTCGTGCTGTTCGTGGAGTAGCTTTCGATTTACACAAAGAAGAAACTTTGTGCATCGTTGGTGAATCTGGTTCAGGAAAATCTGTCACAAACAAAACGATAATGGGCATTCTCCCAAAGAGTGCACGTATTGATTCTGGCGAGGTTATCTATCAAGGTGAAGACCTTACAAAGGTTTCAGAAGATGAATTCCATCGTATTCGTGGAACGAAGATTGGCATGATCTTCCAAGATCCTCTTTCATCACTTAACCCAATTATGAAAATTGGTAAGCAAATGACTGAGGTCATGATTATCCAAGGCAATCATTTAAAACGTTACTATGATTCTCTTATCAACAAAGAGTTTATAACGTATAAGAACGATCTTCGTTTGTATCAATTAACAAAAGAGAAAACAAACGAGAAGATAAGTGATTTAAAGAAACAAATTAAGGCTTTGAAAAAAGCAAAAAATCATGAAGCAGAGATTGAAGCCTTACAAGGTGAAATCGAAGACGCAAAGATTGAAGGAATCGCTTCAATTTCTAAGATCAAAGAAGATTTAAGCATCGACAAAAAAGAATTGGCTATTGCAAAAAAGAAAGCATCTAAAGCCACTAACGAAAAGAAGGCTGAGATTGTTTCTAGACATAAAGCAAATAGAAAGCCGATTCTTTCTCGCTTATTTAAAGATTTCTCATCTGCTTATAACGATTTGATATTTGAACACAGACGTTATCTTTCTGAAATCCGTGTTACACACAGAGAAGCGAAAGAAAAAGCATTAGAAATCATGAAGGAAGTAGGTATTCCTGAGCCAGAACGTCGTTTCAACCAATATCCATTTGAATTCTCTGGTGGTATGAGACAACGTATTGTTATTGCTATCGCCTTAACCGCTGAGCCGGATGTTTTGATTTGTGATGAACCTACAACCGCTTTGGATGTAACCATTCAAGCACAAATTCTTGAGTTAATTAACCATTTAAAAAAGACACACCACATGTCTGTTATTTTCATCACACACGACCTTGGTGTTGTTGCCAATATGGCTGATAGAGTTGCAGTCATGTATGCTGGTAAGATTGTTGAATATGGAACAAGCAAAGATGTTTTCTATTCTCCAGCTCATCCTTATACATGGGCTTTGCTTAGCTCCATACCTGATGTTGATTCAAAAGAAAAGCTTGAAGCAATCCCTGGAACGCCACCAAATATGCTTTTCCCTCCAAAGGGAGATGCCTTTGCTTTACGTTCTAAATACGCGATGGCTGTTGACTTTAAAAAAGAACCACCAATGTATCAAATTAGTGACACTCACTACGCTTCGACATGGTTATTAGATGATCGTGCCCCAGAAGTAGAAATGCCTAAGATTGTTTCAACACGTATTGAGAACAATTTAAAGAAAGCAAAACCAGCAAAGAGAAAGGGGAAAAACAATGAGTAACGAAACATCTTGGAATCCAAAAGACCTTGCTCCAAAAGGAGTTACTTATGATGAAAACTTAGCGGAAAACAAAACCATTTTGTCTGTCCGCCATCTTAAACAATTTTTCTCTTCTGGCGATTATAAAACTAAAGCCGTTCACGACGTTTCTTTTGATGTAAAAGAAGGTGAATGCTTTGGCTTAGTTGGTGAATCTGGTTGTGGAAAAACTACCACGGGTCGTACAATCATCGGTCTTTATAAGCCAACAAGCGGCTCTATTTATTACAAAGGGGTCCGTGTTTCTTGCGGCTCTAGATGGAACGAAAAAGAAATTAAGTGGAGCAAAATTCACGCTAAAGAAAAAATAGCTTTACTCAAAGAACAAATGCATATTGAGCTTTCTGATGCAAATGAGGCACCAGGTGTTAAAGAGAATATCGAGAAACGCTATAACGATCAAATCGCCGCAATCGAAACCGAACTCAAAGAACATGTTAATGAGCAAAAGAAATTGATCAAACAAATCAATTACGATAATCGCCATTCACCGAGAAAATTACGCCAAGAAATCCAAATGATTTTCCAAGATCCTATCGATTCTCTTGACCCACGTATGACGGTTGAAGACATCATTTGCGAAGGCCTTCATATTCAAGGCAGCTATAATCGTAAGCAAAATTCGGAAAAAGTTGCTGAGACACTTGAACGTGTTGGATTAATTCCTGAATACGCCTCGCGTTATCCGCATGAATTCTCTGGTGGACAAAGGCAACGTATTGGTATCGCCCGTGCGTTGGTTATGAATCCTAAAGTTTTAATTTGCGATGAGCCAATTTCTGCTCTTGATGTTTCTATCCGTGCCCAAGTTTTGAATTTACTTAATGATGTTAAGCAAGAAATGGGCTTAACAATGATCTTCATTGCTCATGACCTTTCGGTTGTTAAATATTTCTGCGATCGTATTGCCGTTATGTATTTTGGTAATATGGTAGAACTTGCCACAAGTGATGAACTCTTTGCTCACCCATTACATCCATACACACAAGCTCTCCTTTCCGCTATTCCTAAGCCAGATCCTATCTCTGAACATAATCGTGTTCGTAAGATTTATGATCCTTCAAAAGCTCATGATTATTCGAAAGAAAAGCCGACATTCCGTGAAATATTGCCAGGACATTTTGTTCTTTGCTCTGATTCCGAAGAAGAAGAATACAAGAAGCAAATTAAAGCCTTAGATGCTAAGAAAGGAGGCAAATAGTTATGAAAAAGAAAATACATCTTCCTTGGATTGCTATAGCTTCATTGCTTTTGTGTTTAGTTTGCTTCGCTCCTTTCATTAATTATTTGGTTGCCTTGTCTGATCCAGCTGGCAAGAACTGGAGACTGGAATATCTTCAAGATGAAGCTGTTGACGCGTATTTACATTCTTCCGGAACAGCTATTGCCTTGGTTTTCTCAGGCGTAGCCTTGCTTTTCTTCTTAGGCTTTGGCTTAGATTTATTATTTCGTAAAAAAGCAAGCCATATCGCCTTGGTTGAGGCATCAACTATTGCTGTTTTAGCTTATGAGATAACTCGTGCAATTTATTGCATAAAACTTGGCTCTGTAAACATTATCGTTGCAATATTCTATATCGTTGCAATGTTGGGAACGTTAGGCACCATTTATTTCTATTTCAAAAAAGCTTTAGATGGTGATAACCTTTGGCCATATTGGGCTTGTTTTATTGTTTCTGCTGCATTTTTCTTTTTCGGTGGGGCGACAAAGGATTCATACTCAATTCTCAATGCTTATTCGCATTTTAATGCAAATAATGGCGTTGGCGATTTTGAATACTGGGTCGGCTATGGCGCAAGCAGATTAATGTTCTTGCTTCTTTGCCTTGGTTGCCTAGTCAATGCGCATTTCGACTTTGTTCCAACGAATAGCTCAGAGCTAACAAAAGAGAAGACTGAGGAAAAACAATAAATCGACAATTAAAATTAGGGATAATAATAGCCTTTTCTTGAAGAAAAGAGACAAGACTAGTAATATTATCGTTGTTCATTCGAGGTGACTGTTATGAAAAAGAAATCATTATTATCAGGAATACTTAGTGTTCTTGCTGTACTAGCCATTGCTGGAGCTCTCTTGTTCCCATTAGGTGATGGCCTTGTTGCTAAAGCCGGTTCATTTAGTGAAGCTGCTGCTGGTTACGACTTTGTTTTCGGAAACGATGCTCTTCAAATCATTGATCCATATGGTTCGATGATCGCATGGTTTGTTCTTCTTTTAATCGGTGCGTTCTTTGGCATCGTTGGAAGCGTTACTGGTTTCTTTGGAGGAAAAGTTGGTGCCTTCTTTAATTTCTTAACTGGAATTATTGCATTCGTTTGCGCTCTTCTCTTCTTCTTATCTGGTGTTATTGTTGGAAATACTTGGGTTTCTGTTCTTCCAAGCGCATCAACTGTTTCGCTAGGTTGGGGCTTCTTAGCTGCTGGAATTTGCTCTGCTGTTGCTGCCGTTATCGATTTATTCATCGGCGGCAAGGTCTTATTCTCCAAGAAGGCTTAATTTCAGAAGATTAATTATTTAGGCCCCTTATGGGGCTTTTTCTAATATGGAAACGATAGGAAAGAATATTACATATTACAGAGTTAAGAAAGGCTTAAGCCAAGACGATTTAGCTCGTCTTCTTTCCGTATCAAAAGATTTAATCGCCGCATGGGAAAGAGATGAAAGAGAACCTTCTTCTTTGCAAATCGAAAAAATAGCAACACTCTTTAGAATTAATAAAGAAGATATCTTAAGCAAGAAAACACATGAGAAAATAATCCCTGTATATTCTTCTACATCATCTAAAGGCAAATTTGTTGGAACATGTTCTAGATGTGGCAAAACAATCTATTCAAATAGCAAATATGGCATGGGTGAAGTCAAGGAAGAATATGGCTTCCTTTCTACTTCAATTGTTTATGAATATGATGCGAAGAAAAATGATGGAAAGCATTATTTTTGCGAAGATTGTTGTAAAGAAATAGAAGCTATAAATAAGCAAAATGCAAAAAAAGAACTTCTGGAAGAAAAGAAAAATGTTAAGAAATCACTTATTGCATCTCTGTTGTTAGG
>CAVDTI010000063.1:0-5076 GCA_963611905.1 Faecalibacterium prausnitzii | reverse complement strand
TATTTGTGCAGGATCGCTTGTTCTTGGATATTATGTATTTTCGCTTTTCTACACTTTCTTTTTAAGAAGAAATTGGATTCATAATTCGATATGTGCTTTTGCAAAAGCGACTTTCATTAAATTTCCAAAAAAGATTATGGATAATGATGGGCTTGACGTTCTTAAAACGGGCTTTGTTAAAGCGATATTCCTTGCGGTTAACTATTTAATTGATTCGGGGCTATTGCTTGTTTATACGTTGTTATTAGGCTTTATTTGTGTCTTCTATTGGCCTAAGGCTAAAAAGGATGCAGAATCCTATTTATATAATAGGGGTGAATAAGTGTGAAAATTACTAAAACTAACGTAATGAGATTGCTTGATGAAGCAAATATTAATTATTCTCCAAAGGAATATGATGAAGAGATTGTTGATGGGGAGAGTGTAGCTAAAGCTTTAGGAGAAGATCCAGAATGTGTTTTTAAGAGCTTGGTTTGTGAGAATGATAAGCATGAGCATTTTATCTTTGAGGTGCCGGTTAACTGTTCTTTAAACCTCAAGAAAGCCGCTAAAGCCTGTAAATCAAAGTCGATCGAACTTATCCCTTTAAAACAACTCCTTCCTCTAACTGGATACGTGCATGGAGGCTGTTCTCCTATAGGTTTAAAGAAACCGATGCCTGTTTATATCGATGAGACCGCTCAATTATTTGATGTGATTTATATTTCTGGTGGCAAAAGAGGTTTCCAGGTTGGATTATCTCCATTAGATTTAGAGAAATATACCAAAGGAATATTTGTTGATATTCTTGATTAATTTTTGTCCCTTTTTGAATTTACCCTCCTTATTAATAGATGAGGAGGCTTTTTTAATGACAAACCTAATAATAGAGGAAAAGAAGACCCAGCTTTTCGATTATCTTAATAGCTTACTAAGCAAACATGTTTATCCTTATTCAAACCAAACAACAGGGCATTACCAAGCGAAGGAACTACATGAAAAAATATCTTATTCATTTGAGAGAATGATTAAAGAATATGAGCAAAAAGGAGATGAAGAATTAATAGACGAAACGTCATATGAAATTTGTGAGTCTATAGATGAAGACATTTCTAATTTTTTCTTTGAAAAATGTGATGATAGTTTTTACTTTATCGACTTCAAAGTATTCCAACCTCAAGTAAGTGCTAAAATCAAAAATCTAATTGTTTCGTAAAATATTTTTACTTTTTTATTCGATAACAGGCTTATTTTTAAAATAATTAGCACAAAACGCTTGACAGTGCTAAAGGACGCATTAAAATAGTATTAGCACTTGAGAGAAAAGAGTGCTAACCAATAATTGGAGGTATTACTTATGAAAAATGAAATTACTAATTATGGAAGCGGATTATTCGATCCATTATTCGACTTCTTCGCACCAACAGACTACCAAGGTGCAAATAGATATGCCAAAGGCTTGTTAATGAAGACCGACATCAAAGAAAGCGATAAAGGTTATACATTTGAAATTGATCTTCCGGGAATCGAAAAACAAAACATCAACGTTTCTTTCAAAGAAGGATATCTTACAATCTCTGCTAAGGTTGAAGACAAACATGATGAAAACAGCCAAGAGAAATATGTCCGTAAGGAAAGATTCAGCGGTGTTAGCACTCGTTCATATTACGTTGGAGATGTTGATGAAAAGACAATTTCCGCCAAATATGTCGATGGCGTTTTGAAACTCTTTGTTCCAAAAGAAGTTCCACAAGAAGAAAAAGAACATCATATTGCTATTGAATAAATAGGGTTCATAAACATTAGAGGAGACAAACATCTCCTCTTTTCTTTTCCTTATTAATATTGAGAAATAATTATTGAAATGCAACAAGTGCAATTCTTACAATAATGTTAGGCGAAATTTATGCGTTATATTATTGTTAATAGAGATGATGATTTTTCAAAAAAGATGTCATGTGACATTTCTTTATTTATGTCAAAAGACTCTTTTTTTGTTAAGAATGAAAAAGATCCTGAATTAATTATTGTTATTGGCGGGGATGGTACATTTCTCCACGCTATGCATTCCTATATAGATAAATTGGATTCAATCAAATTCCTTTGCTTTAATACAGGGACAATTGGCTATTACAACGAATTCGATGTTAATAAGTTTAAAGAAACGCTTCTTTCGATTAAAGAAGGTTCTCTTTCAACAAGAGAATTTTCTTTGCTCGAATATTCTTCTAAGAATCAAACACAATATGCAATCAATGAGCTTATTCTTAGTGGATTGGTTAAAAACGTTGAATATGATGTTTATCTAGATGGCGAAAAACTCGAAAGATATTTCGGTATGGGACTAGTTATTGCAACTTCTACCGGATCAATGGGCTATAACCGTAGTATTAACGGTTCAATCATGGATATTAACGTCGATGGAATGGAAGTTACAGAAATTGCTGCTATTCGTTCTAAAGCATATTCAAGCGTTGGCTCTCCATTAATATTAGATAAGAAAAGAGTTCTTACTTTCAAAGAGGTCAATTCTCGCTCTGGAAATATATTAAAAGACAATATTCTAGTAGATAAAAAAACGGATGAAGAATTTAAGATTTTCATCTCAAAGAAGAAAGCGATTTGCTATTCAATAGAAAAAGATCCTTTCTTAGCAAGATTAAAAAAGACATTGGGTTTCTAAAGGAGGAAACGTATGTATAAAATAGCAAGAAAAAAAGTACTAAATCCAACCATTGTTGAAATGGACGTTCTTTCGCCAGAAATCGCTAAAAAAGCAAAACCAGGCGAATTCATCATTCTTCGTGTTGATGAAGATGGAGAAAGAATTCCTTTAACCATTGCCGGAGAGAATCTTGATGAAGGGACTGTTAAGATCATCTTCCAAGTCGTGGGTTCTACAACATTCAAACTCAGCCAAAAGAAAGAAGGAGAATACATCCAAGACTTTGTTGGCCCATTAGGTAGACCAACAGAACTAGATGGACTCAAAAAAGTTTGTATCATCGGAGGTGGCGCTGGTAGTGCGATTGCTATGCCAATTGCTCAGGAACTTCATAAAAGAGGTGCGACAGTTCATTCAATCGTTGGTTTCAGAAACAAAGATCTGGTTATTTTAGAAGATGAATTCAAAGCCTGTTCCGATCTTTATAAAATCATGACAGATGATGGAACAGCTGGAGAAAAAGGCTTGGTAACAAACGCGTTAGAACAACTTCTTAATGAAGGAAACGTTTATGATGAAGTCATTGCTATTGGCCCAATAGTTATGATGAAGTTTGTCGCTAAAATGTGCAAGGAAAGAGGCGTTAAAATCGTCGTCTCCATGAATCCTATAATGATCGATGGAACGGGAATGTGTGGCGGTTGCCGACTAACGGTTGGCGGCAAAACTAAATTTGCTTGTGTTGATGGACCAGATTTCGATGGTGCGGAAGTTGATTTTGATGAAGCACGTTTCCGTGGCGGAATTTACCGCGAATGGGAAAAACACAAATACGAAGAAACCTGCAATCTATTTAAGGAGGCAAAATAATTATGCCAAAGTATCAAGTTAACATGAGCCCTAAGAAAAATCCTATGCCTTCTCAAGAGGCGAAAGTTCGTGCTCATAATTTTGAAGAAGTTACCTCTGGATATACCCATGAAATGGCAATAAATGAAGCGTTCCGTTGCCTCGATTGTCCAAAGCCTGCTTGTGTTCCTCTTTGTCCTGTCCATATCGATATTCCAGGATTTATTGCTAAGGTTCGTGAAGATGATATCAAAGGCGCAAATGATATTCTTTTGAAGTCATCGTCATTGTCTTCTATCTGTGGTCGTGTTTGTCCTCAAGAATCTCAATGTGAGAAAAATTGTCTTAGAGGCAAGATGCCAATTAGAGAAAAAGATGATACTGGCAAAATGGTTACAAAAGGCTTTGGTGAGCCAGTAGCTATTGGAAGACTTGAAAGATATGTAGCAGATTATGCAAGAGATAATGATCTTGTTAAATTCGAAAAGGTTCCATCAAATGGACATAAGGTTGCAATTATTGGTAGTGGTCCATCGGGACTCACTTGTGCGGGGGATTTAAGAAAGCTTGGATACGATGTTACTGTATTTGAAGCGTTGCATGTTGCAGGAGGAGTTCTTTCTTATGGCATTCCTGAATTCCGTCTCCCTAAAGAGATAGTTAAGAAAGAATGCGCCAATCTAAAAAAAATGGGCGTAGAGATTCGTACAAATGAAGTTATTGGTAAAATTCATTCTATCGATGAGCTTATGGATGATGGATTTGAGGCGGTTTTTGTAGGTTCTGGTGCAGGTCTTCCTAGATTTATGGGTATTCCAGGCGAAAATCTTAATGGAGTTTTATCTGCAAATGAATTCTTAACACGTATTAATTTAATGAAAGCCTACAAAGAGGACCCAGAAACCCCGGTTGTACATGGAAAACGTGTTGCGGTCATTGGTGGAGGAAATGTCGCGATGGATGCGGCAAGAAGCGCTCTTCGTTTAGGCGCTGAAAAAGTTTATATTGTTTATCGTCGTTCCTTAGAAGAACTTCCAGCTCGTAAAGAAGAAGTTGAGCATGCGATGGAAGAAGGGGTTGAATTCAAACTCCTTAATAATCCAGTTGAAATTATTAATGATGGTAACTTTAACGTAAAAGCGATGCGTTGTGTAAGAATGGAACTTGGCGAGCCAGACGCTTCAGGAAGAAGAAGACCAATCGCTGTTCCTGGTAGTGAGTTTGATCTTGATGTCGATGTAGTTATTCAATCAATCGGAACGTCTCCAAACCCACTAATCAAGAACACGACAAAGGGATTAGAAACCAATTCTCACGGATGCATCGTTACCTCTGGCGAGGATGGTGCGACCACAAAGGTTGGCGTATATGCTGGTGGAGATGCAGTTACTGGTGCAGCAACCGTTATTCTTGCTATGGGCGCAGGAAAGAATGCGGCTGCAGCAATTGATGAATACATCAAAAACAAGAATGCATAATCAAAATATTGCTGATTTACCATAGATTTTTTAAAAATTCAAAATTCAAAACGAAGAAGAACTACTCTAAATGAGTGGTTTTTCTTTTATGACTTCATAATGTTC
>CAVDTI010000062.1:34705-41020 GCA_963611905.1 Faecalibacterium prausnitzii | reverse complement strand
TCTCAAGAAGGATAACGCTCGCCAAAAGGCTCTTTCTATAAAATGGTGCCACAGTTTGATGTGGCACCAATATTATACCAATTCGGATACGGATTTATCCCTCGCGTGCACTAGAGAGTTTTTTTATTTTTTATCGATTACTTCAACTTCTACAGCTTCGTCTTTGTGGATTGAATATTCATTCTTCTTAGACTTCTTCTTTTCGTCTTTCGAGAACTTCTCTAATTCATAGAAATCGAATACTTGGTTATATTCAATAATCCAAATAAGATTCAATATCCAGAAACAGAATGGAACCGCGATGCAAATCAAGACATCGAGTAGAACGTATAACCATCTCACTTTAACAATATCTTTTACAAATCTATAGGCGACAAATAGAACTGGTAAGAATATTGCAACGATGATTTTCAATGGCTTAGATAAATTATCAATGAAATTTAAGTAACTCATATTATTTTCTCTCCTTTGCTGCTTCAAGAAGGTTCTCTAAGAGCGCTAAACGGGTTAAAAGGCCAACTCCTCCTGGAACTGGAGTTTGAAGTTTAACTGGTAAGCCCGGAACAAAGTCTCCATGCAAGCGCCCATCCTCTCCTCTATTAATACCAACATCAACTAAATATGCGTCCTTCTTATATGTAAAGGAGTCATCCCAAATATGCATCCTTCCAATTGCAGAAACAATCAAATCCGCATGAGCAAAATAAAATTCTTTGTCTTCTCTAGAGGTTTTGCTATGTAATTGAACAACATTACAATCCTTTGCGAGTAACATTTTAGCCATTGGTTTACCAACAATTTCACTACGCCCAAGTACAACGGCGTTCTTTCCAGAGAAAGGAAATCCTTCATGAGTTAAATAATTGATGATTCCTTTTGGCGTACATGGATCAAAAGACGAGCCAAGAGTAAAACCGTCTACATCCTTGCTTGGATCGATTGTCTTATTTATCTTTTCAACAGATATGTGTTTAGGGAGAGGTAGTTGGACAATGATTCCATCTATTTCAGCATCAGAATTTTGCTTACGGATAAAAGAAAGAAGTTCTTCTTCTTCAATATTCTCGTCAAAAACGGTGTGGATTGCTTTGATGCCAACTTCTGCAGCATCTTTCTTTTTCCCACGAACATATGCCTCAGAGGCAGGATCGTTACCAACAGTTATAATTGATAAAACGGCCTCGTGTCCTAAACCTTGAATTTCTTTTTTCAATTCTTCTTTTCGCCAAATAACGTATTCTTTAATTGTCATAATCTAACCTTCTTGAACATTATTGTTACTTAGGCATTTTATTTCAATAAATAGCACTTTTTTAAATCGATAATTATGGACTGATATGCAAAACATAATATAATTATTTAGCGAATATTAAGGAGAACAAAATGGACCAAAAATTATCGCCTCTTTTCACACCATGGAAAATTGGAAACGTTGAAATTAAAAATCGTTTCGTAATGACCTCTATGGGTGGAACATCTCTTTTCGGCTGGATGGAGATTAATCATTTCGATAAAGAAGCAGCCAAATTTTTACTTGATAAAGCAGAACATGATGTGGGACTTATTCTTCCAGGCATCCAACCTGTTTATAACCCAATGCTTGGACAATGGCTTTATAAGAAAAAGAGCATGTATCGTAAGTTAAAACCATTCATGGAGGAAATCCATAAACATGGAGCGAAAATGTTTATTCAACTTACCGCAGGCTTCGGAAGATCATTTACCATTTCTCCAACAATGGAAAAACTTTATACAAACCGTTTTTTAAGAGTTTTATCTAAACCAGTGATGAATTTCGATAAGATTTGCGCATCTTCAAGTGCTTCTCCGAATAGATGGTCAGACAAAGTTCCATCAAGAGAAATGACCATCAAAGAAATTAATAAATTCGTTATGGCTTTTGCTAAAACAGCAAAGTTATTAAAAGATGCAGGTGTTGATGGTGTTGAAATTCACGCTGTCCACGAGGGTTATCTCCTTGATCAATTCACGTTACAATATGTTAATAAACGTACTGACCAATATGGCGGATCGTTTGAAAACCGTTACCGTTTCCCAGTAGAAATAGTTCAAGCAATCAAGAAAGAATGCGGAAAAGATTTCCCTGTTTCCTTAAGATATTCCGTTCTCTCTAAGACAAAAGGATTTAATTCTGGTGCTCTTCCAGGAGAAGAATTTAAAGAAGCAGGAAGAGATATGGCTGAGTCAGAAAAAGCGGCAAAATACCTCCAAGATGCAGGCTACGATATGCTTAACTGCGATAACGGTACATATGATGCTTGGTATTGGGCTCACCCACCAATATATATGCCAGAAAACTGTAACTTAGAAGATGTTGAACATATTAAAAAATTCGTTTCTATTCCTGTTGTTGCAGCCGGAAGAATGGATCCATTTGTTGGTGCAGAAGCCGTTAAAGAAGGAAAAATTGATGCGGTTGGCTTTGCTCGTCCTTTCCTTGCAGATGGTGCTTACGTTACCAAATTAAAAGAAGGCAAATACGAAGAAATCAGACCATGTATTTGCTGCCACAATGGTTGTTTCAATATGTGCCACTATAAAGGGACGGCAAATGATCAAAGTTTATCTGATTCCTTACATATGGCTCGTTGCGCGGTTAACGCCGAAACAATGCAAACAAACGTCCACTACATTAAAAAAGCAAAAACATCTAAGAAAGTTGCTATTATTGGCGGAGGCATTGGTGGAATGGAGGCGGCAAGAGTCGCCAAACTTCGTGGCTTAAAACCAGAAATTTATGAAAAGAGCGATCATCTTGGTGGAGTTTTCGTTGCCGCAAGTGCTGCATCATTTAAAGGCAAACTAAGAGATTTACTTGCTTGGTACGAACTTCAAATGAAGGAATTAAACGTTCCTGTTCATCTTAACAGCGAAGTTAAGAATCTTAACGACATCAAGGCAGACGAATATATCGTTTGCACGGGTAGCGTAGCAAGAAAGCTGAGAGTACCTGGAAGCGAAAAGGCAATTGATGCGACAGATTATCTTTCTGGCTCGCCAGTTGGAAATAGAGTTGCAGTCATGGGAGGAGGCTTGACTGGATGTGAAGTCGCCTATGAAATCGCCCTTTCCGGAAAAGAACCAATCATTGTTGAAATGCAAGATGATTTAGTAAAACAAAGGGGGATTTGCATGGCAAATTCGCAATATTTAAGAGATTATTTTGCTCTTCATAAGACTCCTGTTTATCTAGAAACATCACTTAAGGAAATTGGCGATGGAAAGATTGTTTGCAAGAGCAAAGACGGAAAAGAAATCGAAATCCCTTGCGATTCTGTGGTCCTTTCTGTTGGTTATAAGCCAACTCCTATCCTCCCGGAAGGAAAACACGTGCATCTTGTTGGCGATTGTAAGAAAATCGGCAATCTTCGCAGTGTAATTTGGGCCGCATATGAAACTGTCATGAAGTTATAAAGGAGATAGAAATGTATCAACCAAAAATGAAATTAATTCCTGAAGAGAAAGATATTCTTGAAGGGAAAAGCGGCAAAGCAAGAGCCAAGATGATGGAAGTCTTAGTTCGTTATGGCGACGCTTTTGGTGCAGACTGTTTAGTCCCAGTGACATATAAGAAATCACATTTTGTCACAAGCTTTGGTTTAGGCCTTCTTAAAGGCGTCTATCCGCTTATGGATGAAATCATTGCGGATGGATGCAAAGTTGAAGGCGGCTTTACAATGGATCCAAGACCTTTAGATTATAAAAACGTTAAGTGCGATCCAATCGAAAAGCTCGTTTCTAACGTCTTCATGTACAACAAACAAAAAGTATACGAAGAGCAGTTAAAAAAGATCGGCTTAACAAATGAAGATGAGGCGTTCTCTTGTACTTGTTACCTTAAAGAGATGGGCAATACTCCATCAAAAGGAGACGTTCTTTCTTGGAGTGAATCCTCTGCCGTTGTCTTTGCTAACTCTGTTTTGGGCGCAAGATGTAACAGGAACTCCGGAATCTTAGATATGTTTGGAGCAATCCTAGGAAAGACTCCTAACTTCGGCTTTATCACCGATGAAGGAAGAAAGGCTGATTGGAAAATCGTATTAAAAACAACAAGGAAACCAGAAGCACAAATCCTTGGTTCTGCAATTGGCATTAAAGTCATGGCTGAAGTTCCTTATATTGTTGGTTTAGACCAATATTTAAAGGATTTACCGGATGAAGATACAATTGCATATTTGAAAGATATGGGCGCTGCAACCGCATCCAATGGTGCAGTTGGTTTATATCACGTTAATGGAATAACTCCTGAAGCCAAAGAATTAGGAGAATCCTTAATCAAAGAAGGTGCCAAAGAATATGTTATCGATGATGTTGAATTAGAACGTGTCTATAAATCATATCCAATCATGTGGAAAAAGATGGATGCTAAAGTTCATCGTTGTTTCATTGGTTGCCCTCATCTGACCCTAAAGCAATTAGAAGATTGGACAGATTCAATCGTTGAAGGTTTAAAGAAATCTGGCAAGCATAAGCTTGTAATCGACACGGTTCTTACTGCTTCCCCTGCCGTTATCAAAGAATTCCAAAAAGAAGATAAATATCAAAAGTTGCTCTCGACTGGCGCACATATATCTTATATTTGCCCTTTAATGTATGCGGATAACCCTATCTCTGGCAAAAAGCCATTGATGACAAATTCTAACAAGTTAAGAACATACACCAGTGCACGCTATTTCAAAGATAAAGATGTTCTTGAAATTATCACCGGTCAAAAGGAGGTCAAATAAGATGAAAGTATTCCATGGACGCGTTCTCCAAGCGCAAAATTGGACAGGAGAAGCTGTTGTCACCCATCAAGGTTTTAATACTCTAGCTTCATGTCAAACAAGCGCCTTACTTGCCACATCAAAAAAGATCATAGTTTCCGACCAAAACAATCCAGACTTATATAAGAAAAA
This sequence comes from Faecalibacterium prausnitzii, assembly GCA_963611905.1. Taxonomy (GTDB): domain Bacteria; phylum Bacillota_I; class Bacilli_A; order RFN20; family CAG-826; genus UBA4951. The sequence goes on along the minus strand of CAVDTI010000062.1, from coordinate 36,101 downwards.
TATAACCGGGAAAGCTTTATGCCTCCCTGAGACTATTGGTTCAACAACGGGTGGAATGGTAATTCAAACAATCGCCGTTCGTAATCTTGCTCCAAAAGCGTGGTTATTCGCCCATCATATTGATCCATTGGCGGCATCAGGCATTATTCTATCCAACGTTTGGAATGAAGCAGGTTTGATTGCTATCGATGAACTTGGCGACGATTTCCTCGAAGCAGTTAAAACAGGCGATAAAATCGAAATCAAGGAAGACGGTACTGTAACAATTCTTTAAAGATGTTACTTATGGGCTCTAGAGAAATCTAGGGCTCTTTTTTCATATTAAAAAAGCCTAGCAAACGCCAGGCAAGAGTTCATATAGAAATTAGAAGAGGAATGGGATGATTGCTAATGCAGCTTCAGCAGAAGAAGATGATGATGCGCTTGAGTCTGAAGAAGTTCTGCTTGAAAGGAGCATAATCAAGATTGCTAAGAACAAGAAGAGAACGGCAAAGCCGAATGTCAACCAAGAAACAACTTTCTCAGATCCTCTCTCTTTGGTCTTCGCAAAAACATTAAGTCCTCCACCGGTGATGGCGCCAGAAGCACCTTCCGATTTACCCCCCTGAAGAAGGCTAAGAACGATAACGATTAAGGAAATGATGATAAAGACAATATCGTACCACTGCATAATTATTAACCTAAATGCGCGTTCAAAAAACTACGCCATATAACTTTAGTATAGAAATTGCTTTTTAGCAATGAAAGATTGTGTATGAAGAGATTAAATTCATTATTTCCCCTTGTTATATTCTTCTTTAAGAAGAAGAAATTCATCCAAAATGTCTTTATGCGTCTCAGGACCGTAGGTTTTTCTAAAACGTTCTACATTCCATGGTTTTTCTGCAACATTGCCAATTCCCTTTTTATGAACCTTAATCCATTGGCAATAATGCCTTATGACTGTATCCGGATACAGTTTATGTTGATCGTTAAAACGTGGAGACATGATTTTTTTATATTTCTTTAGTCCACGATTTAGAGCAGTTTGATCTGGCATAAAATATCTATTGTTAAGAACTTTCTCCCTTGCTAGCTCTAAGTGATGGTTTTCTCTTAATTGTTTCAAATCAAGTAAAAGGACACCTGCATTGCAGTAATCTTTGCCAAGCCAATGAGAACCAACTTCATCTTTAACCATGCCAATATCCTTACCTTCAAGGCTGTAATTAAAGACCTCATAGATATCGCCAGTAACAACCAAATCTACATCTAAATAAAGTAATCTATCAGGGAATTGCGGGCAATAATCGGAAATTAAACGAAACAAAGTGTAAGGTGAAAACTTGCCAAATAGATTTTTACTTTTAGCTAAATATTTATTAACGTCGTCAGTTAAATCAAGCAAGGTAATACG
>CAVDTI010000062.1:19217-34695 GCA_963611905.1 Faecalibacterium prausnitzii | reverse complement strand
ATTTTCGATAAAGGAAGCTTGTTCTTCTTCGAATGAATAAAAATGTTTGTCCTTATATTCAAAATGCCCCGTACCAACAAACACATTTAAAGGATGTGAGGTATTCTTTGCAATAGAAAGCAAAGTTATTAAAAGTCCATCGAAACATTTTTTATCTAAGCAAAACAGAAGATTTACTGGTTCGTTATTTGACATCGATTAATTCCTCTAAACTGTATATTTTCGTATCCTTGTAATCTGAATACTCATGTCTTCTATCAATTAGTATACCATCAATTTCAGCATTTTTCGCACACTTTGGATCTTGAAGGGAATCACCAATGTAAATGCATTCTTTTTTATCTGGGTTTCCAGAAAGTTCTCTTGCTTTATTTAATGGGTCTGCATATGGCTTGGGAAGAGGAACGCTATCACCACCAACATAGAAATCAAAATAGTTTTCTAAATGATGGATATTCATAACGCGTTTGATATATGCAGTATGGTTGCCAGAAACAATTGCAATTTTCTTTCCTTTTTCTTTTAAAGCCTTTAAAACTTTTTCTGTTTCAGGGAAGATGACAATTTTTGCTATCTCCTCATCTTTATGCATCTCGAAATTCATCACATTATAGATATCGAGCATCATTTTTTCGTCTTTTACATGAAATTTCTCGCACATTTGAACAAAAGCCATGTGAGTTAATTCTCTGACATCATCTTCGTTTAATGATAAGCCTATTAAACTAAAAGCTTTTTGAAAAGGGCTTACTAGCGAAGGCAAAGAATAAACCAAGGTTCCGTCAAAATCAAAATAGTAATATTCGTATTCTTTCATTATTGTAGTTCTCCTTTTAACTCAAAGATAATGTCACGGATTTCTGCTGCTCTTTCAAAGTCATATACTTTTGCAGCGTCACGCATCTCTTTTTCAAGCTTCTTGATTTGAGCTTCGCTATCTTTCTTTGATAAATGTTTCTTAATTGATTTACTGAGTTTTTCTTCTTCGGAATCGGAATTAGATAATGGTGGTCTAATATCCTTAACAATCGTCGTAGGTATTATTCCATATTTTTCGTTATATGCTTCTTGTATCTTTCTTCTTCTATTGGTTTCGTTAATGCATCCCCTCATGGAATCAGTTATTTCATCCGCATACATAATAACTTTTCCGTTTGCATTTCTTGCCGCTCTACCTGTTATTTGGATAAGCGATGTCTTTGAACGGAGGAAGCCTTCTTTATCAGCATCAAGAATGCAAATAAGAGACACTTCAGGAATATCAAGCCCTTCACGTAAAAGATTGATTCCAACTAATACATCATATTTTCCTTTGCGTAATTGGTAGATAATTTCTGTTCTTTCTAATGTTTTTGTTTCGTTTTGCAAGTAAGTTACTTTTATGCCTTCGCTCTTCAAATAAGCAGTAAGATCTTCAGCCATCTTAATAGTTAAAGTAACTATCATTACTCTTTCGTTCTTCTCAATTCTCTCTTTAATTTCTTGCATCATATCATCGATTTGGCCAAGAGGTTTTCTAATTTCGATAATAGGATCAAGCAATCCTGTTGGACGAATGACTTGTTCAATGACTTCTCCATTCGTTTGAGAAAGTTCATAATCGCCTGGAGTTGCTGAAGTACATATGACATTTTGAGGCATTAAATCCTCAAACTCTCCAAAATTAAGAGGTCTATTATCAAGAGCGCTAGGTAAACGGAAACCATATTCAACAAGCGTTTCTTTTCTTGAACGATCACCAAAATACATTCCTTTAATTTGTGGGAACGTTACATGGGATTCATCTACTAATAATAAATAGTCTTTTGGAAAATAGTCCATCAAGCAGAAAGGACGTTCTCCAGCCTTTCTTTGGTCGATGTGCCTAGAGTAATTTTCTATGCCTGGGCATCTTCCAAACTCTTGCATCGATTCAATGTCTTGTCTTGTTCTCATTTCAAGACGTTCTGCTTCAAGAAGCTTTCCTTCTTTTTTGAAATAAGCTAAGCGTTCATCGAGTTCTTGAGTTATGGTTTCGCACGCTTTATTTATCCTTGCTTTTGAAGAAGCATGATCATATGCAGGATAAATGGGATAAGTTAAATATGACCTATGAAATTCTCCTGTTAACTTATTTATTTCTGAAATTCTTTCAACGTCATCATCAAAGCAATCGATACGAATAAAATAATCGCTTGGAGTCATTGGGCAAATGTCTATAACATCGCCATGAACTCTAAAATTACCAGGGTTCAAATCGAAGTTATTTCTTGTGTATTGCGAATCGACCAAACGTTGGAAAAACTTCTTTCTGTCTAACGTTTCTCCTTCTCTTATTTCAAAAACAAGGCCACTATATTCTTCTGGATCGCTTAAACCGTAAATGGCCGCGACAGAAGCAACAACAATCGTGTCTCTTCTTTCTAGGATGGAGTTAACAGCACTTGTCCTTAATTGTTCGATTTCATCGTTCATCATTGCATCTTTAGCAATGTAGGTATCGGTTTTCGGAACATATGCCTCAGGCTGATAAAAGTCGAAGTTTGAAACAAAATATTCAACTCTATTCTCAGGAAAAAGCTCTTTAAATTCCCCATATAATTGAGATGCTAGGGTTTTATTGTGTACTAAAACTAATGTTGGTCTATTTAAAGCTGCAACAATATTAGCATCAGTAAAAGTCTTTCCTGTACCAGTCGCACCTTTGATGACTTGAAATTTCTTCCCTTCTTTTACCCCTTTCAAAGCCTCTTCAATAGCCTTAGGTTGATCACCTGTAGGCCTATGATTCGAAACGAGTTTAAAAGGATGGGAGCTATCAATCATCTTTTTCTCCTTTTTTCTTATTAAAATGAGGTAATGGCAAGAATCCCTCACCATTGATTGACTTGGCCTTAGTAATAGAAACGAATGCCGTAGGATCTAATTCAGCAATCTTATTTTCTAAATCAATTTGTTCTGTTTTATTGATGACAACGCGTAATATTTTTCTGTTTTCTCCAGTATAACCGCCAATTGCGTCGATAATAGTTACAGAATGGTCTAATTCCTTGAAGACAAATTCAGAAATTTCTTTATATTTGCTAGATATAACATCAATCACCAAGAAACGGTCTGCATTGATATAAACAAATTGAATAGCAATGGAACATGTCATGGCAGAAAGAATACCTCCAAGACAATAAATTCCAATTCCAGATTGATTTAATCTAAACAATGTTGCAAGCAAGATTAAAATGGCATCAATCAAGAAAGATGAGAGGTCTTCTTTAACGTTTGTGTATTTAGCCAAGATACTGGAAATAATCGCAAATCCCCCAGTTGAAGCATGACCTAAAAATGCAAGCCCAACAGCAATTCCATCTAAAATTCCCCCACAAACAGCGCAGATAATTAGATTTCCAACATCTGAAGATGTTAATTCATATGTCACTAAAGAAGCGCTTTCTCCAAGACTTGGATATAATGCACCTAGCCCTAAATGACTTCCAACATCTAAACGATAGAAAAGAGCATAGAAAGCTGGATAAGCAATCATAGCAACAGCTGTTTTTATCGAAAATTTCTTTCCTAAAAAGGCAAGTCCTAAAAACCATAGGCCAACTTGGACAACCGCAACAACAATATCACGGATACTAAAGCCTAAAAGTGGTTCAGCAAAATAATCAACCATGATTCCAACGGAAGATACGCCGCCAGAAACTACATCCCATTTAGCAAGAAAGACAGCATCTCCAAAAGCAAATAAAATACAACCAAAAACAACCAAGAAAAAATCTTCTGCTTTTTTAAAACGAGGAGATCTAACGACTTTTTTGATTTTAGCCTTCATCCTATCCTTTCCTTCCTTCTCTAGATAACATTTCTAAATATGAATATAGGAAATTATCAATGTCACCATCCATAACCCCAGAAACATCTGCAGTCTGATAATCAGTACGATGATCTTTAACCATTGTGTATGGGCAGAAAACATAAGAACGGATTTGTGAACCCCATTCAATGTTCTTTTGTTCACCAACAATAGATTTCATTTTTGCATCGCGTTCTTCTAATTTGCGCTGCATCAACTTATCCGCAAGCATTTCCATACATGTTTGTTTATTGAAAAGTTGAGAACGTTCTATTTCGCAAGAAACTACTATTCCCGTAGGAATGTGAGTGATTCTAACCGCAGAGGAAACCTTATTAACGTTTTGCCCTCCTGCTCCACCAGAACGGAATGTATCGACACGTAAATCCTTAGGATCAATTACAACGTCTGCAACCTTACCAAATTCAGGAACAACGTTTACTGAGGCAAAAGATGTATGTCTTCTAGCATTGGCGTCAAATGGAGAAATTCTAACGAGACGATGGACGCCTTTTTCTCCTTTGAGTAAGCCATAAGCGTTTTTGCCAGATATTTTAACCATGGCACTCTTTAAACCAGCTTCTTCACCAGCTTCATAAGAATAAACTTGCCACTTATAATGATGTTCTTCAGCCCATCTTCCATACATTCTAAAAAGCATATCAGCCCAATCTTGAGCTTCCGTGCCTCCAGCGCCTGGATGGACTTCGATTGTCGCATTTAAATTATCATATTCCCCAGTAAAAAGGAGTTCATTTCTTAATTCATGAATCTTTTTATTGAGTTCTTTTTCCGTTTCTTCGATGAGTTCTCTCATCTCATCCGAACCTGCATCAGGATCGTTCAAAAGCGAAATAACCCCATCAAAATCCCCACGGATTTGGTTATACGTATCGTATTTGTACTTTGCATCGTTAAGTTTGTTTACGATTTCTAAAGCGGATTTCTGATCATTCCAGAAATCTTCTTTATTTTGTTCTTCACTTAAGGAAGAAATTTCGTCTTTTAGCTTTTCGAGGTCAAAGAGAACCACCGAGCTGCGAGACGAGTTTGCCAATTTCTTGGCTATCTTGTTTTAATTCGACTAGCTCTTTCATATATTCCTTTTTTATGTTTAGTAATTAATTATTTATTTTGGCTTGCTTCGAGAGCGGCAACAGCGTCGTTATAATCTTGGATGACTTTTGCATACGCTTCATCACCAATGAGTTCGCGGTTTGCACGACGTAAATTTCCTTCTGCTAATTTAACACGTTGTTCAAGTGTCATATCAGGTGTTGGCTGAGGAAGAGGATCGGCCTTAGTTAAAATAGGAGCATGTTTCTCTTCCTTTGTTTCAGTTGGCTTTTCTTCAGCTGCTGGTGCAGGTTTCTCTTCCTTAACAGCTGGAGTTGGCTCTACTTTATTAGCAGGTCTAGCAACAACGATCTTTTCTGGCTTTATAGCACCAATTGTTTGTTCTCCTTTTGGAGCTTCTTGGTTATCTATAACTTCTTTTTCTTCAGGTTCAGGTTGTTTCTTGGTTAAGCGAACATTAACTAAATTAAACGTTGTATCAACTGCTGCTTTTTCATTCATTTCAGCAAACAAGTCATATCCTTCATTAACGTAATCTTGAAGAGGGTTCTTTTGAGCATAACTTCTAAGGTTGATGCCATCACGTAAATGCGACATTGTATCAATGTGTCCTTGCCAGTTACGGTCAATGACCCTTAAAGAAATGTTACGTTCAATCTTATCTGCATCTTCTGATGGCCATGTCTTACGTTTTTCAAGATAACGTGCATATAAGATTTCTCCAAGGTCTTCTCCGGCTTCATCAATTGGAGCGCCATCATATGAAGCAGCGGTAATCGTTCCTTCTGGTAAGAATTGAGGTTCGACAAGTTTCTTTAAAGTTTCGCCGTTAACAATATCTAAATTAGCATTCTTATCGATTGCTTGTTTGCAAAGATATAAGCCTGTTGTCTTGAAGAAATCGTGAATAAGATCAACGATATCATCCGCCATTAAAATAGCGTCACGTTTCTTGTAAATAATATCTCTTTGCTTGGCTAAAACATCGTCGTAGTCTTTTAAATTCTTACGAATATCAAAGTTCTTGCCTTCAATTTGTTTTTGAGCATTTGTAACAGCGCTTGTTAAAAGTCTTGATTCGATTGGTTCTCCGTCAGCGTTCTTTTGAAATTGAGCACGAAGATTATCTGGAGCAAAACGTCTTAACAATTCATCATCGAACGAAATAAAGAAACGGGTAAAACCTGGATCACCCTGACGTCCAGCACGACCACGTAACTGGTTATCAATACGGCGGGATTCATGACGTTCGGTGCCAAAAACACATAAACCGCCTAAAGCACGGATTTCATCAGAGAGTTTAATATCGGTACCACGGCCTGCCATGTTAGTAGCAAGTGTGACAGCACCTTTTTCGCCGGCGTGAGAAATGATTTCCGCTTCTCTTGCTTGGTTTTTAGCATTTAAAACCTCATGAGGAACACCTGCGGCAGTTAATAGGGCAGAGATTTCTTCGTTAGATTCAACGGAGACAGTACCAATAAGAATTGGTTGTCCTTTTTCGTGCCTTTCCTTAACGGCTTTTACTAAAGCTTCAAGCTTTTCCTTATGAGTTCCGAAAATGAAATCGTTCGCATCAATACGTTGAATTGGACGGTTTGTAGGAATAACGATGACTTTCATGTTATAGATCGTCTCGAATTCCTCTTCTTCGGTTTTTGCTGTACCAGTCATACCAGAAAGTTTTTCGTATAAACGGAAGAAGTTCTGATAGGTGATTGTAGCCATAACGACGGTTTCTTGTTTGATTTCAACGCCTTCTTTAGCTTGAATGGCTTGTTGAAGACCGTCGTTATATTCTCTGCCTGGCATAATACGTCCGGTAAATTGGTCGATTAATTGAATTGTTCTCTTATCGTCAACCATGTATTCAACGTCACGTGCCATGATGTAGTTGGCTTTTAAGGCTTGGTGAATTCTATGGACTAATTCCTGATATTCAGGATCATAGAGGTTTTTGATGCCAAACATTCTTTCGGCTTTGTTATTTCCTTCGTCAGTTAAAGAGCAAGTCTTTTCTTTGATGTCGATTGTAAAATCAACATCTTTCTTAAGAACCTTGACAAATCTATCAGCGACTTGATATTGCGAAGCAGCCGTTCTTGAACCGCCAGAAATAATAAGTGGGGTTCTAGATTCATCAATTAAAACGGAGTCGGCTTCGTCAACGACGCAGAAATATAAGCCACGCAAAACACGGCCATTTAAATCTGGAGACATGTTATCACGTAGATAGTCGAAGCCAAGTTCTGAGTTTGTTGTATAGGTAATGTCACATGCATAGGCTTCGCGCTTTTCCTCGGCTGATTTTGAAGCAAGGTTAACACCAACAGTTAAGCCTAAGAAGCGATAAATTTGACCCATCCATTCAGCATCACGGGAAGCAAGGTATTCGTTAACCGTAATAACGTGAACACCTTTGCCAGTTAAAGCGTTTAAATAGACGGCCATTGTTTCGGTTAAGGTCTTACCTTCACCGGTTTTCATTTCAGCAATGTCGCCATTGTTTAAAACCAAGGAACCAATAATCTGGACTTGGAATGGTTTTTGGTGAAGGACACGCCAGCCTGCTTCACGAGCAACAGCGTAGGCTTCGTACTTGATGGCCTCTAATGGTGTGCCATTCTTTAATTTTTCTTTGAACTCGACAGTTTTTTGGCGAAGTTCATCATCAGTGAGTTTGCTCATTGCCTCGTCATAGGCAAGAACTTGTTCGGATTCACGATAATACTTGTTTAGCTCTCTTTTTTCGAGATGGAATATTTTTTCAATGATATTAGCCACGGGATTCTCCTAAAGATACGTTTGAAATTTTAGCATTACCATAAATGGTAAGCAATGAAACCTTCTAACCTTTTCGCATACTTATATCTTTTGTCCTAGCAACAGAAAGGATTTTTACCTTACTTGCCCCTGCATTTTTAAGAAGAAAACAACACGCTTTTGCTGTTGCTCCTGTTGTTATCAAATCATCAACAAATAAGATCTTTTTGCCTCGTAAATCAACATTTTCATCAAGAAAAAGATGTTCGCCGATCTTTTGCCTTTCTTGATAATTTAGATCGGCTTGTTTAACGTCATCTTTTTTCTTTATCGCATGAATATAGCCCTTACCAATTCCTTTAAAAATCTCTTCCACATGGTTAAATCCTCTTGTTTCATCTTTCTCCTTGAAACTTGGTGCAGGAACCAAGTAATAAGAATGAAACAAAAGAGAAAACAAAGTCTTTTGATTGACTAGAAATGTTTCTGCTAGCTCTATATCAAAACATCCTTTAAAACAATAAAGCATTTCTCTTATTTTTTCATTGTACAAATAACAAGATATAGTTTGAAATTCGCCGATCTTATATTTCGTAAATGTTGGCTTCATTTCATGAAAACATTTATCACATAGAATGCTTTTTGATCCGAGGATAGACGCTTCAGAAAAGACTGAAATATCTTTAAAGCAAACTTTACAAAAAGGTGTTACAAAATTTAATTTCATTAATTGCCCTCCTCATGGAATCAGTGTTCCTTTCTGCGAGAAAAATAACATCTCCTCCTGGCGCATCAGTCTTTCTTCCAACACGCCCTGCTATTTGTATCAATGTGGAAGAATCGTATATGTCATCTTCATCTGCATTGGTGACTATGACTTGAAGATTTTTGAACGTTACACCTCTCTCTAAAACAGACGTAGTTATCAGGTACAAATATCTATTTTTCTTAAAATCAGCTATAATTTCCGCTCGTTTTTCTCTTTTCGAATGAACAAAGTCACCATTTTTGACGACAGGAGAAATGAGTTTATACAAAAACTCACATTTTTCTATCGTTGGTGCAAAGACAAAAACAGGTTTATTTTCTTTCGCATATTTTTTGAGCTTGTAAATTAAATATATGGCAGTTAAAAATGTTGGGATGATTTTAATTTTAGGCACTGGAATTTCCTTTTTATGGAAGCGAGTTCTTAATTCTAAAATTGCGTGTCCTTCTTCTTTGAATTCGTTGATTACTTCCTTAGATGGCGTGGCACTCATTAAGACTGCGTGTCCTCTTAATGATTTTTTATACATCGCGATTAAAACATCGTTATCTTTAAAAGGGAACGCATCTATTTCATCCATCACCAATAGATCGAAATATTTTTTATAACGATAAAGTTGATGAGTTGTAAGAATTATTATATCTCCTTTTAATATTGAGGTATGTTGACCATATACTGCAACGATTTTATTTTGTGGAAACGATTCTTTTAAACGCCAAAATAATTCTATTACTACATCTCTTCTAGGAAGAGCAAAACCAACTGTTAAGCCGTTATAGATAGCATAAGAAATTATCGCATACGATATTTCAGTTTTGCCTGCCCCACATACAGCATACACCAAAGTATCGATTCCATTTTTATAATTTTTTACTATCTCTTCGCTAAGCTTTGCCTGTTCTTCGGAAAGAGAGTAGTGAAGATTAAGTGGTGCATCTTTAGGAATCGGTTTCTCATACGTGACTTCCATGCCTCTAAAGCTGATACATTTCCTACAATATGGTTTTCCATTTCGATAGCCAACATACCTAGAATCAGAATTGCCACACCTATCACAAACAAACCCCATTAAAAAACCTCCTTCACTTATATAAAGGAGGTGTTTTGCGTTTTCGGACAAATTATTTTCCAGTCGTTCTTGCTAAGTAGTCTAATGCTTTCTCTTCATCAATGACTTCGATTCCAAGTTCATTTGCCTTATCGAGTTTTGAACCTGCACCAGGTCCAGCAATTACCAAATCCGTTTTTTTAGAAACTGATCCAGCACATTTTGCCCCAATGCCCTCAAGAATGTCTGTCATCTCTTGCCTAGAGTAATGAGTTAAAGTTCCAGTAAGAACAATGGTTTTTCCATAAAAGAAAGAGTTAACATCTATCGTATCAGTGCCAAGATAGTCGAAGTTAACGTTATCTTGTCTTAACATCTCTATTTCTTGTTTGTTCTTTTCGTTTTGGAAGAATTCAGTAATATTTTTTGCTGCTACAGGACCTACATCAGGAATCTTAAGAAGTTCTTCTTCGCTAGCTTTAGCAAGTGCGTCTAGATTCTTATATCTCTTAGATAAAACTTTAGCCATTTTCTCACCAACATCCTTAATTCCTATTCCAAATAAGAGACGTTCTAAAGATTGTTTCTTTGAGGTTTCGATAGCATCCAATAAGGAATTCATCGATTTATCAGACCAACCGTCTAATGCTTTGATTTCAGAAGCGTGATCACTTAAATGATAAATATCAGGGATATCTTTTATGAATCCTTCAGCAAAGAATTCTTCCACTACTGAAGCGCCCATTCCATCAATATCCATCGCGTTTCTTGAAGCGAAATGAATAATCTTTTCAATCTTTCTAGATTCACATTCTGGATTTAAACAGTAATGAAGATTCTTAACTCTGCTTAATTCATGACCGCAAACAGGACAATTTGTAGGCATTACCCACGGAATTTGGGTGCCATCTCTTCTAGAGATTATCGGTCCAGTTACTTCAGGGATAACATCTGCCGCTTTATGAAGAGCGACAACGTCACCAATCATTAAGTCTTTTTCTTTAATGAAGTCTTCATTATTCAAAGTTGCTCTTTGAACCGTTGAACCAGCAACACGAACTGGAGAAAGGATGGCGTTTGGAGTAACTCTTCCAGTACGACCAATAGTAATAACAATATCTAAAAGTTTTGTTGTAACTTCCTCTGGCGGGAATTTGTATGCAATCGCCCACTTTGGAACCTTTGCAGTATAACCAAGCCTATCGTAGTCTTTTAAATTATTTACTTTGAAGACAATGCCATCGATATCGTAGCCTAATGAAGCACGTTTTTCCCCCATTTCCTCGACATAGGCAATAAGTTCATCAGCACCATGTAAAATTCTTCTCTCTTTGTTGGTTCTGAAGCCAAGTTCATCTAGATAATTCAATGCGTCTGAATGAACAGAAATATCTAGTTCTCTAGCGTTAACAAGGTAATACCAATATCCTTCGAGCTTTCTTGATGCGGCAACCTTTGGATCAAGATTCCTTATTGAGCCTGCAGCAGCATTACGACAATTAGCAAATTCAGTTTCGCCAGAAAGACGTCTTTGAAGATTGGCTGCTTCTAGTGAGGCTTTAGGCATGTACACTTCGCCACGCACCTCAAACGGACGCAATTCTTTTACGTGCATAGGAATTGAAGGGATTGTAATTACGTTAGCCGTAACATCTTCTCCCATCACGCCATCGCCTCTTGTAACAGCATATTGGAATTCCCCTTTTTCATAAATCAAAGACATTCCAAGTCCATCAATTTTAAGCTCACCAACATATTCAACAATATCAACGCCTAAAGCATTTCTAATACGTTTATCCCAGTCCCTAATTTCATCTTCATTAAAGATGTCTGCAAGAGAAAGCATGAGCCTTTTGTGGGGGATTTTTTTAAATTCAGACTGAATTTCTCCTCCTACACGTTGAGTTGGGGAGTTCTTTTTCTTGAGAGTTGGAAACTCTTCTTCTAAGCTTTGTAGCTCTTCCATCAAGCGATCGAATTCCTGATCAGAAACACTTGATTGATTAAGTACGTAATATTCGTAATTATATTTCTCAAGAAGAGTTGTTAATTCTTGAACACGTTTTTCTGCTTCGATATATGTCATGCTTCTCCTCCAATAGATTTAACTCTTGAAAGCATTGGGTGAGTTCCTAGAAGAGTCTTCTTACCCGCAGTTTCAAAATCAATGACAATGATATTTGCATCAATGATTTTAACGACAACTCCATCGCCGAATTTCTCGTGATGAGCAATTTCTCCAACCTTCCAGTTGTTAACGCCATTAGAGGCAGGTTTTGCTGGTGCGACTGGTTTTGGTGCAGCCTTCTTTTTAGGCTTATACTCAAAGAAGTCATCATCTGTTGTATCCGGGAAGAATCCATCATCCCATCCACCATTTCTATTTTTCTTATTCCAATTATTATTAAGAGAATTTTCAGAAAAGAATGCACCGGTTTTATTAAGTTTCAATCCTGCTTCCTTGAAATATATAGAAGGTCTTGAGCTTGAATCGGTAACATAGGAATAGCCACTATTACATGAGCAAAAAAGTCTCTTTTTGGCTCTTGTCATTGCTACATACGCAAGTCTTCTTTCCTCTTCTTCCCCATCTCTATTTGATTCTTCTAAACTTCTTTGCGAAGGGAAGGATCCTTCATTCATACAAATAACAAAAACGTTATCAAATTCAAGCCCTTTTGCAACGTGAATCGTCATCAAAGAGACAAAATTACCGCCGTTAATATCGTCTTGAGAGGTTAAAAGAGAAACGTTTTGAAGGTATTCTGCAAAGGTTGAATCAGCATTGTTAGAAATAAAATGGTTAATATCATCAAAGAGGGAATTAACGTTTGCAATGCGGTCTTCATCTGTTTCCTCAGTTTCTTTTAGATATTCGTAATAACCAATCTCAGTTACGAAATCCTTTAAGACGGCAGAATACGCTTCGAGGTTGTCTGTTAATTTAGATTTTGTTTCTTCCATTTGAGCGATTAAAACACCCAAAACATTAACGACACGCGAAGGAATACTTGTGTTGTAATCCGATTCTCTTAATGACTTCACGTAATTATATTCAGAAAGCCCGAGGGCTTTTGCTTCTGAACGAATTCTTTCAATCGAAGCGTCGCCGATTTTTCTCTTAGGAACATTAACAATTCTTTCGAAAGCAATATCATCTAATGGGTTTAACAATAAATTGAAGTAGGCCAAAAGATCCTTGACTTCCATTCTTTCATAGAATCTAAGTCCACCGAAAATCTTATAAGGTATTCCTCTATCTTTTAAAGCGGATTCAAAAGGTCTTGTCATATAGGAAGAACGATAAAGAATAGCGATGTTATCGTATCTACGTTCACCATTTTCATTTCTTTCCTTATCAGCTAAACCGATTATTTTTTTAGCAACCCAATCCGCTTCATCGGAACTAGATGGAGCCATGAATGTTGTTATGTCTTCTCCTTGTGCACCATTTGTGAATAAGTCCTTAGGAACACGCTTTTTGTTGTTCATGATTAACTTATTTGCTGCAGCAAGTATGGTTTTTGTTGAACGATAATTTTCATTCAAAATAATTGTTTCAGCGTGTTGGAAATTGTAATCAAAGTCAAGAATGATCTTTTGATTTGCGCCACGCCAAGTATAGATTGTTTGGTCAGGATCGCCTACTACATAGACACATGTTTTTGCTGTGGTGAGTAATCTTAATAATTTATATTGAACATCATTTGTATCCTGGAATTCATCCACAAGAATATGGTCAAAACGATGTGACCATTTGTAACGAATATTTTCATCGTTTTCTAATATTTCGATCGTTTTGCATAAAAGATCGTCGAAATCTAAAGCAAAAGCGTCTACTTTGCGTTTCTCATAGGCCGTGTATATTTTTAAACATTCTTGTTCATCGGAGAATGTTTGAGAATTTAAAGGTATATGTTCTGGATAGATTCCTTGGCCTTTTTTATTACGAATATATCTAGTTGCTTCTTTAACGATTTCATCGCTTTTCTTGTAGCCAAATTCAGCCGCACAATTCTTGATAAGTTTGCTTTGGTCATCTTCATCATAAATCGTATATGATTGCGGGTAACCAATGGCATTATGCTCAATTCTTAAGAAACGCGAACATAAAGCGTGGAAGGTTGAAATATGAAGCATTGGTGAGGACCCTAAAGAGTCTTCAATGAGTTTTGTTGCTCTCTCATTCATTTCTTTAGCAACCTTATTAGTAAAGGAAATTGCTAAGATTCTTGATGGATCAACATGCATATTGGAAATTAAATAGGCGATACGATAAGTAAGGACTCTGGTCTTTCCTGAACCAGCCCCCGCGATGATACGAACATATTGCGAGGTTGTTGTTACAGCTTGATACTGTTTTTCATTTAAAAGCGTTGCGTAATTCATAATGTTTTAACTTTGTTAATTCTACTATTTCTAGCCTTCTCATTCCATATTCTTAGAATAGGTAATTTGGTATTCTTTAGACACTGTATTGCTCTTTATTTAATCTAGTGTTTTGAGAGATAATATTTAGGCATGAATGTATTTAAAGAGAAAGAAACATTTACAGAAAACATAGCATTTATGGGAATATCTGCTGCAATGGTTGCAGCTCTTTCGGTCGTTTCTGCCTTCCTTCCTTTGTCTTCTTTTGCAATTATTTTGTTTTTGCCACTTCTAGCTGCATTGACTACATACTACTGCAAGGATAAGTACCTCCTTCTTTATGTTTTTGCTTCAATTGGAATATCTTTATTGACTACAGCATATGATATTTCAGTCACCTTATTCGATGTGACGCCAGCAATATTAACCGGTTCTCTTTTTGGTTACCTCTTAAAGAAAAAAATTCCTCACACGTTAACCATTTTGATAGTTTCTTTGTTGAAACTAGGACTCAATTACTTAATGGTTGTATTACTGAAAGCAATTTATGGGATAGATATCATCCAATCGTTTTTAGCCTTGCTAAATTTGCAAAATAAAGAAAACATTGGCTGCATAGTTCCAACCTTTATATTCGCCTATGCTTTAATTCAAGAAAGCATTTCCTTTTTGGTTATAACTTTGAATGCAAAAAATATTAAGTTCAAGAATGCGCCTTTATATTTTGATTTATGCATCTCTCTTAGTGCGTTATGTCTCCTTGCGCTAGGTTTTGGCTTATCTTTTATCTCGCTTACAGCAGGTTATCTTCTTGCAAGCATAGGCATTTATCTTACCTTCGCAGGAGGAAAATCTCTTTTGATAAAACGTCCTTGGTATTTTTATTTGCTATTAGGATTGTTGTTATTGATTTCCTTCTATTTAAGTGCTTATTTTTATTCATCCTTGCCTAAAGGCAATGCAATATTATTGTTTTTAGCATTTTTTGTATCGATTTCTTTATGTGAAGTCGTTTCGCGTTTATTATTTAAAGACGAGAAAGGAGAAGAAGAATGAAACAAGCATTAAAAAACTTCGGCCTAGGTTTGGTTTATTTCTTTCTTTTGCCTATTTTTCTCTGCTTAGTGGCCTTGGCAGCAGTTTATGCGATATTCGTCATCGTTTTTTATTCGATTAAAGGATTAATTCGTTTCTTTAAAGGTGAAAAATTCTTTGAGCCTTTACCTGAGGATTTAAGAGTTCGGGAGATCAAAGAATATCAAGCTTCACTACAAAGAGCGCCTGAACAACCTGCTCCTCAACCTCAACCAGATAATCGCGTATTTATCCAACAAAATTACTATCCAAACCCTCAACAGCCTCAGCAAGGGCAAATGCCAAATCAACCAGTTCAAACAAATTTCCAATCTCAACCAGCATATCAACAGCCTTATCCTCAACAATACGAGCAACAACCATATCCACAGCCTCAACCACAAATTCAACAACCACAGCCTCAACAAAACAGAATTGAAGAAAAACATTTTGATGCTAACGAAATTTCATTTGATCCTAATTTCGAATCTGATGAAGTTCCTCATTCCGACAAACCAGTAGATGTTGATGAAGAGGCAATGGC
>CAVDTI010000062.1:9359-19207 GCA_963611905.1 Faecalibacterium prausnitzii | reverse complement strand
CATCAAGTGATAGACATTTCCCATGATGATTATGGAGGCAACGATTTATGAGATATTTAATTGATTTTGCCTTAAATGAAAACGATAAACGCTTATTAATCATCTTGCTTTTCATCATGGTTTTCCTTTTCATAATTATTGGTTTAATTGGAGCGTTAATTCGCTATGTAACAATTAAATTTGGAAGAAGAATGGATTATGAAGTTCACGAGGCAACCGTTCTTCGCGTTATTCAAACTCCCGAACAATTAAAAAAATATGGGAAAATCAAAAACAACCGTTATTTGATAAGAGCAACCCTTCCACCATTCTTAATAGCTGTAGTTTCCCTCTTGGTTTGGATCGCATATTCAACAACCTATGGAATTTGGAGCAGAGACTATTTTGGTGAATTCTCTACTTTGCTATTCTCCTTCGATTGGGGCAACCCCGAAAACTATGTTAACTTCTGGGGACTTACCTTATTAGCGCATTGGCCATCTCTATCTTCTTCTCCTACTTGGGTGAATGCATATTGGGGTTCATACATATTGGTTCCGATGTGGTTAACATCTATTATCTGGTATGCGGTTGTTATTCAAGGCTTCCTTGCTAGATTGTCGAGATTGAACAAGCTTTCTCATTCTATATTCGAAAAGAGCCTAGAAGATTTCAATTATTTTGATGATTTGAATAAAAATCCAGGTCCAACCCCTCCTCCAACAAATAAGGAAAAATCAAATAATCCCCAATAAAACCCATGTAGTTTGAAAAATCCCTCACTTAAGAGGGATTATTTTTTGGTTTTCAATTTTAACAAGGTTTGGTTTCATCCAATACATAGTTAGAAAACCAAGGAGCGATGTTAGGTATATCCATAGACATTTAAAATGTCTCCTTTGATGCTCTAGATTCTAGAATTATTCACATAAAGAGCAAAAACTTGAAAATATGTCCTAAAAGGCAGTATTTTAATCGTAAAGATCAGGGTATCGTTCTTTCAATGGGTCCCAAGACAGGCTTTCATAAGGGGTTGCACGTGTTATGCTTCCTATCAATCTATCGCACTCTTCCATGATTAAGCCAATTTCAATGTCATAATCGTGTCCATAATATTTCCGCAATTTTTCTTCAGGCACCAAACGTGCTGTCGTATTTTCTTGCATATCTTCTCTATCAACGTAAGAAATTACATACTCGTAGCCTTTGGCGATATATTCCTTTCTTTCTTCGTTTGATAAATGAGGCCACGATTCAATGTAGCCTATCACCAAATAAAGCGAATCATAATCATCGCAATATCTCCTTCTACTTAGGCGTTTTAAACGATGCGCATAAAGTATATAAACTGCCTCGTTTATTTTAAATTTGTGCTTTTTCTTATTTGTTTTTGCTTGGGTATTCATCTGCTTCATCCACTCTTGGCGCCTTTCTTAAATACATCGGGTCCGAAAAAAGAGTGTACTTTTTTCTCCTTTCCTCCATTGATTTTTTCAAAAGTGTTGGTGCTGGTGTTCAATTTTGCTATATGTAAATGATCCCAACCGTTCATTGTGTTAGATTCTTTTTTTAAAAAACCATGATGAATGACGCTATAATTTATCTTGTCGTTCTTAAGAAGACTACTTCCTCCGCACATTAACAAATTAAGTGCCCTTCCATAAGTCCACGTGTGCGTACTTATACCAAGGTCGTAGAGGCTATTCGCTATGAAATATTCATAATCGACCTTAAATGTCGATATCCAAAAACTTGAATAATGCAGCCCTTCGCCATGGAAAAATAGTTTTTTCACGTTTTTCATGATTGTCACTTTTTCCTTGTCTTCATTATCGGCAACGGAAATCGCAATAGCCTCGGCTTTAACATCGCATGTACACCATGGTATTCTATCGTTCTTAACGCGATCCTCTCCGACTTTTTTCGAGCTAGTTCCTTTAGAGAGTACATCCGAGAAAAAAGAGTTTAATTCTGATGCGAACTGCGAAAACTCTCTCAAGAACCAGCCTCTTATTCTCGAAAGGCTGCTTTGTATGGCGTCCCAATTTTCCACAATGACAACAGTCAAAGCTATCAAGGCGCCAGCAATAATGGCAGCCGCCAAAGACCAGTCTATCACGGGTATCCAGCTCGTTGATATGGCGCTAGTTATCGCCGATACCGAGGCGGTAAATGCAGCTATAGCAGCATCGGCAAGGCCTGCAGATGTAAGTATAGAGACTATCTCTGACGTGCCAGCGCTTACAGTTTGAATGATTGTAGTCTTATAATCTGGATTAAGCGGAGTTCTGGGATTTATCGGCTCTATCGGTTTGATCGAATGCTTGTATTTAAGATGGACATTTAGATTGGAGAACTTCCTCTCAATCAACGATGCGTATCTGTCGATGCTGTAATCTTCTTGTCTCAAAGTCTCATATCTTGCAGCATCGTTAGAGGAAAACGAACTTATTAGATTTTTTTGACGTGAGTACATTACATCATAATATTTAGGTGGAACGTAGCTTGCGTCAAAATCGGTAAGTTCTATTTCGCTTTTGTCATTAACGTTCATCGAAACAACGTTTATATAATTTCCGAAACGGGTTTTATATTCCGACAATGAACGTTGGAAAATACAATTAGGATCCGTGTTGTTTGTGTTTGCGGCGTTTGCTTCCAATTGATAGCCTATGTCTCTTGAAATGCTTGTTTTCGCATTTTCAACGATTTTTGAAGTTACGTTATCTTTGCATCCTAAGAAAACGAAAGATCCAATAATAAGTGAAATTATCTCTACTTTTTTGATTTTCATATGTTTCCACTTTTTTGATACAAAACAATTCTATAACGTATTAGTTGACATACAATACAGATATTATTTTAATGTTTTTTGTTGTATAACAAAAAATCTTATTGTTTGTTATGAGCCAATCATTTACGCAATCTAGAATACTTTTGTACATCTATAACGCTGATGGACTAATCATTTGATAAACAAAAAACGCGTTGCTATTTATTGTTTGCCACAAGAACATGTTAAACAATTTAACAAAAAGGCCATGAAATCACGACTATACTTACTATAATTTGCTGTTCTCAATAGGTTTTTAGATTGAAAAAGACCGCCAAATTGGCGGTCATGGGTTTATAGAGTTTTATTTTTAAAAGAATAAGCTAACAATTTCATAAAGAAGAAATATTAACAAAGCGATATCTATTCCGAATATTGTCCAGAATATTCTTTTCCTTGCGAGATTCTTCTTGAATTCCTTTTGAAGAGCATCGTTCTCATTTTGAGAAGCCGTTGCTTGACTATTTTGTTGAAAGTTTTGATCCATATTAATACTTTAACGCAGAAGATGTTCTTGGGTAAGGTTCAGTATCACGAATGTTGGCAATACCAGTGATATACATTAATAAACGATCGAAGCCGATTCCGAATCCTGAATGGATGCAGCCACCGTATTTACGGAGATTAAGATACCACTCAAGTCCTTTTGTATTTCCAAGTTTGTCCATCTTGGCTTTAAGAATATCGTAACGTTCTTCACGTTGAGATCCGCCAACAATCTCCCCTTCTCCAGGAACAAGAAGATCAACTGCTGCAACCGTCTTTCCGTCATCATTCTCACGCATATAGAAAGATTTGATTTCCTTTGGATAATTGATTAAGAATGTAGGTCCTTTAACGTGTTGTTCAGTTAAATAACGTTCATGTTCGCTTTGTAAATCCATTCCCCATTCAATGTTGTTGTTTTCAAACTTATGGCCATTTTTAACTGCTTCTTGGAGAATCTTAATGCCTTCTGTGTATTCCATCTTTGTAAATGGAGTATTTAAAACGTTAAGTAATTTTTCTTTAACACCAGGTGCAATCCATTTCTCAAAGAAATCCATTTCATCTGGGCAACGATCGAGAACCCATTTAATTAAGAATTTGATGCAGCTTTCAATACAATCCATATCATCGTTTAAATCAGCAAAAGCCAATTCAGGTTCAATCATCCAGAATTCTGAAGCGTGACGTGGGGTGTTGCTCTTTTCGGCTCTGAAAGTAGGACCAAAGGTGTAGACGTCTTTAAAAGCAAGAGCAAACGCTTCAACGTGCAATTGTCCAGAAACGGTTAAAGAGGCTCTACGTCCAAAGAAATCGTTGATTGGATCTTCTTTTGAATCGGTAATTACTGTAAATACTGAGCCAGCACCTTCTGCATCATTGGCAGTAATTTCTGGCGTATGGACATAAACAAAGCCTCTATCTTGGAAAAAGGTATGAACGCCCATCGCTAAAACGGAGCGAACTCTGAATAAAGCATCAAATGTATTTGTTCTTGGACGAAGATAAGCTAAATCACGAAGATATTCAAAGGAAGTTTTCTTCTTTTGAAGAGGATAATCATCTGCAACATCGCCTAAAAGAGTTGCAGCGTTAGCGTGCATCTCGAATGGTTGTTTCATGCCTGGGGTAAGGACAATTTCTCCTTTAAAGGAAACTGCGGAGCCCATTTTGTAATGCGAAACTTCATCAAAGAAATCTTTATCTCCATCATAAACAACTTGCAGTGATTTAAAGCAAGTTCCATCATGCAAGGCAACAAAGCCAACCTTTCCTGAATTACGGTTATTTCTAACCCAACCATTCACTGTAACTTCGCCTAAATTTTCTAAAATTTCTTCATCAAGAGAATAAAGTTCTCTAACGCTTAATGTTTTTTCTTCCATATTTCTAGCCTCCTGGAATATTGTATTAAAATTTGCGGAAATTGGAAATCTTCCAGTTTGGATCTACTCCTAAAGTTAATGGAGCAAAGAGTTTTTCTTTATAAAGTCTTTCGCCAATTTTGGCAATCATTGCTGCATTATCAGTCGTGCACCAAAGAGGTGGAATGATCAAATCAATTCCAGTGCCTTCTAAGCGATTTTTCATTTGTTCACGAAGATAGGAGTTAGCAGATACTCCGCCTGCAAGAATAACCTGTGCGACATTAAAATCTCTTGCCGCACGAGTCGCACGGTCTACGACCATCCCAACTGCAACATCTTGGAAAGATTTTGCCATATCGTCGATATTAACTTTCTCACCTTTCATTTCAAGGTTATGGACTAAATTAATAACTGCTGTTTTTAATCCAGAATAGGAAAAATCGTAGCCATCTTTCCCAACGTTTGTTTCAGGAAGATTGTAGGTATGTTTTCCTTTCTTTGCATGTTGATCAATTGGAAGACCGCCAGGATAAGGAAGACCTAAAACACGAGCGACCTTATCATAACATTCGCCAATCGCG
Organism: Faecalibacterium prausnitzii; assembly: GCA_963611905.1. Lineage (GTDB taxonomy): Bacteria > Bacillota_I > Bacilli_A > RFN20 > CAG-826 > UBA4951. Next base: position 13,961 of record CAVDTI010000062.1, on the reverse strand, counting down.
TCATCTTTTGTTTCACCAATTATTGTGAAATCAAGATGATCTTTCATTAAGACTAATTCAGTATTTCCGCCAGAAACCACAACGCAAAGCAAAGGGAACTTAAATTCTCCAACATATTCGTTGGCATAGATATGTCCTGCTAAATGATGAACTGGAATCAATGGCTTTTTATAAAGCATCGCTAAAGTTTTTGCCGCTTGAAGACCGACATGCAAACAACCAATTAAGCCTGGGCCTCTAGTTACGGCAAATGCATCAATATCATCAAAAGTTAAATTGGCTTGTTCTAAAGCTTCTTTAAGACAAATATCGATATTTTCTGTATGTAAACGTGAAGCCACTTCTGGCATGACTCCACCATATTTGACATGCACTGCAACTTGAGAAGAAACAATGTTAGCCAATAATTTGCCATCTTCAACGATAGCAACAGCCGTTTCATCGCAGCTGCTTTCAATTGCTAATATACGACTCATAATAGGCTCCTAATCATATAAATGGCATCCTCGCCATCATCATAATATTTTGGTTTGATAACAACCTTTTGCCAGCCATTCTTAACATAAAGAGAAATGGCATTTTCGTTTGATTTCCTAACTTCAAGAGTGATGAATTCAACAACATCTTTTTGTTCTTTGCAAACCTTGACCATCGTATCAAGAAGAGCGGAGGCAATACCTTGCCCACGATATTCCTTTCTTACGCAGATGCGGTCAATAGTCGCGCTATTGAAAGTGATCATGAAATCCAGATAGCCAAGAATGTTATCTTCTTTATCTACGCAAACATAAACTTTCGCACAAGGATTGCCATTAAATTCATAGGCAATCTGATTTAAAGGCCAAGGTTTAATGAAACATTCCGCTTCTAGTTCAGCAACCTTTGTTACATCTTTCTTTTTTAATCGTCTAATTGAATATTCCATTATAAGTCCTTCAAATAAACAGGTTTTGCAGCAATTGGATCTTTGCAAAGATTCCTTTCAATATCTGCATTCATTAAGTTTTCGAGAATATTAGTCTTTTCTCCTTCCAAGGAAAGATAGGAAACATCTCCGCAAACTTTATAATCTGGATGAGCTGCCAAATAAATCCTAACTTGTTCGTTATCCATAATAGTATCCGATAAAATTACCTCGTCTTTTGAATATACGCCAATATACGAACGCTTGCTACGAGCATTCATTAAGCAAACAGATCTTCCTTCTTTAGCTTTATAAACCTCAAGAGAAGAAACAAGATATAAAGGCTTCTTTAATGCGAATGCCATTACCTTTGCAACCGTCATAGCAACTCTAACTCCTGTGTATGATCCAGGACCTTTAGAAACTATGACTTCATCAATATCAGAACGATTTAAGGCGGTTTTTACCAGTAAATTATCGATTTCTTGAATTAAGAATTCAGATTGTCTTTGCCACGCTTCATAGTTGACTTCGGCAATTAAAACGTGATCTTTTGCAATGCCTGCACTAAGATTCGTATTTGATGTATCTAAAAGAATGCTAATCATGGAAAGCTCCTTTCACGCTAGATATGATGTCTTCGAAATGCTTGCCTTCGCCATCAAGGGTTATCTCTCTTTCATTATCACCAACATTTTTAAGAATGATGCTTAATGTTTGTTCTGGTAAGAGAGGTTCAATGTATTGAGGCCATTCAATAAGACAAACTCCATTGCCTTCGATATATTCCTCTAGACCAAGTTCGATATTTTGATTCTCTAAACGATAAGCATCTATATGGTAAAGAGGAATTCTCCCATTGAAATAGCATTTCATAATGTTGAAAGTAGGAGAAATAACGTCTTCTTCAATACCAAGCGCTTTAGCAACCCCACCAGTAAGAGTTGTTTTTCCAGCACCTAAATCGCCTTTGAGAAGAATGACGTCGCCAACTTCGAATTTGTTTGCAAGGAATGCACCAAATTCTTGTGTTTTTTCTTTCGATTTTGAAATAAATACGTACTGCATAAAAAACAAGAGTTCTTAAAGAACTCATAAATTATAGAACTCATTATCTCGAGTTACTAGTAAGACAAACGAAAAGGCAAAAATAAAACTATTTTCCTATCGTTCCAGTCCTTGGTAAGAAAGGTATGGTTTCTTTGATGAATTTTGTATACATGTCGATAATCGTATTGTCATTGAATGGGAATGTGCCTTTCTCCATTTGCTTACGTGTTGATTCAAAACTATATTTAACGGCACTCACCAATTCTTTTGAATAGCCATAGTTCTTAACGTTTGAACAGAATTCTTGCTCATCAAGAGCTTTTATGGCCTTATCTGGGTAAAGTTTTAAATCTAAATCGTAATCGATGTAACGAAGAAAACCTCCGTCAAGAATTGTTGGAGAGGCCATATTTGCGTAATAACAAATCCCACCGCTTTCTTTGAACATGCAAATAACATTCAACCATTTGCGTTTAAAAAGAATGAAAATGGCATTTTCTTTTGTTAGCCATCTTCTTCCATCAGATTCCGTGATTAAAGACGCACGTGAAGCAACCGCCCAGTAATCGGGCGTTTCTTCAAGCAAGAAACCAGGTGACCATTGCCTATGAATTGATCCGTCGTGTTTGTATGCTTGGACGCATATCCATCTTTTTTCGCTCATTTTACTATCTTCCATAAATTCAACCAACTTCTAAAAAGTTCTTGTAACAAGTATAGCTTTTTTCTTGTAAACAAAAAGAACTATCTCATTGCAAGATAGTTCGATTCGCTTATTTTTCTTCTCCGTGTTTGAGAGAGAAAGCATCAACAAGAGCTAATACTTTTTCGATGTCTTCTTTGTTTTGAATAGTTGGAGCAGGATTGAATGGTTTCTCAAGCGGTAAGACCATTAAGTCATCTTCATAACCCATTGCAAAGAACAAACCTTTTTCATTAACAGTGATTGCCATATCAATGAAAATCTTGTTTGTATCGAATTGGGCAAGGGCTTCACGAACCTTCTTTGTAAGAAGAGATCTTGCCTTTCCAGAACCATAGATAACCATGCTTCTGCTATCTTCGATTAACTTACGTCCATGTAGGGAGTTAGGAGGTAACGCTCTCTTGTTTCCTTTGAAGTAAATTAGCAATTCATCGTTACTTGTAATTCCCTCAAATTTCAAAAATTTACCGACAAAAAGCGTCTCTAATTGTCTTTCGCCCTTCTTTTGAGCAGCGCAATCTGCAATCAAAGCTTTGAGCCCTTTGTAGTTGAAAGTCATGTATGCTCTGCTACCAACTTTGACTACATCTTTGTAAATATTGGATTCAAGGAAAATATCTTGAGGAAGTTTGTCATCTACTGTTCCATTTAAGCTCTCAATAGTATCAGGATAAACAAACTTACAAGTATGATCGTAGTATTCTTTGAAATAGGCTTTCATAGCTTTGTCGACTTTCTTACGGAAGAATGTCGAATAAACAAATAAACCAATGAAGATAACCGCAGTAACACCCAAAGAGATGTACATGGTGATATTTGCATTAATGCCTTTGATGACGCTTGGGACAATCCAGCCTGCTAAAACAAGAGCCAATCCAGTGCCGGTAATAATCCATTTAATAAGATTTAATTTTTTATAGATGGCGTGAAAATTCTTTCTTGCAGTCTCAATACCTTCTAATTCTGCATCAGAATATTCGTACTTTGGTTCTTCTTTTTTGCCTTTTTCTTTGGACTCAGTTAGTTCTTCTTTTGTTTCAGGAACGTCTTCTTTTGCTTCTTCAGAAGATTCATTAGTTTCTTCTTCAGCGTAAAGGCTAACCTTTTCTTCTTCCTCTTCGACAGGTTTTTCTTCTATTGGAGCTTCGACAATAGTTGGTTTAACTTCATCAGCAAAATCGCTTTCTTCTTCATCGGAAGAAACATCTTTTTTAAGCTCTTCGTTTTCAGGAACAACTTCTGCTTTTATTTCTTTTTCTTCGTTTTCCATTAATTTCTCCTTTTTGGGGTCACTGCAATATATCACGAATTTAGAATATTTAAATTCTAATTTCTATTTTATCTGCCAATCTATGCCATTTAAGCCATTTTCTTCAAGATAATTATTACATTTACTGAATAAATGATTCCCAAACCATCCACCTTGGTTGGCGCTTAAGGGAGACGGGTGAGCTGATTTTAACACTAAATGTTTAGGATTATGGATCTTGCTTTCGTATTTCTTAGCAAACCCTCCCCACAACATATAGACGATCGGTTGATCGAGGCCTTCAATATAAGTAAGGACATCAGAAATGAATTTATCATATTCTGGGCGTTTATGAGACAAAGGAACACCTGCTCTAACCGTCAAATATGCGTTAAGCAAAAGAATTCCTTGTTCGGCCCAAGAAGTTAAATCTCCACTTTCAAAGTTCATCTCTACGCCTATATCATTTTGAATTTCTTTATAGATATTTCTTAAAGAAGGCGGCAAATCAATTCCTCTAGGAACAGAAAACGACAAGCCCATTGCCTCGCCTGGATTGTGATACGGATCTTGACCAATAATCACGACTTTCAAATCTTTTGGTGAAGTTAATTTAAAAGCCTGAAATACCAAATCTCTTGGCGGATAAATGACATTTTGCTGATACTCCGCATCAAGGAATCTGTTTAATGA
>CAVDTI010000062.1:0-9349 GCA_963611905.1 Faecalibacterium prausnitzii | reverse complement strand
CTTCTGAGTGGACCTTATCAAATAGTTCTTTCCAATCTTTAATCATGAAACAATTATAAATGATTCTCATCTTTTCCTAATCGATAATTCGTTAATTATTTTCATTTCTAATGTTAGTCAAAGGGTTTTTGCTCTATAATCTAGTCGCTTACTTTGTAAGCATGTTTAATAATCTAATTGAAGGAGAAAAAAAGAACATGCCATTCATTGAATCGATCCATGCTCGTCAAATCATTGACTCACGTGGAAATCCAACAATTGAGGTTGATGTCCTCACAGAAAGCGGCGCTTTCGGAAGAGCAGCTGTTCCTAGTGGTGCTTCCACAGGAGAAAGAGAAGCTCTTGAATTACGTGACGGAGACAAGAATGCCTTCGGCGGAAAAGGCGTTTTAAAAGCAGTTGAAAACGTCAACAAAATCATTGAACCAGAATTACTCGGAATGAGTGTCTTAGACCAAGTCGCAATTGACGAAGCCATGATTGCCTTAGATGGCACCACAACAAAGAGCAAATTAGGCGCAAACGCCATGCTCGGTGTCTCTCTTGCAGTCGCTAAAGCAGCCGCCGATCTTCTCGGTGTCCCACTCTATCGTTATCTTGGTGGACCAAACGCAAAACAACTTCCTGTCCCAATGATGAACGTCATCAACGGCGGAAAACACGCTGATTCCAGTGTCGACTTCCAAGAATATATGATTATGCCAGTTGGTGCTAAATCCCTTTCTCAAGCCTTACAAATGGGTGCTGAAACATTTGCCGCTTTAAGAAGCATCTTAAAGAAGAGAGGCGATATCACAGCAGTCGGTGATGAAGGCGGATTTGCCCCTAATGGTTTAAAGAGCAACGAAGAACCACTCGAAGTTCTTGTTGAAGCCATCAAAGCAGCAGGCTATCTCCCAGGCAAAGATATTTGCTTAGGTATGGACCTCGCTTCTTCTGAATTCTACAATGCTGAAGAACACGTCTATGACTTAAAGAGATCTGGGCAAGGCAAGAAGACCTCCGAAGAAATGGTCGCAATGCTTGAAGATTTCGTTGAGAAATATCCATTAATCACCATCGAAGACGGTTTAAGCGAAAATGACTGGGAAGGATGGAAACTCCTTACAGCAAAACTTGGAAAGAAAGTCCAACTTGTCGGTGATGACCTTTTTGTCACCAACAAAGTCTATGTCAAGAAAGGCATCGAACTTGGCTGCTCCAACTCCGTTTTGATCAAAGTTAACCAAATCGGTACATTAACCGAAACCCTTGATACTTGCCAAGAAGCCATGAGAAATGGCTGGACATGTGTTGTCTCCCACCGTTCTGGTGAAACAGAAGATACCACAATCTCTGATCTTGTCGTCGCATTAAATGCTGGACAAATCAAGACTGGCTCCATGAGCCGTACAGATCGTATTGCAAAATACAACCAACTCATCAGAATCGAAGAAGAACTTGGCGAAACTGCTCAATATCCAGGATTAGATGCTTTCTACAACCTCTCTCCTGAAGCAAAAGCTCGTTTTGCAAAATTCGCAAAATAACATTTGATTCATAATGGAAGGCGCCGTCGTTTGATGGCGCTTTTTCTTTTCTTCTTTTTTCTATAAAATATCCACATATGAAAAAGAATCGAATTATATCAATCATCGCCTTAGGCGCCATTTTGTCTTTAGTCTCATGCAAAGACAACAATACAACTTCATCCTCGAGTTATGAAGCTGTCTCCTCTTCTAATCATGAAGATATTTCCTATTCCATAGAATCGTCTTCTAAGGAAACAAGCATTGAAAAAGAAGGCTACTACAAAGGAATCGATTGGTCCTTAACGGGTGCAGAGTTGAAATCCGCCCTTTTTAATGTCATTAGCAAAAATACTGTTGCAATAGGATATAAAAATCTTTGGAATGCATACGCTTCAACTGATGTCAAAGAAGATGGCACGATTTGGGATATGTATTCAAATATAGAATATGATCCTGTTCAGGGGCACGCGAATGCTGGCTCTTATAAAAAAGAAGGAGATGCTTATAATCGCGAACACACCATTCCTCAATCATCCTGGAAGGGCACATCTATCGCCTCCACCATTGAATGCGATCTTTTTCATGTCTATCCAACGGATGCATATGTAAATAACAAACGCGCAAACTATCCTCATGGAAACGTTTCTAAAGCCAGTTATACTTCTGGCAACGGCTCAAAACTTGGCACGGGCGATAATCATGGATATAACGCAACTGTCTTTGAAATTGTTGATGAATATAAAGGCGATTTTGCTAGAACATATTTCTATTTTGTCACTCGTTACCAAAACTACATCTCATCTATTAGTTACGATGCCTTTGCAGGAAATACCTATCCATCCCTTTCCTCTTGGGCAATAAAAACATTCCTCGAATGGAACAAGAACGACCCAGTTTCCGAGAAGGAAACAAAAAGAAACGAAGCGGTCTATAAGATTCAAAATAACAGAAATCCATTTATTGATCATCCTGAGATAGCCGAACAAATTTGGTCATTAGATTAAGGAAGTTTTGTATATAATTGTTTTAACGAGGAATAAATATGGGGACAACAAAATCTAATAATGCAGTATCAATAAGCGAAGAAGATTACAATTCCATAATGGAAACGATCTATCTTGCACCACAAAGAAAACTCGTAGACAAAATTAAAGAAGGCGAAAACGAAGACTTTTCTAAGATGTCAAAATTCAATAAGGAAGAAGAATGGTAATATGAAGCGTTCTTTTCACAATTAATGCCGAAAAAAGACAAAAAATGTTTTAGACAAGTCAGATTGGGCAAAAAACAAAATTACTTCTTTTACTACTTTCAGAAAATCCATTCACAAATCCACCTCCTCACGAAAATAAACTATGTCACGCATTCAAATCAGTAATTAGGTAAGAAATTGTTAAGGCCGTTACAAATCATTTACACGATTTTTTTATCAAAATCTCTTGCAAAAAGTTTTTTCATCCATATAATATAGTCACAGGAACAGAAATGGGTCCCCCTACCGTAAGGATAGTTGGGCTAGTTTGGGATCCGTCATATGCCTACGGTCTATGCCTCGTCGCGAAAGTTTAACGGGGCAAGGCGAAACATGAACTTAGCAGATGTCTCGAAAAAGACATCTTTTTTTCTTCACTCATATTGAATTATTCTCTCAATTAAAAGAAAATCTTCTTTGAGGAGATACACATATGGATAAAATCGAACTATCCTACTTAACAAATCCCGAAGTAATAGGGATAAATTTACTTGATGAACATTCTTCACATCATTTCTTTGTTGATGGGAAAGAAACCATATATTCCTTAAACGGAAAATGGAAATTCTATCGCTCTAGCGGTTGGATTGATGAATTACTAGATCACGATTCTTTAGTATACAAGGATATAGACCTACCTAAGTCTGCAGAAATAGATGTTCCAGAAGACCTGATCTATACGAATATGGATTATCCTTGGGAAGGGAAAGAAACATTAAAAGACGGCGAAGTTAATCTTCTAAGAGATCCGGTAAATGTCTTTAAAAAAACATTCTCTTTACCAAAGAATTTTAAAGGAGAAAAATACCTTCTTCATTTTGAGGGATTCGAGACTGCATTATATGTTTATTTGAACGGCCATTTTGTTGGTTATTCAACACGTTTATATGTCGATTCTGAATTTGATATTACACCTTATTTAGAAGAAAAGAACGAACTTGTAATTTATAATTTCCGTTACTCTGCATCATCGTGGTTATTAGATCAAGACTATTGGAAATTATCTGGAATATTTCGCAATATCTCCGTTATTTCCCAGCCGAAATTGCATTTAGAAGATGTAGATGTTAAAACTGATTTAATTAATAATTTCAAAGATGGTGTCATTTCAATCAAAGGAAAAACAACTGCAAATGGTAAAGCTCAAATCTCTCTTTGCAAAAGTGATAAGACCTTGCTAAACGAAGAAATAGAAATTAAAAGCAACTCATTTTCTTTCGAAAAGGAAATTAAGAACATCTTAGGATGGTCCGCAGAGAAACCAAACTTATATTGGTTAACGATCACTTGTAAGGATGTTGATGGAAATGAAGAAACTTCTTCCTTAGAGGTCGGTTTCTCTCATCAAGAAGTGATCGATGGCTGCGTATATTGGAATGGCCAACCTTTATTAATCAAAGGAGTTAATCGTCACGAAGTAGATTGCTATAGAGGTCATAATGTCCCACTAGATTCTCTTCTATTCGATTTAGAACTCCTAAAGAAAAATAATGTTAACGCGATTAGAACCTGCCACTACCCAAACGATAAAGCATTCTATGAATGGGCAAATAGAATTGGTTTCTACGTCATGGATGAATGTTGCATCGAAGGACATTCAAGAATGAATGAGGCAACCACAAGAAAAGATCCTTCCCTCCTTTTACCCGGCTCAAATCCAAGATGGACTAAAATCGCCTTAGATAGGGCTTCATCAATGTACGAAAGAGATAAAAATAACGTATGCATTTTCTCTTGGAGCTTAGGAAACGAATCTGGCGGAGGAAACAATATGGCTGAAATGGCCAAATATTTCCATTCCGTTGATAAGAAGAGATTGGTTCATTATGAACCTGAATGGTATAGCCCAGAATTAAGTGAACATGTTGATGTGCGTTCTTATATGTATTGGCAGCCAAAACCATTAGAAGATTACATCGTAGAAAATCCTAAAAAGCCTGTTATCGAATGTGAATTTGAACATGCGATGGGAAATTCTAACGGTAATTTTGATGAATACATGACGATATTCAGAAAATATCATAATGCCTTAGGTGGATTCATTTGGGATTACATCGATCAAGGACTCTACGTTAACGGAGATAAAAAACATCTCCTTTATGGCGGAGATAGTAACGATGTTCCTAATGATTTGAATTTCAATTGCAATGGCGTTATCTATTCGGATAGAAAAGATGCAAATCGCTCATCAAAATTAAGAACTGTTAACGAAGTATATTCCCCTCTTCAAATTACATTCAAAAATGACATTGCTCATCTAGAATTAGATTCAGGATTCTTCTTACCAAAAGATTTTGTATTAGAGCAACAAGACTATGTTAATGGATTGTTAGTCTCTAAGAAAAAAATTAAATGGAATGGCGAGAAAGAAATTGCATTAGAAAACCTAGAATTAGAAGATGAACATATAAGAAAAATCCGTGTTTATAACAAAGTAAACGGTTCTGAAGTCATCTTTGATGAAAGAAAAGAATTCTCTTATCTTCCTAAAGAAGAAAACAAAGAAATGCAAATAAATAAAGAAGCCGTCCGTTATCTTGGTTCAAGAGATGAAAATGTCCTTTTCCTCTTCTCTAGATCTGGCTTAGGAACTGGTCTTGTTGGCATCGAAGTGGATTCTAAGCAAATCTTAGCAATGCCGGCTAGATTAACCTTCTACCGCCCAATCACAGATAACGATAGAGGAAACCTCTTTGCAGTCTATTCTTCACTTTATATGGGCATTTCCAAATGGAATGGACCTATTGGAATCGAAGAAAAGGATAATGAAATAACATTCAACTATTTAGTTGGTGGATTTGGTGCAAAAGCAAGTGTTGCCTACACCTATGGTCATGGCCGTTATATCGATGTAGAAATAAAATACTTTGGCGCGCCAAATATGCCATCCTTACCATGTTTCGGTCTGTCCTTCCCACTTAAAAAAGAATTCTCTGTATTTAATTATTATGGTTTAGGTCCTCTTGATTCTTATAAAGATAGACTTCAAGGAGAAAACCTTGCTTTATATTCAAGTAACGTGAAAGATGAGCTTTCACCGTATTCGATACCACAAGAATGTGGAAATCATGAAGAAACAAGATTCGTTGAAGTTCCATTAAACGATGAATATTCATTGTTCTTCGAAGCGTTAGAAAAGCCATTCTCATTCAAGTTCTTACCAAACGATGAATTCGAAATCGACAACGCTATGCATATTGATGAATTGCCAGAAACAAGGAAAAACCATCTAACAATCTTTGCTGCTATGCGTGGAGTTGGAGGAGATGATTCTTGGGGAGCAAAAGTTCATCCTCAATATGAATTAAGCGGTGAATCTTCTTATTCACAAAAGTTCCGTATTTCTCTTAAGAAAAAAGAAACCTAATAATTTCTAGTTTAAAAGGTTGCCATTTCTAGCAACCTTTTTTCTTGATAAACAGAAATTATTATTCGCTACGTAAGGCGTTCACAGGGTCTTGTTTTGCTGCTGCTTTTGCAGGAATTAAACCCGCAACAACAGTTAAGAGAATACTGATAATAAGAATTATTACTGCAGTATACCAATTAAGGTTTGCAATCATTCCTAAGTTATAGGTAACTCCTAAGGTGAGGTTGAGAATCAATTCGATTATGTAGGTAACAGCTAAGCCAAACACGCCAGAGAAAGCACCAATAATCAAAGTTTCTGCATTAAATAAGTGAGAAACGTCTTTCTTTCTCCCACCAAGGGAACGAATGACACCAATTTCTTTAACACGTTCCATAACTGAAACATAAGTAATAATGCCAATCATTACCGTTGAAACAACTAATGACAACGAGGTAAAGCAAACTAATGCTATTGTAACGATATTAACCACACCATTGATGAGAGAAATGATTACAGCAATATTATCTGTATATTTGATTTCAGAACGATCTGCTTTAGCAAGAGTCTTCCCCGTAGAAAGAGTTATATCTTCATCCGCATTCCATTTGTCTAAATAATCCGTGACCAAATACTTGCTCTTAAATGACTTTGGATAAATCTTCATGCTGCTTGGAATATTGCTTCCGCCAACATCGTTTAAAGAAAGAGAAGCGGTTTTTGTTAATCCAAGGCCTGATGATGAAGAGTCTCCTCCACCAATCATATTTATGATTCCAGCAAGAGAATTTGATGAACCAATTAATGATGCTCCAGCATATTCTTCATATTCGTCTTGATTGTTTAAATTGGTTGGGAAACGAACATCATACTTAAAGCCAATACCAGAAATAAATTGGAAGCCGGAATAATTAATGACAGCTGATGTAAATCCGGTCGCATCTTTATTGGTTTCAAGGTATGTTTTTATGAATTTAGAGACAGAAGAATCGATATTATCTCTGATGTATCTTTCAGCAAAGGCTTCAGTGTAATAAAGGCCAGAAGACATTGATCCGTATTGAGTGCCCTCTTTTGGAGCTAAAACACCAACTATTTTCATCTTCAAGCCATCTTTTAAATCGCCTTTATCACAGAAAGAGTATTCATACGCTTGAGAGGTTAAAGGATTGATTGATGAGGTAGAAGAAGAATAAGAATCATTATATTTATAAATCGAATCATTTGGATAATAGACATATTCTTTGCCAACCAAATCATCAACGGTGAACGATTGTTGTTTCTCCCATAAGCTTTGATCCATCTTTTCTTTTTGATCGGAATAATAATATATAGCATTGGAGAATTGATCTTGACCATAATATCCAAGGAGAGTCAATACAAACTCTGTAATTTGATTATTATGATTTAAGACAAGAACCATTTCGTCTTCTTTGGTTGGATACTTCCCAGAAACAACATCATATTGAGACAAAACATAATCTTCGTTAGGCAAACATTCGTTTACTGCATCAGTATATGAGTCGACCATTGAGGAATAGGCTTTATAGTCTCCATTATTGATATTTTCCAATATCGTCGAGCAAACTGCCGTAATTCCAGTGATGGAATATTTATTTGTCTTCAATTCTTCATCCGTATAATCACTTAAATGGATATCTGAATGAGTGAAAAGATTGTTTTTAATATTGATGCCATAATCAAAACCAAGAGCGGTATAATACTTGCTTGGCATATCTTTTATAAATTGGACATAATCTTCGTTGATATCATTTTTCAATGTCGCAGAAGACATACTGCTAGAACTGTCAATCAATGTCTTTGTTACAAATTCAACATCAATCTTGCCATCTTTCCAAGAATGGGCAACAGCATTTGTTTGCTGACCTGTTGTAGTTGAGGAAAGAATGCTAGAGAAATCAAAAGAAGATTGTGAGACACTTACTGGATATCCAGAAAGCATATCATCTTGCATTGATTCGATATATCCACTTACACCTTGTGAAACGGCAAGTACAGCAGAGACTCCAACTATACCAATTGAAGAGGCAATAACAATAAGAGTCGTTCTTTTTGACTTAGATAAAAGGTTCTTTGCAGAAAGTTTGAAAGAAGTCCACCAAGACATCTTTGCTTTTTCTTTCTCTGTAGAATTTTTTTCGACAATAAGACGTTCTTGTTCTTCTTCCTCAAAGGAATAAGGGTTTGTATCTCCAACCACTTCTCCATCTAAAAGATTAATGATTCTTGTTGAATATTTCTTAGCCAACTCAGGGTTATGAGTAACCATGATGACAAGTTTTTCTTTTGAGATCTCTTTGATAAGATCCATAATCTGAACAGAAGTCATAGAGTCAAGAGCACCTGTAGGCTCATCCGCCAATAAAATATCTGGCTTGTTGACTAAGGCTCTAGCAATTGCAACTCTTTGACATTGTCCACCAGAAAGCTCATTAGGTTTCTTAGTGTACATATCTTTAAGTCCAACACGATCAAGTGCTTCTTTAGCCATTTTAACGCGTTCTTCTTTTCCTAAGCCGGCAATCGTTAAGGCAAGTTCGACGTTTTCTAGAATGTTTTCGTGAGGAATTAAATTATAAGATTGGAAAACAAAACCAATTTTATGGTTACGATACACGTCCCAATCGTGATCTTTGAATTCTTTCGTTGATTTTCCATCGATAATTAAATCGCCATCTGAATAATGGTCTAATCCACCAATAATATTTAATGTTGTCGTTTTGCCACATCCCGATGGCCCTAAAATAGAAACAAACTCATTTTTTCTAAATGCAAGCGTTATCCCTTTTAACGCTTCGACTTTCATATCCTTTGTCTGATATATCTTTTTAATCTTGTCTAATTTCAGCATTACCAAACACCTCCAATCGCACCCTCAAATTATCTAATGCAAAAAGAAAAAATAAAACAATTATCGCATCCACTGAAAGCCCTTTCTTTGACTGAAGAGAATAAACAAGGTTAAAGATAAATTCTTTTGTTGATTTCGAGCATTAAAGAGTATAGTTTTCCTCCTCCCTTTCCCTTGTAGCAATTAGAAGGAACCATTGTTCCAGAATATGGATAGTTAATTTTATAGGTAAGGCCCATTTTTCTATCTTTTTAATGAAAAAACTTAAGAGCTCATTTGTTATATAATTACCATCAATACCTAAGCAAACATCGGGAAATGGCGGCTCTTTCCCTAATGAAGAAGCAAGTAAATCACTATAAGAA
>CAVDTI010000061.1:5312-9330 GCA_963611905.1 Faecalibacterium prausnitzii | reverse complement strand
AAATGAATCATCGATGAGAATAACGATTGCCCAGAAGTATTTATTGATGATGCCTTGATCAGTGAAAGAGATTTAAAAATTCTTTCTGTTGTGTAAATATGAAAAGCGCGTCAGAAATAGCAGGTATTTTGGTAATTTCATCATCAATTTATTTTAGGAATACAATTCTTAAGAAATGAGTTGATAAAAAATATCTTTTCGTTGATGAGTCGTCTTCCTTTCCGCGTTACTTAACCAATCATGATTTTGTGAAACTTACTTCTTAACGTTAGAGGTAAACGTTAAAAAACCGACAAATGTAGTGTTCTACAAATGTCGGTTTTGTTTTGATTTTTTAGATCAATCAAATGTTCCCATGATTCTATCACCTGCATCACCAAATGCAGTAACGATATAACCGTGTTCATTCAATGGCGCGTCTTCATATTTGGCGAGATAGATTTTTACATCTGGATGCTCTTTATGAACCTTTGCGACTCCTTCTTTTGCGCCAATTAAGCAAAGAAGACGAATGTCTTTGCAACCCGCTTGTTTAATGTAGTTGATGGCTGCGGCTGCGCTACCTCCTGTAGCAAGGGCTGGATCAACGACAAGCACTGGTCCATCAGCAACTTCTTTAGGGAGTTTGAAATAATAAGTTTGTGGTAAGAGAGTCTCTTCGTCTCTATATAAGCCAATATGTCCAACTCTGGCCTTTGGATAAAGGTTTCTAAGCCCGTCGACCATGCCAAGTCCAGCACGAAGGATTGGAACGATGGTGAAGTTTTGGTCTAAGACAGGAGACATGAAACTAGAAATAGGGGCGTCAATCATGATGTCTTTTGTTTTGAGATCTTTTAGAACCTCATAGCCCATGATTGTGGCGATTTCACCGACGATTTCGTGAAAATCTTTGGATGAAGTTTTCTTTTCACAAAGCACGGTGATCTTGTGTTTGATAAGTGGATGGTCGAATACGAATAAATTTTCTGTTGGGTTAAGCATTGCGCTTTCTAACCTCCTTTTCCTAGTTTTTTATTGTAACACCTAAAGAAAAACGAAAAAGCAAAAATAATATTTTGATACGTTTTGCATACTGCAAGAATTTAGAAAAGACATGATAAAAATGAGGTCATATGGCAAATATTCATTAATGTAGACTAGTTAGACTTGGGAATATTCAGTTTTGTAAAAATACACCTATTCAAAAAATATTGCTTGCCTCTATCTTTACTAGAGACTAGAATACTTGGGACATAGGTCTTTAAGGTTGATACGAGAGATCAACAAGACGGTGAATAATTTCTTTGGACATAGATTATCCATAGCCTTGTTGCACGTACAACAAGGCTATTTTTTCTAGGAGGATTCATGAAGTTCAAAGCAGAGATATTAACAGAAATTGAAATCGAAAGAACTTTGAAAAGACTTTCGCATGAAATCATAGAAAATTGTGATTTATCTAATGTCGTTTTGGTTGGAATCAAAACTAGAGGAGTCCCTTTAGCAAAGATCATTGCCTCAAACATTAAGAAATTCGCGGATGTCGAAGTGGAGCTTGGTGAAATAGATATCTCATTATATCGAGATGATCTAACACAAGTTGCCGATGCCGCAGTCTTAAACGAAACAAATTTAGAATTCCCTATCCAAGGAAAAGACATAATCCTTGTTGACGATGTTATCTATACAGGAAGAACTGTAAGAGCGGCGATTGAAGGAATCTTCTCAAAAGGAAGGCCAAATCGCATTATGCTTGCGGTTCTGATTGATAGAGGACATAGAGAGTTGCCACTTAGAGGTGACTTTGTTGGCAAGAATGTCCCTACTTCCAAAAAAGAGGTCATTGCTGTTCATTTGGAAGAAACGGATAAGAAAAATAATGTCGAACTCTGGGATAGAGAATAAAAAAAGAAAAGGAGAAAAGTTATGAAATTAACTTACAACATCAGCGATAAACCGCCGTTTGGAAAGACACTCATATTCGCTTTCCAACAAATGATCGCCATCATGGCTGCAACCTTGCTCGTACCTATGATTATGAGTGGTTACACAACACCTGATGGAACGACATTGCTCTTTGATTGCGCAGCTGCTCTTGCTGGCGCAGGATTCGGTACGATTGTCTACATTCTCTTCACGAAAGGAAGAAGCCCTGTATTCTTAGGAAGTTCATTCACATTCCTTGGTGCTTATGCTGCAACCATTGGCGCAGGATATGGCTATTGGGGCGTCATCATTGGTATTGCAATGGCTGGCTTGGTCTATGTCATCATGGCAATCATCATCAAATTCGTTGGATCTGGTTGGGTTAACAAACTTCTCCCTCCGGTAATTATCGGACCTATCGTTGCATTAATCGGGTTATCTTTATCAGGAACCGCGACAAGCTGGGCAATGACTAATGGCGGAAGTGAATACAATCTTCTCTCCATTCTTTGTGCCTTAGTTACATTCTTCGTTATCGTTATTTGCTCCGTTAGAGGAACAAAAACCATTAAATTAATCCCATTCATCGTTGGCATTGGTGCAGGTTACCTCCTTGCTCTTATCTTCACTTTGATTGGTATGGCCGCTAATGTTGATTATATGAAAATCCTTAGCTTTGATTCCTTCCAATCCTTAGCACCATTTAGATTCCAATCCATCTTAGATTATCCTAAGTTCACCTTCTTACAAGCCATTCAAAATCCAGACGCTTCGCATATTGATTGGGCTGCTATTGCTTCCCTTGCAATCACCTTCATCCCAATTGCGGTTGTTGAACTTGCTCAACACGTTGCAGACCATAAAAACCTCTCTTCCATCATTGAAAAAGACTTAATCACCGATCCAGGATTAGACAAAACATTACTTGGTGACGGTGTTGGCTCTATGGTTGGCGGATTCTTTGGTGGAGCTGCCAACACAACATATGGTGAATCAATTGGTTGCGTTGCTATCACAGGAAACGCTTCTATAGTTTCAATCTTCACTGCAGCAGTTGGCTGTATCCTTCTCTCCTTTGTTTCTCCATTTGTTGCCGTCATCAATTCCATTCCTAAGTGTGTCATGGGTGGCGCATGTATTGCCCTTTATGGCTTCATCGCTGTCTCTGGCTTACAAATGCTTAAGAAAGTTGATTTAGGCGATAATAAAAACTTGTTTGTTGTTGCTGCAATCTTTGTTTGCGGTATTGGTGGACTTGCCCTTAACTTTGGCAAAATCTCCATTACTTCCTTAGCGGTTGCAATGGTAGTTGGTATCCTTACAAACATTCTCACACATTTCAAAACTAAGAAAGAAAAAGCTTCCTCTGACGCTTTATCTGCAGAAGTAGAAAATGCTGAGAACAACGTTGTAGATGAAAACACGACGATTGAATAATAAATAGTTCATTGAATGACCGACCAGAAATGGTCGGTTTTTAAAATTTATAAATTGTTAAAAATATGCGATTTGGCGCTCTATCTCGCTATTTTACGTTTTTTGAAATGTTGTGAAATTAACTATATTGACTAAAATTTGTTACTTAGTATAGAAAGGATTTAGAATAGATATATGAAAATATTAGTAAGTAAATGCTTGTTAGGCATTAATTGTCGTTATAAAGGGGATAATTGTCGATGTGAAAAAGTAATCGAACTAGGAAAAGGCAATGAACTTATCCCAGTTTGTCCCGAACAAGATGGAGGATTGTCTACACCTAGAGATCCATCAGAAATTGTAGGAGATAAAATTATTTCATCTAAAGGGAAAGATGTGACAAAGGAATATATCAAAGGTGCGAATATTGCTTTAAAAGCTGCACAAGATAATCATGTTGATTATTGTATCCTTAAAGCAAATTCTCCTTCATGCGGTAAGGGCCGTATATATGATGGGACATTCACTGGTAAGAAAATAGTTGGTAATGGTGTTACCGCTAAGCTTCTTTTGGAGAATGGTTTTGTTGTATTAACTGAAGAAGAAATATAACGTTTCTTGTTAATGTCAGATAAAAGAACGAAATTGTTACCTTATCTAACCATTTTGCAAGATTTGTTTACTTTTTGATGCG
>CAVDTI010000061.1:0-5302 GCA_963611905.1 Faecalibacterium prausnitzii | reverse complement strand
GGTTAGATGTATGTTGAAGAAGAAAATTATCATTATTGGGACATCCGGCTTATGTGTTTTGCTTGTGGCAGTTATCGTAGGCTTGCTTGTAAGCGGGGCTAAATATGGCATTGCTCCATTTGGCTTTCTTAGAGACGAAAGATTGAAGAATCTCGAGGGAAATAGTGAGGAGTATTCATTAAAGAATGTTAATGAATTAGATGATAGCCCTCTAGAAGGAATGAATGTTGCATATTTGGGTTCTTCCGTGACATATGGAGCGTCTTCGTTAGGGACGTCTTTTGTCGAATATATTTCTAAAAGAAACAAGACAACATATATAAAGGAAGCAGTTTCTGGAACAACTTTAGCAGATTATGGAAACTCATATATCAAACGTATTAAAAACATTAATAAATCTGCAAAAATAGATTTATTCATTTGCCAGCTTTCGACAAATGATGCGTCTAAAAATAAAGAATTGGGAAATATAAATGATGTAAACGTAACCACGACATGCGGTGCGATTAATTATATTATTGACTATGTTAAAGAAACCTGGAATTGTCCATTAATGTTCTATACGAATTCATATTATACGAATCCTAATTATCAGAAAATGGTGGACTTACTAAAAGAAATCACTTCATCAAAAGATCTAGGCCTTATTGATTTATATAGTGATGAAGAATTCAATAGCATAACTGCCAAGAAACGTAGCTTATACATGGAAGATAACATTCATCCAACAAAAGCGGGCTATCTAGAGTGGTGGACTCCGAGGATGGAAAAAGATATCTATGAATTTTTTGCTAAAAATCGATAAATTAAATTTTTAGCGCTAAAAGCCCCTTAATTTTGTTTATAGCCAAATTCCTTTAATCTATAAAGAATAGCATTTTTGTTTATTTCGAAGAGCTTTGTTTTTGATTTTGATTCTTTTTCTTTAAGAATGCCGTATTCGATAAATTTATTAAGGGTTTTAAACGCACCTTGTTTGGACATATCAACATTTATCATTCTTAAGAAATCAATATAATCGAATGTCCCATGATATCCAATTAGTATTTTTTTGATGTAATTTAATTCCGTTGAAGTTAAAGAGACGCCAATATTTTTAGCGTTTTGATCTATGTGTTTAAGATTTTGATAACAAAGGATGTAATCAATCGAAAGACTTAACATGTATTTGAGAAAATAAGTTAAATCGTTATGAGAATCCCTGCTTAATTCGATTGCCTTGTAATATTCATTTTTCGTTTGATTGATTGCCTCTGATATTATTGGAGGGAACGAATTATTGCCACTTAATAAATAAACCCAATAAGATACCATACGAGCGGTTCTACCGTTGTAATCAAAATATGGATGGATATAGATCATGTAATAATGGCAAATATGTGGTAACAAGCTGATCTCACATTGAACATTGTTATTTAGAACATTATTCACATATTTAAAAAATGAGTTCATGCAGTCTTTGATTTTATTATGTGGGCAGCCACGATAGTGTGATATTTCTACCTCATCGTAACGATAAAATTCGCCATTTTTCACTAAATTTTCTTCATCTAAACAATCCTTGCTTAGAATCGTATACAGTTTGAACAAATTCTCTTCATTAAAGGATGGCAAAGTGTTCACGAAATCTATGCCTTCTTTCATGTTTTTTATGATGATGTCGTTTTTATTTGTTGCGGGGGCGTTATTTTCCAGAAGTTCTTTTATTTTCTTCCTTGTCGTAGGAACTTTTCGACATTTAATGTTCCTTCTATTTCTGAATAGATTCTTGATTCAATGAAATTGGAAGAGAATTTATCGATTAAAGCAAGATCTTCATTCGATAATGATGCATAAGTTTTAAGGAGTGATTTTAATTCGTTGCCTAAAGAGTAATAGATACATCTGTAATTGAATGAAGATAATGGCAACGTTGTTAAAAAATCACTGGCATGCAAAGCAAGATCTTCCTTGTATTCAACCAATTCCTTATATTCATGAGGCGATATGAAAATTCCGGGGTCATTGCCATATTCCAATTCTTTTGGAGTATAGTATTTCTCATTAAATTGCAAATTCAATATTTTAGATATTTTATCTTTGTCCATGGCGTTATTGTAAACCATTCTGTAAACCTATGATGTGTTTATGAGTAAAAATAAACAAACCTTTACAAATGGTCTAAATCAGCCACGAAACGACTTTTTCCTTTTCGTGACCGAGATGATATAAAAGAAATGTCTATATAATATAAATAAGTAAGAAAGAATGATTAATGATTCTTGATTCAAATCAAAGTTATTTTAGATATTCTTATTAATAATCATTTTCTTAGGAGGAAGGAAGTATGCAAGGAAATATACATTCAATTGAAACGTTTGGCTCTGTAGACGGACCTGGAATTCGTTTTGTTATTTTCGTTAAAGGATGCGCGATGCGTTGTCTATTTTGCCATAACCCTGATACTTGGAAAGGCGAAGGAGGAACTCTTAGAGATTCTTCCGATTTAATCAAACAAGCTCTTCGTTATCGCCCATATTGGGGAGATAAGGGCGGAATCACTGTTTCTGGAGGAGAGCCCCTCTTACAAATGGATTTCATGATCGATCTTTTCAAGAAAGCAAAAGAAGAAGGAATCAATACTTGCATCGATACAGCGGGCCAACCATTCACAAGAAAAGAGCCGTTCTTCTCTAGATTCCAAGAATTGATGAGATATACGGATTTATTGCTGGTGGACATCAAGCATATCGATCCTAAAGTTCATCTCGAACTCACTTCTTGTCCGAACGATAACATCATTGACATGTTCCATTATCTTGACGAAATCCATAAACCAATTTGGATCAGGCACGTTCTTCTTCCTGGCTACACAGACGATGATGAATATCTTTACGAGACAAGAAGATTTATCAAGAGTCTGCATAACGTCGAGAGAATAGATGTCCTGCCTTTCCATAAGATGGGTGAATTCAAATGGGAAAAATTAGGTTACCCATATAAGCTTAAAAACACCGAGCCACCTACAAAGGAAAGGGTCAAAAACGCTATATCGGTATTAAATGGAGAAAAAGACGAAAACTTGATTTAAATCAATGTTTCGATGTAATTTATTCTTAAAATATCAGTGCATTAATGGAGGAAATTTTAATGTTAAAAGAAGCATGGAAAGGATTTAAAGACGGACACTGGTCAAAAGAAGTTGATGTCCGTGACTTTATCCAAGAAAACTACGAACCATATGATGGTGACGCATCATTCTTAGCTGGACCAACCAAAGCCACAACCGATCTTTGGAACAAAGTTCAAGAATTACAACACGCAGAGCGTGCTAAAGGCGGCGTTCTTGATATGGAAACCGAAATCGTTTCCGGTATCACTGCCTATGGCGCAGCTTATATCGATGATAGCTTAAAAGGCGAAGAGAAAGTTGTTGGCTTACAAACAGATAAGCCATTAAAGAGAGCTTTCATGCCTTATGGCGGAATCAAAATGGCTGAACAAGCTTGCACAACCTATGGATATACCCCAAATCCAGAATTACACAAGATCTTCACCCAATATCACAAAACACATAACCAAGGCGTTTTTGATGCATATACGCCAGAAATCATGAAATGCCGTCATGCCAAGATCTTAACTGGTCTTCCAGATACATATGGCCGTGGCCGTATTGTTGGTGACTATCGTCGTGTTGCCCTTTATGGTATTGACTTCCTTATCCAAGAAAAGAAGAAAGATCTTGCCAACTGTGGTGATCAAAGCTTAACCGATGACATCATCCGTCTTCGTGAAGAACTCTCCGAACAAATCCGTTCTTTAGAAGCAATGAAGGTTATGGCTGCTTCTTATGGATATGATATTTCCAAACCAGCCACAAACGCTCATGAAGCAATCCAATGGCTCTATTTCGGATATTTAGCTGCTATCAAAACACAAAATGGTGCTGCTATGTCAGTTGGTAGAGTTTCTACCTTCTTAGATATCTATATCAACCGTGATTTAAAGAACGGCGTTATCACAGAAGAAGAAGCCCAAGAATTAGTCGACCATTTCGTCATGAAATTAAGAATGGTCAAATTTGCCCGTATTCCTTCTTATAATCAACTCTTCTCTGGTGACCCAGTCTGGGCAACACTCGAAGTTGCAGGTATGGGACAAGATGGACGTAGCATGGTCACAAAGAACGATTTCCGTTTCTTACACACCTTAGAAAATATGGGACCTGCACCAGAACCAAACCTCACTGTTCTTTACACAAAGAGACTTCCTTCAAACTTCAAGAAGTATGCTGCAAAGATTTCTGTCGATACTTCTGCCATTCAATATGAAAACGATGATGTCATGCGTCCAGTTTGGGGCGATGACTATTCTATCTGCTGCTGCGTTAGTGCAACTCAAACCGGCAAAGAAATGCAATTCTTCGGTGCCCGTGCTAACCTTGCAAAATGCTTACTCTACGCGATAAACGGTGGAGTTGATGTCAAGACCCGTGAACAAGTCGGACCTGCATATACTCCAATCACTTCTGAATATCTTGATTACGATGAAGTCGTTGCTAAGTATGACAAGATGATGGATTGGCTCGTTGGCGTTTATGTCAATGCCCTTAACTTAATCCATTATATGCACGATAAGTATTACTATGAAGCTGCAGAAATGGCTTTAATTGATACTGATGTCCGTCGTACATTTGCTACTGGTATTGCTGGATTCTCCCACGTTGTTGACTCCCTTAGCGCCATTAAGTATGCCAAAGTCAAAACTGTCCGTGACGAAACCGGAATCTGTGTTGATTATGAAATTGAAGGAGACTTCCCAAGATATGGTAACGATGATGATCGTGCAGACGATATCGCCGTTGAACTCCTTAAGACATTCATGACTAAGCTTAAGAAACATCATACCTATCGTAATTCTGAACCAACAACTTCCATCCTTACTATTACTTCTAACGTTGTCTATGGTAAAGCAACTGGCTCTATGCCTGATGGACGTAAAGCGGGCGAGCCTCTTTCCCCAGGTGCAAACCCAGCTTACGGTGCAGAAAAGAATGGTTTACTTGCTTCCCTTAACTCGGTCGCAAAACTTCCATACGAATATGCACTCGATGGTATCTCTAATACCCAAACCATTTCTCCAAATACTTTAGGACACAACGAAGAAGAAAGAGTTTCTACCCTCGTTAACGTTCTTGATGGATATTTTGAGAAAGGTGCACACCATCTCAATGTCAACGTCTTCGGATTAGACAAATTAAGAGATGCTATGGAACATCCTGAGAAACCAGAATATGCCAACTTCACAATCCGTGTTTCTGGCT
>CAVDTI010000060.1:4737-6022 GCA_963611905.1 Faecalibacterium prausnitzii | reverse complement strand
CCCATTAGCAGCATAAACGTCGGTTAATATTTGATCTCCTACTAAAACTGTTTCCTCTTTTTTGAGGCCTTCTTTTTCTAAAAGCCTTTTTAATGGCCCGGAAAACGGTTTTTTAAGGGCGCAATAAGCAGGAATCCCTAATTCTCTAGAGAAATCCAGAACTCGTTTATTGGTGTTGTTTGATGCTATTGCAACAAATATCCCTTCTTTTTTAAGCGCTTCAATTAGTTTTAGAGTTATTTCTGGCGCATCTTTATCCTTATAGCAAGCAAGTGTGTTATCTAAGTCGAAAAGAACGTTCTTTATCCCATTCTCTTTATAAAAGGAAACAGGAATGGAATATGCGTTTTTGGCTATGGCGAATGGAATGGCTTTTTTATTCATTGTTAATATCGTTTAAATCATCAAATAGAGAAATTTGTTCGAAACCATCAGAAGGCTTTTCGCCCATTTCAGAATTAGTATCTTCCTCTTTTTCGTCATGTGGTAATTCATAAGACTTGATTGTTTCATCAAGCAAAGGTGAAATCGAT
Source organism: Faecalibacterium prausnitzii (assembly GCA_963611905.1). Lineage (GTDB taxonomy): Bacteria > Bacillota_I > Bacilli_A > RFN20 > CAG-826 > UBA4951. Next base: position 5,489 of record CAVDTI010000060.1, on the reverse strand, counting down.
CTGGAAATGCGAACGATCTTATTTTTTGAAGAGAATCCATCTGGCTTCTTGGCATATTTTTCCATAGGAGTTAGATAGAAATCCTCGAATGTTACATCATATCTTGATAGATCTGTCATAACTGCGTCTAAGGCATAAGGAGTATCTTTATCTCCAACTTTTTCTATATATACCAAGGAATGTGGCTCTTTCTTAAACATGTCATAAAGAGTAAAGACTTTATCTAAACGGTGAGACAAAGGAATTTTTCCCATATCAAAGACTCTAGTGTGCCCTTTGTCGGTAACTAAAAGTACTTTTCCTATTTTTTCTTCTTGAGCAAAAGAAATGATTCCTGCCAATTCTTTTCCACGGAAAGAACCCGCTTTTATGCCTGAAGTTCTTGGGTTGGAAATGAAAATTTCATTTTCGTTATAATAAATGGCCTTTCCTTCTTTTGATGCAATGAATAAGGTTGAATTTCCTGATGTATAGCAAACATCGATTAATTCATCGCCTTTGGATAAATGTATAGCTCCAATGGCTTTTGATTTTCTGACGACTTCGAAAGAAGACAAACGCACTCTCTTAACATAACCGTTTTTGGTTAGCATAACGATGAATAAATCATCGCGGAACTTAGAAACGGCAAAACCACCGATGAATTTATCGTCAGGAGAAACGTTTACCAACGAAGAAACATGGAATCCTTCATCGTTCCATTTAGCTTCTTTTATTTCGTTAACTGGAATATAGACGTAATTTCCTTTTGT
>CAVDTI010000060.1:0-4727 GCA_963611905.1 Faecalibacterium prausnitzii | reverse complement strand
TTTGTTGTGAAAAGAATCAAGAAATCAGTCGTGACGCATTTTGCCTCGAAAATAAAACTATCGCCGTTTTTGATTCCAGGTCTTGCGCCATTATGTCCTCCGCTGCCTTTCCATGATTTGAGACTTGAGCGTTTGATATAACCATCTCTTGTCGCGACAACAAATACATCCTCTTTGGCAATCAAATCACGTTTGTTAACGATGACGTTTTCTTCTTCTGCTGGACGAATTTCAGTTTTTCTGTCATCGCCATACGTTTTGGCGATTCTGCTTAGTTCGGAAATGATCAAATCTTCGCGTTTTTCTTGGTTATTTAATAATTCGTTAAGATAATCAATCTCCTTTGATAAAGATTGTGCCTCTTCTTCTAAGACCGTAACGTCGGTATGAGATAACTTATAAAGAGGCATGGTAACGATTGCTTCGGCTTGGGCTTCATCGAAACCAAATCTCTTTCTAATATTCGCCTTAGAATCGGCTTTATCGTTAGAATGTCTGATGATATCAACAACCTCATCAAGAACGGAAATGGCTGTGATTAATCCTTTAACGATATTTAGTCTTGATTTGTCTTTTGCTAAATTAAATTTCGTTCTACGAGAAATAACTTCTAGTTCGTGAGCGATGTAACAATCGCAATAATCGATTAAATTCATCGTCTTTGGACGATTATCGACGATTGCAACCATATGAGCGCTGTAAGAAACTTTTAATTCTGTTTTATTAAGCAAATAAGCAATTATTGCTTCGGGTTTTGCCTCATCTTTTAAATCTATAGCGATTCTAATTCCGGTTTTGTCGGTTTCGTCACGCACCTCATCGATTCCGGGAATTGTTTTGTCGTGCCTTATTTGATCAATCGATTTAACCAATTCGGATTTGTTTGTTCTGTAAGGAATTTCTGTGATGATGATTTGCTTTTGTTTACCAGGTTCGTTGATGATTTCGTATTTACTAGAAATTATCGCTTTGCCACGTCCTGTACGATAAATGTCTTTCAAAGAATCGTTGTCGTACATAATTCCTCCGGTAGGGAAATCTGGACCTGGAATTATTTGTAAGAGGGTTTCTAGATCACAATTAGGATGTTTGATTCTATGGGCGATTGCTTTAGAAAGTTCCCTAAGATTGTGAGGAGGGATGCTTGTAGCAATACCAACGGCAATGCCTTCTGCACCATTCGCAAAGAGGTTTGGATAACGACACGGCAAAACCGTTGGCTCTAATTCCGTATCGTCGAAAGTTAGTTCCATATCGACAGTGTCTTTATCTAAATCAGCAACGAGTTCGTTAGACAAAGCACTCAATCTAGCTTCCGTATAACGGTAAGCGGCCGCGCCATCTCCATCTATTGAACCATTATTTCCTTGGAAATCAATCAAAGGATATCTATAGGCCCAATTTTGCGACATGTGGACTAATGCTTCGTAAATCGAAGAGTCACCATGAGGGTGATACTTACCCATTACGTCTCCAACGATGTGAGCACATTTCTTAGTTGGTTTATCTATTGTGTTGCCTGTTTTGGCCATGTCAAAAATGATTCTACGTTGAACAGGTTTTAAGCCGTCTCTAGCATCAGGTATTGCACGATCTTGAATGACATCCTTTGCATAAATGGCATACTTAGCCCCCATTAGCTCATCAAGGGTGTCGGAAATTATGTTTTCGACAACGATTTCTTCTTTTGCTTTCTTTGCCATAAATTACTTGCCTTTCTCGACTTCCGAAAGGAAGGTGTCTTCTTCGTTAAATGTGACGTTTTCTTGAATCCAGTTCCAACGTGATTGAGAATCTTTACCCATAAGGATGCTTATTCTCTTTTCCACGACCAATGGGTCATCTATTTTAACTTGCATCAAGACACGTTTCTTTTTGTCCATTGTAGTTTCCGCTAATTGGCTAGCGTTCATTTCACCAAGACCTTTGTAACGGTTAATTCCGTATCCAGGGCCGATTTTAACTTTTGCTTTTTCTAATTCTAAATCATCCCAACAATAAATGTGATTTGCCGGATTGCTTTTTTTGTAGACTCTATAAAGAGGCGGCTGAGCAATATAAATCATGCCCGCATCAATCAATGGCTTCATAAAATTATAGAAGAAGGTCAAAAGCAACGTTTGAATGTGAGCACCATCCGTATCAGCATCGGTCATGATGATGATTTTTCCATATTTAGATTCGCTGACATCGAAATCTTGCCCAACACCGGCGCCAATTGTTTGAATTAATGTCGAAAACTCAGTATTGCTTACGATTTTTTCCATTGTAACGCTATCGGTATTTAATGGTTTTCCGCGTAAAGGCAATATTGCTTGGTGCAAACGATCGCGTCCAGTTTTTGCTGATCCGCCTGCGGAATCACCCTCAACGATGAATAATTCGTTATTTTTATAATCTTTAGATTGAGCACTCGCTAATTTATCGGAAATAACGTAATCAATTGTTTTCTTTTTGTTTCCACGTGCTGCCTCTTTCGCTTTTCTTGCAGCATCACGTGCTTCTTTAGAGGCCTGGCATTTTTTGATTAACTCTAAAGCAAAGTCTTTATGTTCATTCAAATAGTATGTAAAGAAATTTTGAACGGCATTTGATACAACTGAGGTGGCTTCTGGTGTGCCTAATTTGCCCTTTGTTTGTCCTTCATATTCGAGCTTTTCTTCAGGAATCTTAACGGAAACGATGGCGGTTAAACCTTCTCTTATATCACTTCCGTCGATTGTTTGATTGGGGCGAATCAACTCATTTTGCTGAGCGAAATCGTTAAGCGTCTTAGTTAAAGACGTCTTAAAACCAACTTCGTGAGTTCCACCGTCACCGGTTTTTACGTCGTTTGCATACGAAAGGATGCTCTCGTTATAGTCTTGAGAGCACCATTGCATGGCGATCTCTACAACAATAGGATTTGATCTATCAACAAAATCTATAGTTTCTCCAATAGGTGTTTTGTTTTGAGTTAACGATTGGACGTACTCTCTTAAACCGTGTTCCGTATAAAAATCATGAGAATTGCCGGTTTTTTGATCTTTTAGAACAAAATGCACGCCAGTTAAAAGATAACTTTTCTCTTCTAAGCGGTTATAAATCGTATCCCAAGAGAATTTAACATTAGGGAAAATCGATGGGTCAGGTTTGAAATGGACGCATGTTCCATGTTTGTTGGATGTTCCGATGATTTCTAGAGGTTGTAAAAGTTCTCCGCCGTTATGAAAAGATATGTGATAAATCTTTCCATCACGATATATGGTAACTTCGCAAAATTCTGATAAGGCGTTAGTTACAGTCGCGCCAACACCGTGAAGACCACCAGAAACTTGATAGACTTTACTATTGAATTTGCCACCAGAATGTAATGTCGTGTAAATGAGCTGTACGGCAGGAATTTTAGCTTGAGGATGAATGTCGATAGGAATGCCACGTCCTTCATCTTCTACTGAAATTGAGCCGTCTTTTAGCATGGTTACGGTAATTTTTTTACCATATCCGTTAACCGCTTCGTCGACGGCATTATCGACGATTTCCCACACCAAATGGTGTAAACCGTTTAAATTTGTACTTCCGATGTACATGCCAGGGCGTTTTCTTACGCCTTCAAGCTCGCTTAAAACTTCGATGTTTCTAGCTGTATAATTACTTTCTGCTTTTTCAATATCGTCCATAAGTCTACTTTTACCTGGTTAGTATTATAGCAAAGTATGTTGAAAAAGTAACGTTATCTAATAGATAATATTTAAGATTTTTAAGAAGAAGAAGCGAGGAAAGAAAATGAACGATGTAATGTGCAATGTGTTAATAGCTGTCATTATTTGCTTGTATGGTTTTTTACTCGGAAGCATTCCAAATGGAGTCGTTATCGGAAAGCTGTTCTTTGGAAAAGATCCCAGGGATTATGGCTCACGTAATTCTGGCGGAACAAATTCCGGAAGAGTTTTTGGGAAAAAAGTCGGTGTAATAGTGATCGTCCTTGATATTTTAAAAACTCTCGTTGCCTTCTGGACTGTCTGGGCTTTTATGAGATTTTCCGGAATAAGAACGAATCACAAAATTTGGGACGATGGCGTTTTTTATAACTACATGGTCCTCTTGTTTGCCGCATTAGGCCATTGTTTTTCGCCTTGGATCGGTTTTAAAGGCGGCAAAGCTGTAGCGTGCTTTATGGGATCAACCGGAGGGCAAGGCTTTTTAAATTTCGCTCTCTGCGTAGGTGTGTTTACCGCTCTATTCAAGAAAAAACACGTTATGTCTGCTGCCACAATATTTACCAGTATCATCATTGTTATCATCCAATGGGGCTTGTTTGTCATTAGATTACTATTAAATTCTAATGGTCAACGCATAATGGATTACTTCATGTTTAATCTAGGTTATGGCGGCGGAGTTTATTATGGTTGGGAAGAGGCCACTATAAGCACATTGATAATGCTTATTCTTATTGCAAGGCATTCTTCTAACATCAAGCGTCTCAAAAACGGCGAAGAGAAACCAGTTGAATGGAAATAGTATTATATTAGTTTATAATTAGTATTAACATTAATGAATAATGTCACGATAACTACGTGACATTTTTATTAGATTTTTGTTTTTTAATTAAATCATTTTAATTCATTGTTATATTCATCATTTTTACTTAATAAAGAATAATAAACGAATTAAATTGTCATTAATACAATTATCGGTATTTCGATAATGCATAAATAAAACGAAGTGTTGATATTCTTAAGCAACCA
>CAVDTI010000059.1:0-6203 GCA_963611905.1 Faecalibacterium prausnitzii | reverse complement strand
ACGGTTTCTCCTTCTTTAGAGATGCCTGTGCCATAGATAATATCGATTGAGCAGCTCTTAAATGGCGGAGCAACCTTATTTTTAACGACCTTCACTCGGACGCTGTTGCCAATAATATTCGTTCCAAGTTTAATCGCGTCTTGTCTTCTAATATCTAAACGGACTGATGCGTAGAATTTCAAAGCTCTTCCACCAGTCGTGGTTTCTGGATTTCCATACATGACACCAACTTTTTCACGTAACTGGTTGATGAAAATAACTAAGCAATTTGTCTTAGAAAGGATACCAGCAAGTTTACGCATAGCCTTAGACATTAATCTAGCTTGTAAACCAACTTGGTTATCTGACATTACACCATCTAATTCCTGTTGAGGAACCAAAGCTGCGACTGAATCGACGACAATAACATCAATTGCGCCGCTTTCAGCAAGCATCTCAACAATTTCAAGAGCTTGTTCTCCTGAATCTGGTTGGGAAAGAATCAATTCATTAATATCTACTCCTAAATGAGCCGCATATTCTGGATCAATCGCGTGCTCCGCATCAACGTAAGCAGCTCTTCCACCCTTCTTTTGCGCTTCAGCTACAGCATGTAAAGCAAGCGTTGTCTTACCCGATGATTCAGGTCCGAAAATTTCGATGATTCTTCCTTTTGGATAGCCACCAATACCAATCGCTTGATCCAATAAAAGGGAGCCTGAAGGAACAACATCGACATTAACATGGGGTTTCTCTCCCATTCTCATAACCGAGCCCTTACCATAGGCTTTCTCGATTGAACGTAAGGCTGCTTCAAGGGCAGCATCTTTGTCTTTCGTATTTATTTGTTCTGTTTCTTTTTTTGCCATAAAACATTCTCCTCAAGTATTAATAGACCCCTTTTTTCAATTTCGGACAATTAATCTTCGAAAATTGCAATAAGGCGATCAAGCATCGCATCGACACAAGCCTCTCTCATGTCATTGCGAGAAAGATTAAATTCTTGCTGCATTTCAATAATTCCGTATTTTGTCGCAATGCACATATTTACTCTACCAACGGGCGCATATCCCGCTTCTTTGCTAGGTCCAGCGTTACCTGTAAAAGAAACACAAACATCAACGTCAAGTTTCTTTCTTCCATTTATTGCCATTGAATCTGCGACTTCTTTGGAAACCACGCCATATTGCCTAATCGTGTTTGGAGATACCTCGTCTAATTTCGTCTTAAGTTCAGCAGAATACGTTACCAATCCACCTTTAAAAATCTTACTTGCTCCAGGAACGGAACAAATAGTGCTAGAAAATAGACCACCAGTTAGCGATTCAACGCTTCCTAAAGTTAAATTTTCTTTAACGAAGGCTTTAACAACCTTTTCTGCTTTTGCTAAATCAATCATTGTTTTTGCTCCTTAAAAACTGAAAAGTTTTGAGCAACATAGATAATGCCAGATAAAAGAGACATCGCAGTTGCTAAATAAACTAAGATATTGGCAATTCTAAGATATGAATTCCAAGATAAATCGAAATAAGAGAATGGCCAACCATTAAGTAAGACAACAGGAATGGCTACCATTTGGAAGATGGTCTTTAATTTTCCAAAGACATTTGCTGCTAAAACAATACCCTTACTTGCCGCAACAAAACGTAACGCATCAACAACTAAGTCCCTTGCAATCATAATAATTACTGCAAATACTGGAATAGACATATTGCCAAAACGTGAAACAAGGAGATAAATAAGAATAGAATTAACTAACAATTTATCCGCGACAGGATCAAGAAACTTGCCTAAATCCGTGACTTGGTTCCACTTACGAGCCAAATATCCATCAAGTGTATCGGTAAAAGAAGCGATAACAAAAACGACCATGGCAATCAAATAAACCAAATTGATTGAACCGTTTGGCCCAAAAGCAATCGGTTGATAATCAGGGATAAAATCAAATACCAGCAAAAATGCCAATAAGCCTAAAACAAGAACAATTCTTGCAGTCGTAATCTTTGTAGGTATGTTCATATATCTATTTTCCTTTGCAATTAATAAATGAGTATCCGGTCCGATAAGCCATGTTCTGTCGAGGGCGATAATTAATCTCAGGTTTCCCTGGAAGAGATTACTTCAGTTCGCTTTCTCTTCTTCCCCTACCAAATTTGGGTTTCTCGCTTGTGGGGTTTACCAACGTTTCATCTTGTTATCGCTAACAAGCTCGTCTCTGTGGCACTTTATGGTTCCTTAACTACGTGAGCTAATTCGCCGCCGTCACGCACTCCTACGTGCCAAAGCTTATTTATTGGCTTTGCGCAATCACTACAGCCATCGCAGACTGTGCGAGCATGGACTTTCCTCTAGTTTCCTAGCAATCGCCTGGACCGGATTAGAGGTTTTTCTTCTTGAAGGTCATTGGATTGTATCCTAATTGCCAAACAAAGTTTTCTAATTGGCGAATTCTCTTGATGTAGTCAACGTTTTCCGAGTTAACTCTATCGCCTTCTTGCAAACCAGAAAGTTTGTTCTTGTAGGATGCATTCTCGAGTTCAAGATCGTGTATGCGTTTCTTTAATGAAAGAACATCAGGCATGTTAGTTTTCGCTTCAATCTGACCGATCTTCCCTTTCAAAGATTCCGCATAGGCATTAAGTGAGATGATTTCTTTTTGGAAAGAAAGATAATCTTTAATGACATCATCAAGGAATTCATCCACTTCTTGAGCATCGTATCCCTTAATGTCTTTCTTGAATTTTTTATTCAAGATATCTTTTTCACTTAAAAGTCTCTTCTCTGCCATAACGCCTTTCAATTATATTGAAATATCGAAAAACATTAAAGATGTATGCACTTATTTTCTTCCTAGAAGACAAACTTTTAATAAGTGGTACAATCTTTCTATGAACATTTTCCTTAAAGAGACAAAAGATTTGAAAGCATTGGTCTTCCTTGATCTAGAAGCAACCTCCTTCACCTCGGAGATGATTGAAATTGGTGCCTACATTGCCGAGATAAATAAAGATGGATCTATCAAGAAGGTTCATAAACCTTTTAAACGTTATGTTAAAGCCCATCACCAGATCGGCTTTACCGTCACAAAGCTAACTGGAATAACCGAGAAAATGTTACAAGATCATGGTGAAGATTTTCCAAGCGTTCTTTCTTCCTTTAGGAAATACGTTGGCAAATTCTGGGAAAGTTGTCGTTTTGTCACCTTCTCAGATCACGATATCGTCATTGTCAAGAATACCATGGCTGAATATAGGGATTTAAACCCATCCTATGCCAGAAATATCTACAAAAGGCATCTAGATTTGCAACGTATTCTTGGCACCTATATTCAAGATGATCATGGTAATCCATATTCTTTAACCAATTATTTGAAAGTTTTTGGCTTAGAATTCGATGGGAAAGCACATGATGCAATGTATGATGCACTTAATCTTTTGAATTTATATAAAGCAGCAATCAAACATCCTGATATCTTTGCTAGGGAATATAGAAAAGCCTTATGTTCTCAAAGAATCAAACCAATTCTTAGAGAATTAATTACTGCTCTTAATAACAATATCGCCGTTACACCAGAAATGTATCAAAAAATGTTGGAGGATCATTTTAAGTGAGTATCCATTACCCCGCAGGTGTAAAAGTCCCAACAGCATCTAAGGAACTAACGAAAAAGAAAGCTCCGAAAAAGAAATATAACCTCAAAATCCAAGCCGGAAACAGAGGAATGTCTTTTGAAGACGAAATCAACAAAAGCAATGAATATTATCTTTCAAAGGGTCTAGCTGTAATTCACAAAAAACCTACACCAATCAAGATTATCAATGTCGACTACATGCATGGTGCGAAGATAACAGAAGCCTTCTTTCAAGAACCATCTACGACCGACTATAACGGTATATATAAAGGCTTATATGTTGATTTCGAAGCAAAAAGCACTCATTCGAAAACATCTTTTCCTTTGAAAAACATCCCTAAACAACAAATTGAGCATCTAAATGCAGTTCTTGCTTTAGGAGCGATAGCATTCTTCCTAATTGAAATCGTTCCATTGAACGAAATATATCTTCTCCCTGCAAAATATGTTTGCGCCTTCTACAAAGAGAAGCCTAGAGAATCAATCCCAGTCAAAAACATCAAAGAAAACGGCATTCAAGTCAAAGAAAAATATCTACCACGACTTGATTACTTAGCCGCAGTAGATGAATGTTTCTTTAAATAAGAACAATATTTTCCTAGCCTACATTCTGAACATCTAGGTTCATTCGCCTTACAAATATCTCTTCCAAAAAAGATGAAAGAATGATGGAGAAACGTCCATTCTTCCTTAGGAAATTTCTTTTCCAAACGAGTTTCAATCTTTAATGGATCTTCATCTTTTTTAGCATACCCTAAACGTGAAGACACTCTTTTTATATGTGTATCCACTGGGAAATACGGCTCAATCCCCATTTCCAAAAGAAAGACGCCTGCAGTTTTATTTCCTACACCGGGTAAGGAAATCAATTCTTTTTTATTAAGCGGAACATCTCCAGCATATCTGTTCAACAATTCTTTTGATAAGAGAGAAATATTCTTTGCTTTATTTCGAAATAGTCCCAATGAATGAATCAAATCTTCAATATCAGAAACATCTGCCTTAGCCATTTCTTTTGCCGAAGGATATTTCTTAAATAAAGCAGGAGTTACCTTATTAACAGACTTATCAGTTGTCTGGGCAGATAAAGAAATCGCCACAAGACATTCAAAAGAAGAATGAAAGATAAGTGTAGTTTTTGCTTCAGGATATTTTTCTTTAAGGAAAGAAATAACTTCTTCTTCCTTATTTGTCATTAGGGTCACCCCATAAGGCTTTGGCCGCTTGAATCGTTTCTTCAACGCTCTTATCCCAACGATCGTTTACCGCCGATGCGCCTTCTTTTTGAATGTCATCTTGTTTTCTGCGATTAATTAAGATTTTATTCACCGCACGAATATTCTTTTTTCCAGAATTTAGCGCGTCTAAAAGAGCATTCCTAATCATATCTTGATCGTAGCCGTTATCTAGCCAATCATTGATCGTAGAGATTTCTAACGGAGTTAAGGTTCTTGCTAGTTTGTCTTCAAAAATGGAGACGATCTTTTGCATTTCTTCTTCTCTTTCTTTATTAAGAGAATTGTTTTGCTCTCTTGCTAAAGAAAAGGCAAATTCTTTCTTAACCTTGTTTTCAAGCGGAGCGAGAGAAACTGTTAACTTATTTTCCTCATCATGGTCATACGTCAAATAGCCTTTTTTCATCAAAGAAGCCATGATTTCGTTTATTTCTTTTGTGCCAAGATTCATTTTCAAAGCAAGCATATCAGCGTTAACGAAACTATTTCCTTGATCAGAAAGATGCTTAATCATCAAGCAAGTAACAAGCTCATCCTCACTTAAAGAAAGCTTGCTATAAGAGTCTAGTAGCAAATATTCAAAGCTTACTGCATTTATCAAAGCGTTACCACGATTCATTTTCTTATCCAACCTTTCTTTTCTTCTTCCATTAGTTTAGCAGGGTTTAATTCATTGAGAAGATAACGTTTTTCCTTAATTGCAATCAATGTGTCTTCTTCAATAAAGAACCCCAATCTCCTAGCAAATCTCTCCGCACGACATATCCTTAACGGGTCTTCTTCAATACGTTTTCTCGGATCACCAATAAATCTAATTATTTTGTTTTCTAAGTCTTTTAACCCATCACAGAAATCTATAACTTTATAATTTTCATCTAAATACAAAGCATTTATTGTGAAATCCCTTCTTTTGTAATCAATAGAAAGATCTTTAACGAATTTGATCTTTCCAGGATGGCGATGATCAAGATAGTCAGCTTCTTCACGTAAGGTTGTGATATCAATCATGTTTCCGTTCACCTTAAGATGGATCGATCCATACTTAGCAAAATGGTAATTTGCCTCAGGAAGAAAACTTCGTTCTTCATCCGGTGTTGCATCAGTTACAAAATCAAAATCATCGCACGTATTGCCAAGAAGCAAGTCTCTCGATGTGCCTCCAACAATATAAAGAGAATATCCATTCTTTTTATATATATTTTTTAGAACGTCATACTCAAGAATTTGCATGTAATGATTGTAGCATAAAAAAGAAAATGCTCCCCTAGAAATCCTAGAGAAGCATTTCGGCTCCGTGAATTTTAATCGGGATGAGTTTTTTCGTCATCCCCATTAATTCACAGAGTCTAAAAAAGACC
>CAVDTI010000058.1:0-4717 GCA_963611905.1 Faecalibacterium prausnitzii | reverse complement strand
GATATTTGTAATATATCTGCAAATTTCGAATCATATTCTTCGTCTTCTTTCCTTGGTTTCCAAAAACGTGAATATTCCATGGAATATCGCGATGCGTTAAAGAAAGAACTTGAACTATTATTGCCAATGTTACAAGAGCTAAAACTCGACGCATATAACGTTTTCCATAAACAAGGATGCCTTGAATCTACATTTAATAACGTAAAATCTTTTGTCGAAATAATCGAAATTCTTCGTGATGGCAAAAACACCTGGCATGATTGCTATCTTGATGAAAACTTCGTTAATAGCGAAGAAGAAATTCGCAAAGGCCTAAATTTAAGAATTGACATCGTTAAATGCAAAGAGAAATTGCTAACTTCTTTTAAAGAAGGCGTATTTTCACTAAACGGTGAAGAATTAGAAAAAGAATATCTAGAAATAGAATCACTTTCTTTCTTTAAGCGCATTAATAGAATGAAAGCCCTCAAAGCGAAGGTGAAACCTTTTGTTAAAGACAAAGAGATGTTAAAAGGAGAGAATCTAAGATCCTCTTTGGAGATTTTGAAATACATCCAAAAGCAAGAGGGAAATCTTAATAAGCTCGACGCATACGTTCGTTTCTTCCTATCTAATCACCAATTCAAAACATATCCAGATGGAGAAGAAACCTTGAAAGAATTCGAAGCGACCTTAACCATATCGAAAAACATTTTGAAATTAGATTATCTCCCGGAAAAACGTGAGAAGTTTGTCGGATATATTTCTGATTTAGACCAAGGAAGCGTTTTCTGCAAAAACAATAATAAATTGCTTAAAGATTATTACGCTTTTATTAACGAGAAAAAGAGCTTGTTAGATCTCTATACTTTCGATCTCGACTTATATCCAGATGATGGTGAATATTTTGGAGTTCTTTATAGCAAGATTCGTTCTGCCATTGGCTCAATTGGAAACCTAGCTGAATGGACGAGTCTGTTGTTGAAATTGGATGAACTTGGAGACATTTTGCCAAGCGATTATGTTTCTTCTTTCAAAAAAGGAACATTAAAAGAAGGGGTTTTTGCTAGTAATTTTAGGAAATCTGTGGCTGCATCAATCTTTAGCAAGCGTTTGAAAGATGATAATTTAGCCCTTCTTTCAAACAAAGAAATCGATTCCCTTGTCCATCAATATGCCAAAGATTTAAATGAATTCGTTTCTCTTTCGACAATTATGACCGCATCAAAGATTTCATCTTCTTATCCATCTGATGCTTTCCATTTTGCTGGCTCAACTTCTTACAATCAACTAGCAAAGCTTTGTAAGAACGGCGGAAGAGGGGTATCACTTAGACAAATATTCCATAATTACAAAGATGTTATCTCTAATCTCACACCATGTTTTATGATGTCACCAATTTCGGTCTCGCAATTCTTAGACATTAATGACTATAAATTTGATGTTGTCATTTTCGATGAGGCCTCACAAATCCCTACATCTGAGGCAATTGGCGCAATAGCTAGAGCAAAGAGCGTGGTTATTGCAGGTGATGAGCAACAGATGCCACCAACTTCATTTTTTACCTCAACAATTGGAAATAACGATTCTGACTATAATTTCGCCTCGTTGGACGAAGATTTAGAGTCTCTTCTTGATGATGCTATTGTTTTAGGCTTGCCTAGAAGAAGACTTTTGTGGCATTACCGCTCACATCACGAATCACTTATTGCCTTCTCTAACAATAAATTCTATGAAAATACTCTTTTAACTTTCCCATCTCCTAAAAACGATATGGCCGCTGTTTCCTATCGTTATGTCGAAGGAACTTATGAAAGAGGAAGAGGGGTTAACCGTCAAGAAGCGAAGGAAGTCGTTAAGGAAATCGTTCGCCGTTTAAAAGATAAGGAACTTCGTACACATTCGATTGGTGTTATTACTTTTAACGAAGCACAACAAAATGTCATCGACGATCTTTTAGACAAAGAATTAAGTAAGCTAAATGACGTTAACGTAGAACCAGGCGGAGAAAAGATCTTTATTAAAAATCTTGAAAATGTTCAGGGGGATGAAAGAGATGTTATCCTTTTCTCTACTACTTATGGTCCAGATAAAAACGGAACAATCTCTCTTAATTTTGGCCCTTTATCATTGAAAAAGGGCGAAAGAAGATTAAATGTTGCTATATCAAGAGGAAGAGAAGAAATGATTGTTTTTACTTCCTTAGAACCAAGCGATATTAAAGCGGAAAAAGCAAAAAATAATGGTGCACAATATCTCAAGGATTTCTTAACGTTTGCTAAGAAAGGATATGATTTCCTCCCTCTTAATGCGGAAAATTCCCCATATAAAGAAGAAGGAATCGAAGTGTATCTTGCTGAAGACCTTAGAAAAGCGGGTTATAACGTTGATACAAACCTAGGTCAATCATCATTTAAGATCGATTTGGCTATATCTTTAAAGGAAGATCCGACAAATTACCTTTTAGGAGTTCTTTTGGATAATGATAATTTTGCTTCGATGAGCTGCCGTGATCGCCACATTAATGAGCCTAACGTTTTATCTCATTTAGGATGGAATATATATAACGTATACGCTTCAGAATATCTTGATCATCGCAATGAAGTTGTACAAAGGATAATCGCCCTTCTAAACAATATTGTAAGCAATCCTAATGCTCAAGAAACTAGCAAAGAAAGGATCAAAAAACCTATATTTGTTAAGCAAGCAATAGCTAAAAAATCAATTCCATATCAACTTTCTGAAGAGAAAATAAATAGCGATGAAGATGTTTCTCCATACATCCTCAGCCTTATCTATTTTGAAGGACCTATTTCTAAGGAATTAATATATAGACGTTATTGTGAAGACACCGGGAAAAAGAGAGTTGGTTCAACCTCTAAAGATAAAATCGATAGAGCGCTTGATACCCTTAGGAGCAAGATAAAGAAAATTCAAAATGGTTCGGTTACGTTCTTTGTTCCTACTGATTTTGATGAGTCTTCTTTCCGTAACTATAGGCTAGACCCAGAAAACAAGTCAAAGAGAACGCTAAGCGATATTTCCTATCAAGAGATTGCCAATTGTGCGTCAGACATTCTAAAAGAACAAGGAGAAATGGATATTGCTGATTTGGCAAAGCAAATTTCTTTAACCTTTGGTTTCAAGACTCTTCTTGCTAGCAAAAATAAGTACATTCAAGACGCCTTGAAAGATAGCAATTGCAAACGTAATCGTATAAAAATTAGAGAATCTCGTGTTTTTCTTGCTGAGTAGATGAATCTTTCTTTGGGCGATAAATTGCTAGAAGCATTGGGACGATCATGGTTAAGGTCGCAAACACCCAAGCCCCTGGATCGCCCGCTGAAGCACCAACAAAAGCCCAAATAGAAGCCTCTGAATTTAGTGGACCGCCATTTATTAAAACTGGGATAAAGGAACAAATAATAACCCTAGCAAATAACTCAGAAATACCAGCTAAGAAAGGGAAAAGTGGTTTTTCTAATCCTTCAAGGCAGTTTCTAAAGATAAACAACATCATAAGGACATACATCATAGGAATTGCTGTGTATAGATAGGCGTTGCCCCATTTAATAGATTCAGGGGTAATCTTTTCAACAGATAAGAATAAATATTGATATGCTCCATTGATTGTAAGAGGCAAGACGATAACGTTAATAAGAGTTGTAATTATAAGTCCATAGACAATTGAGGTCTTGAAGCCTTTTTTGATACGCTCATTTTCTCCTGCACCAAGGTTTTGTGCCATAAAGGAAATCATCGCCAAGCCTAACGATTCTTGGAAACCCATAGCAAGTTGGAAAACTTTGCAAGCGACGCCGTAGCCTAATTGAGCAGGAAGAGAAGGATTCATGTTTCCATTAGGAAGACGATCGAACGAAATGATTGTTCCAGACATTATGATTGTGCCAATGGAAAGAATTGAGAAATTAAACGCCAAAGGAAGACCGTTCTTTAAGTGTTCTCCAACGTCTCCCCAAGTGATGTGTAAATCTTCTTTTTTGAAACGTAACTCTTTGTAATGATAGAAAAGATAAACCCAAGAAGCAAAACCAGCTAAAGCTTGTGCTAAAACTGTAGCCCAGGCCGCACCAGCAACGCCCCATTGGAAGACGACAATAAATACGATATCAAGAACGACGTTTAAGACTGCCGAGATAAACAAGAAGACAAATGGTGTGAATGAATCTCCGTAGGCTCTTAAACAAGTTACAGCTAGGTTATAGATGATTTGGGAGAAAGAAGTGCCAACGATAATTAAAAGATAAGTTTTTGCCGCTTCATATTCAGCTTGCATATATTGATCGGTTGAACTTGGATAAATTCCTATCCAAGCAAGCAAATAATCAAGAACCAAGCAACCGACAACAGACAGAATTATCGTGATGATTACTGATAAAACGATCTGAGTCCAGATAGATTTTCTTGCTCCTTCAAGAGAATGCTGACCAATCTTTTTAGAAAGAACAACAGAGAATCCTGAGGCACATCCAATTGAGAATTGAAGAATTAATATAACAATTGTCGTGGTGTTTGTTACTGCGGCAACAGATGCGTCATTTAATGTCTGACCACAAATAATCGTATCAATCAAAGAATAGATTTTTTGCAGCAATGTCGAAAGCATGATCGGAAGAGAGAAGACGAATATATCCTTCCAAATGTTGCCTTTAGTAAGATCGATTGGATCAAATAGTTGTTTAAATTTTTTCAAGATGTTCATACGGCTCAATATTCT
>CAVDTI010000057.1:8328-11517 GCA_963611905.1 Faecalibacterium prausnitzii | reverse complement strand
GCTTTATCTTGGCCTTCTTTATAAGTTCTGCGGCCTTTGAAGTGATTGTTCCAGTTGTTGCCCTTGCCAGTTTGGCTTGTAACTTTTTCAATCGTGGTCTTGCTAAGCTTGCCGAGAATTGTCTTTTGATCAGTTCCTAAGAAGCAGAGATAGTAATCGTTGATGGCGTCTTGCTTATCGTTAGTGAAGTGTCCACTGCTGAACCATCCACCTTTATAATATGTGACTCTATCGTAGGTTACGCTGCTCTTTGCTTCATCTTCTGCTTTAGAGAAATCGTAATAGGTAACGTTAAGGTCATTCTTTCTTTCAGTGGACCAGATGTTATCTCTACCACCATTGTAGCTATTACAGTTGATGCATTTATAGAAACCTTTTGCTTTATCGAAGAGATCTTTCTCCTTGCAAGTAAATCCTGCAGCAAGAAGGTAATCTTTAACCGTGAAGTCGGAGTAGTTTGTTTTTCCTAAGGCTTTGTTATAGTCCTTATATTCATTGATGACGGTCTTATATAAGTCAGCTTGTTCGTTGCAATCAAGGGTATAAACATTGTTTTCCCAGATGACGTCTTGGCCACTATTCCAGTCTCTAACAACATGAGCAGTATTTTTATCGCTCTTGTAAGAAACATAGTTATATTCGTTATCAGCAGCTGTGACGGGCATTAATCTTGTAGAAACACTGATGCCATTTTTGATTGTGACATTACCACTCTTATCCGCAACTCTGTCTCTATGGGTGATGATACCTTGCTCATCATGTTGTTTTTTGATGGCACTTAATTTATCTAACTCACCTTTTAAGCATTCATTTAAGGTATTAACAGCTTTAACCATCGCTTCAACGCCTTTTTCATAATCTTTAAGATTGGAATCACCGGCTTTAAGCTGGCTCATTTGATAGCTAGCATTGAGTTTAGCTAATTGGCATAAGCTGTTAACGGTGAATCCTAAGTAAGCAATGAATTGCGTTCTTGGTTTGATGGTCATGTAGTCCCAAGTTTCAAGAGTTCCATATGTGTCTTCGTATAAATCGAAGATGCTTAATTTAGAGTTGGCTTGAAAGGGAACGAGGATGGCATTCGCTAAGGTTTCAGTAGCATTCCAGAGATTATTCTCGCTAAGCTTAGCAAATTTTAATGTGCCTAAGGATTTTAAGAACGTTTCCTTTTCGGCCTTAAGTTCCTTTTCGTCATGCTTTTCTAGTTCTTTTTTAGAGATGTCAGCTAAAACGGCCATCTTGGAGGCAACAGGAGTCTGGACACCCTTAATCTTGCCAAGAACTTCAGACATGATGTTCTTGTTATTGATTTCAACCATTTCTCTTTGAATATCGCTAATGCCTTTTTCTAAGGTTTTTTGTAATGTGTCGATTTGTCCTTCGATTTTATCGAATTGTTTTTCTCCGTAACACTTCTTGTATCAAAACCCATTTCTTTAAGAACGGCATTGAAAGCAGATTCTGCTAAGCCAGAAATGGCAGATCCGATTAAGTTTGCGCCACCTCTTTGAATGCCTTCAACAATCATTGATGAGAAATCAAATCCGCTAGAAGTAGTTCCTTTTGTGGCGGTTGCTGAAGCGGCATTAGAAACTAAATTATATCCAGTGTTGTTATTAACTAATGAAATGTTATTTGTGTTTGTAAGAACTGTATCGTTGTTAGCATCATTGGATTTCATTGATAACGCGACTGAACCAAAGCCCGTAAGAAGCGCTCCAACGGCAGCCAACATAACTTTCTTTGTATTTTTCATAACTTTTTCCTCACTTTTTGTAACAATTCTTTTTTGTTTGTATCTTTGTTACGCACATAGTTTACATAGAATAAATAATGGTGTCAACGATTTTAGTAACATTTTTTCTTTTTTTGTTACTTTCAATAATTTTAATGATACACGAATATTAGAAAAACAAGTATTTATCACATTTATGAACAATATGTATTCATTTGTGACTATAATAATTAACATTAGATTATTAATAAGGAATAAAATATGGAAAAGAAACAGATAGTAATTGCAACACATAATCCAAACAAAGTACGTGAATTCAAGGAAATTCTTGAACCATTAGGATATGAGGTTCTCTCCGATAAAGATTTCGACGTTCATAATGAGCCAAACGAAAATGGCAAAAATTATCAAGAAAACGCTTATATTAAGGCAAAATCTTTAGCAAATATCCTTAACATGTGTGTTATATCAGATGATTCAGGAATTGAAATAGACGCCTTAGGCGAAGCGTTCCCTGGCATACATTCGGCTAGATGGGCTTCATCTATATCTAATGATTACCGTGTAGTAGATGAACACATCCTCTCTTTATTAAAAGGAAAGACAAACCGTAAGGCTAGATACCACTGCTGCATATGCCTATTAGAAGAAAAGAACGAAAAACCACATTTCTTCGATGGAGTATGTGAAGGTAGTATTTTAGAAACAATCGGTGGCTATAATGGATTTGGCTATGATCCTATTTTTAAAGCGGATGAAGGAGGAATTTGTTTTGGCGATGTTAGCGATGAGGAAAAGAATAAGGTTTCTCACCGTTCTAAAGCCCTAAAAGGTCTCCTTAATTATTTAGTCTCAAAATAAAGTCGAAGTTATCAAAGTAATTCCGAAAACGATTAAAAGTTGTGCAAGAAGATAGAAAGACATGATATAAACTTCTCTCTTCTTCACTTTTTTAATATATAAGGTATAGGCATTAATAAAATCACTCGAATAATAAAAGAGAGCACCGATCATTATGAATATATAAAATAACGTTCCAGTGTTTACTAAAGCAAAAATAGAAGAAGCAAAAACCGCAATCAAAGCTGATTGGTATATCGAACCAACAATTGTTAATTTCCAATCTTTCTTCGAAAGGAAATAAGAAACAGGTATTGCAGGAATTATTGATAAAGGATAGAAGCGTAAAAAGAAAGAGTAAGAACTTACTAAGCCTTGATCCGCTGCCTTAAATAGTTCCAAGAATTCAAATAAATAAAATAAATGAGCACCTAAAAAAGTTAATATCCCCACAAGAACAAACGCCTTTTTATGCTTAAATATGAATAAGACGTCTCCAACCCAAGCAAAAATAATCGATATCCAAAGCCAATAATGGCCGATATTTGTGCTTAAGACAAAACCAATCAATGGTAACATGCAAAAAGGTTTTGTTATCTTTCTCCACTTCTCAT
>CAVDTI010000057.1:4112-8318 GCA_963611905.1 Faecalibacterium prausnitzii | reverse complement strand
AACAATATACAAGCCCAGCAAAGCCCATGATAAAGGTTTCATATTTATTTATCCTTTTTGGCTTTTCTTTTTGCCATTCTTGCGGCAAGGAAATCATCGTATTCTTTCTTTGATTTAGCGACCGCTTCCCTAACCATCAAATCAAATTCCTCTTTCTTGCTAGAAAAAGCAAAGAAGAAATCAGATTTCTCTTTTTTCTCATTAAGACGATCTCTAATCGTAATCTTAATTTTCTCCCAAGATGCAATAGCTTTGGAATTTGCCAGGGCTTTTTTGATTTTTGTCGCAAGATGAAGAGAGTAACCAAAATCAACAATTAAGATGCCATAAAACAAGCCGATAGGAAATGTTAGATAAGACCAATATTTGCCTACTACATTTGTGAAAGATACAAACATGCCATTGCATAAATAGACATATGCCGCCCCACAAGCAAGCCAAATCAAGCTAAATAAAGGGCAAATAATTCCTTGGATATTCCATAGCCTTCTAGAATAGTCCCATAACTTAATTTGCATCCCCTTAATAAAGATCAAACCGGCGATATATTCGATAACAGTCATAAATACACCAGCGGAAAAGGTTTCAATTAATGTGTTTAGCCATTCGTATTGAGAAATGTTTTGCCAAGGAATAACATTTGCAAAGAAATAAAAACTAACTAATCCAAACCCATATAAAGGAACCACAGGCCCCGCAAGAAAACCAGGGTTTACCCAGCGTTTTTGTGAGACATATCTTCTGAAGAATAATTCTATAATCCATCCACCAAGCGCCCCTAAGAAGAAAAGCGAGCTATACATAATCAAAACTTGCATTACGCTATCAAATATTTCCATATCAACATTATACTTTACTAGTGATTTAAGAAAAATAACTTATTCTATGAATAAAGTACTTTATGCACTTTTAAATTAAGGGTAGAATAACCCATGTAGGTTTAACGCCTAGTAGTTTTTATTTTGAAAAGGACGTATAAGTATGAAAAAGAAATCTAATACCAGAGTGTTCTCCATTCTTGTCGCAGCATGCGCTTTTGTTGCAATTATGTGTATGTTTGCCAACATCTTTGCTGAGAAGGTTGATTCAGGAGAAGGAAATATCTTCGTTGCAATGTTTGGTATGCATAATAGCGATGCCAACGTTGTCTGGCCAATAGTTGGTGGATTTGTTGGTTTAATTGTTTTAGCCTTAGTTGGCTTCGTCGGCTTTATCCTTGGTGATTCTGGAAAGAAATTCATTCCATTTATCGAGATTGTTCTTGGTATTGGTGTTGGCGTATTATTCTTCTTTGTCATCGACTTCTATATTGCCGCAAGTGGTGATAATGTTAGCCATTTCTATGCTGCTCACCCAGAAATTTCCCTTGGTGCTGGCACAATTTGTGTCATCGTCTTCTCTTTCTTGGGCGCAGGACTTGGTCTCCTTAACATCTTTGCAGACAAGAACAACGGCGCAAAATAAGTAACTGATCACAATGAAAAGTCCCTCTATTGAGGGATTTTTTTATAGCCACGTGAGTCTAGTGCATCAACTATTTGTTTAACACATTCATCAAGATTTTTGTTTATTTCATTGCCCCAAAATCTTAGAACGATATAGCCATCATCTTTAAGCTTTGCATTTACTTCCTTATCTCTAGCCATATTTCTTTCAATTTTGGGAATCCAATAGTCTAAATGAGAATGAAGTTTCTTCTTATTTTCTTCGAAATTATATCCGTGCCAAAATTCTGAATCGCAAAAAACAGCGACCTTATATTTCTTAAAGGAAATGTCAGGATGGCCAAAGATATATTTGGAATTAGCCCTATATCTATATCCTAATTTATATAGTTTTTTACGAAGCTTTATCTCAATAGATGTATCTTTTCCACGAATCCTACTCATGGTATAGGAGATAGTTGCTTCATCTCTTTTATTCGATTTCATTCAGTATACGTAAGATAATGTTTTATCTTTCCTTCGTATTTTCCTGCCAAATAATAGTCATTGTCTTCATTTACGACAAAAACGTATGCGGTTGAACAATTATTAATTAGACCACCGCTCATATACATATTTAATTCCGAAGCTGTATCAGCATTGTAATTTTCTTCAAAGAAAAGAGAGGAAGATGAAAAATCACTTCCTAGGAATTCAATCGATAAATCATCATCTCCTTTAGAAGAAGTTTGAAATCCAACAAGTTTATTTTGCTTATTTTCTCCTTCGTTTCCTACGGAATTTATTAAAGTGTCAGCCTTGTTAAGAAGCCCTTGAGAGACTTCTTTTATATAGGAAGGGAAATTACAAAAACTCCAGAATCTTTTATATTGCTCCTGGTTGATATTTTCTTTTTCTCCCCCGTTTGTAGAAATTTCGTATGCAGAATCTCCTTTTGTTATTAAATATTCTGCATTACTGTTATTTGTTTTCATTTCTTCCTTATTTACATATGTTTCTTTTATAGAAAGAGAATAGGGAGAGGCAGTATATTCGAACTCATAATCAATCGTTAGAAATGCTGATTTAGAAAATGAGGAATACGTTCTATTTTCTATTAAACTAGCGGAAAGAGTTATCTTCGAAAAGGAATTGTAGTCTTTCTTG
Source organism: Faecalibacterium prausnitzii (assembly GCA_963611905.1). Taxonomy (GTDB): domain Bacteria; phylum Bacillota_I; class Bacilli_A; order RFN20; family CAG-826; genus UBA4951. Next base: position 5,727 of record CAVDTI010000057.1, on the reverse strand, counting down.
CTAATGGAACTCTTAGTATTGCTTATTATTGTTTTTGCTGCTTCTTGTGTGATTGGATGAGCGTAAGAAAAAGTACAGCTACATAGCATTCCTGATAATAAAATAGGTAACAAAATCTTTCGTATTTTTCTTACTTTCATAATTAATTGAACTGAGCGTTATATAAATTGAAATAGAAACCTTCTTTAGCCATAAGTTCTTTATGGTTACCAGTTTCGATGATTTCTCCATCTTTAAGAACAACAATCAAATCGCTAGAGACGATTGTTGAAAGCCTATGAGCGACAACAAGGGAAGTCTTCCCTTTCATAAGTTGGTCGAATGCTTCAGAAAGAAGCTTTTCTGTACGAACGTCGATATTTGATGTTGCTTCATCAAGAATAACGATTTCTGGTTCAAGAAGCATGACTCTTGCAACGCATATAAGTTGTTTTTCGCCAACGGATAAGCCCGATGAATCGCTGATAATCGTATCATAGCCATTTGGCAAACGTTCGATAAAGGCAGAAGCTTGAGCTTTTTTGGCCGCTTCTTCTACTTCTTCTCTTGTCGCGCCTTCTTTAGCATAGGCAATGTTTTCAAAAACAGTTCCGTTAAAGATCCAAGTATCTTGCAAAACCATACCGATATGCTTTCTAAAAGCCGTCTTCTCTAATTCTTGGGTAGAAATGTCATTTGCATAGAACGCGCCATCTTGAGGATCGTAGAATCTCATCAAAAGATTAATTAACGTTGTTTTACCGCATCCTGTAGGGCCAACAAAGGCAATCTTATGGCCTTTATAGATATCCAAAGAAAAGTTTTTGATGATTGTACGTTTGTCATCATAGGAGAAAGTAATGTTTTTTGCTTCAAGATTATCAACACTTCCTTCAAGGAGTTTCTTTCCTTCGTTAATGTCTTTTTTTCCGTTGATTGTCTCATCAATTCTTTGGAAAGAAGCCAAAGCATAATCAATTTCTGAAACAACGTTAGAAATTTCGTTGAATGGTTGCATATATGATGCAGCATAAGTAAGGAAAGCGGATAAATCACCAACCGCAAAAGCATCAACCCCTAAACCCTTAGGACTTTGGATGATGATTAAAGCGCCAACTAAAACTAGCGCGCCATTGATTAAAGAATTAACGAGTCTTGTTGAAGGATTTATCGTAGATGCGCCTAAGTTCGCTTTAAAGGTGGAATTACGGAAATCATCGGATAATTTATCGAATTCTTCAACGCGTTTTTCACCGATATTTAAGGTAGCAACCGCTTCTGAGTTAGTAAGGCTTTCAGAAGCGAATGCATTTACTAAGCCTTGAGAGCTTCTTTGCTTACGGAAATGTTTGCTGTTGTATTTAGAAACAAAACGAGAAACAAAGATGGAAATTGGTGTTAAGCCAACAACGACTAAGCCTAAGATCCAATTAAGCGTAAACATGAAAACCAAGGTGATCAAAATAGCAATGATGCCGTCATAGAAGGCTGCAAAACCGCTAACTAAGCCAGTTTGAACATTTTCTACGTCATTAACCAAGCGTAAAAGCAAATCGCCTTTTCTCGATTGGTCGATTGAAGAGATTGGGCTTTCTAGTGTTGCTTCAAAAAGTCTATTACGAATGTTTTTGATAAC
>CAVDTI010000057.1:0-4102 GCA_963611905.1 Faecalibacterium prausnitzii | reverse complement strand
GTCAAATATGTATCTAAAGATTGTGCCAACGGCAAGCAAAACACCCATTAAAATGAAATATTTAGACAAATCAAGAGTTGCAAAAGTTCCCGCTTCAATTGCATCTTTCATCAAGTTAACACACTTACCAGCAAGGAAAGGAATAAATAATTTAGAACCCGTCGCCAAAAGAGCACATAAAAGGGATATAGCAGTTAATAAATATGAGCCTTTAACATATGGAATAAACGCTTTAAACTTCTTAATCATAATTAGGCCCCCTTTCTTTGCATGTCATAAATTTCTTGGTAGACCGGACAGCTCTTTAATAATTCTTCATGCTTGCCTTGAGCAATAATTCGCCCTTTGTCGTAGACAAGAATTAAGTCACAGTCTTTTAATGAGCCTGCTCTTTGAGAAATGATCATTTTCGTTAAGCCAGGTATTTCAGAGATATTTTGTCTAACCTTTTGATCGGAAAGATAATCGAGAGCGGATGTTGAATCATCTAGAATCAATAAATCTCCTCCTTTTAGGATGGCTCTAGCAATTAAAAGCCTTTGTTTTTGGCCACCAGAAAGGTTCGCGCCCATCTCCTCTACTTCATGATCAAGAAAATCGTCGTATTTAGAGACATATTCATAAGCCAAAGATTTCTTTAACGCGGTAATGATCTCTTCTTCTGTCGCATCAGGTTTTGCTAAAAGAAGATTTGAACGTATTGTTCCTTTAAATATGGATGGTTTTTGAGAAACAAGGGATATTTCTTTTCTTAAATCATCCAAATCATATTCATCAAGAGGTTTTCCACGGTAGAAGATTTCTCCTTCTGATGGTTCATAAAGTCTTTCTAATAAGGAAATCGTCGTAGATTTGCCCGAACCCGTTCCACCAATTAAGCCAATCCAAGCGCCTTCTTTGATGTCGAAAGATAAGTTAGATACAGCCATTTTGTCTCCTTTTGCACCATAAGTAAGGGAAACATTTTTGAAAGAAATATATGGTAAATTCTTATCCTGATCTTCTTTGTGATATTTCTTGAGGTTATGAATCGCAGGTTCATAAACAAAGAAATCATCGATACGTTTTTTAGACGCTTTGGCCTTATTCAAAGAAACGATGAGTCTTTGGAAAGACATAAGAGCAGTTAAAGACGAATTCAAATAGGAAATCAAGGAAACGAGTTCGCCGATCGTTACAAATCCAACTGTTGATCCTTCGGTTAAAACACCGAAATGATATTCAAGATAAACAATGAGAATCATTCCAAAGTTGATAAACAAGAACGTGAATGGGTTGAGGAGAGCGTTATAAACACTCATTCCCATGTTCTTCTTTTCATAAGAATCAACGGATTTGCTGAATTTGTTGATTTCGTAATCTTGTTTATTAAAAGCGCGAATTGGTCTAGCACCTTGTAAGGCATCGTTTGATAAAACGGAGATTTCATCAAGGTTTGCTTGAATGGCCGCATATTTCTTTGGGGAAACAAGCATGATTAAGCCAATGATTGCTGCAGATAGAACAACTACCGCCAAGAAAATCAAGCCGCTCTTCCAATCAATGACAAAAGAAAGAATCGTCGCACCAATCAAGATAAAAGGTGGACGAAAAATGAAACGCATGAAAATCATGACGCCATTTTGCATTGAGAACACATCATTAGAAAGCAAAGTCAGAAGCTTTTGTTTACCATAGGAATTCAAATCAGATTCCGATAATTCAGCAACATGGCTATAAATATCTTTTCTTAAATCGTAAGAATAGTCTGCACTCACTCTTGCTGCCCAATATTGACCAAACATCGTAAAGCAGAAGCCTAATATTGCGAGAGCGAAAATAACAAGGGACAATTTTATCGTTAAATCCATGTTATTTTTTGCAATTCCATCATCGATGATATAACGAATAATAAATGGAGTTGCTAGCTCCATTGCACATTCGATTAGTTTAACACTTGGGCAAAGAAAGACTTTGAAATATTTGCCTTTCAATGCGGTTAATGCGGTTTTCTTTTCCATAAATCTACGCTTTCTGTGAATCATCGTTTTCTTCATCATTGCTTCTATCAAAATAAATCTCACCAATTAGTTCAGGAGGATTGACGAAGGTGTTATAGAAACTTAAAGATGTCTCGCCATTACCGATTATGCGGTTAAAGGCCTTTCCTTCCTTAAATGGCGTTACCTCCCCTACATGGTCAAAATTCCATATTATGTCGCCATTTACAAAATCGCAGAAGGAATTTTGCACATCCAAGATTATTTGACTTCTCGGATAGGAAACTCTAAGAGAGAAAGTTCCTTCTTCTTTAGTGAATTCATAAGGATGAACTACTATAGGGAAAAAGAAATTGTATTGGTCTTTGGGAGATTCAAAAGGAGAGATCGAAGAAAGGAAGGTGTCTAGATCAAATAGTGGATCGTTTTTCACATAACCATTTTCCTTATTAAGAGCGCTCAATCGACGTTTAACATATCTACTCTCAGTAAGAAAATCTCCAAGTAACCCTCCGTCTTCAGTAAGAAGACGATAACCTAGATCAGCAAACAAGAAATATCTAATTGCTTGATAGTTGTCCTTAGATACTCCGGTTCCTTTCGTATAAGCTTTTCCTAAACGATAACATAAGGAAGCGAATGAATCCGCATTAGAACCATCGCTCATCAGGAAACGGGCATAGCATTCCAAAGAGATTCCAAATAAGATTTTACAAGCAAGATTCCTATTTTCTTTAACTCCTTTTCCTTCCATGTAACAGTCAGAAAAGTGCATCAAACCAGTAAATGAGCCTAAAGCCATTGATTCGGCAAATGATTTATAAGCATTCGTGAAATCGTTCAATTTGTAATTGATGGCTCCTACTCTTGCTAAAGCCTCTGAATCAAGCCTAAGAGTTGGATCAAGATACCAAAACAAAGCATTATTAAGATCTGGATTACTAAATTGAGTGCCAAATTCGTAATATTCACCAAGATAGAAGGCTGCGTTAGGATCGCCATTTCTTACTTGAAGGTATAAATATTTAAGATAAAGCGCTTCATTCGTGCGTTTGTGCGTGATCTTCCCTTCGCGATAACGAGAGATGTATTTGGCTAGGCTGTCAGGATTTCTCACCATGTAGTCTTCGCCAAAATAAGTTAGATTAAGTTGTTTTAACGTATCGTGGTCTAAAGAGAAACCTGACGCATCTCCTACAACCGCATTCATCCCACATTCTGGGCAAACCGCACTGATTTTATTGTTTTCGTTGCTCCAATCGCCAACTCTTCTTGCGTCATATGTTTGGCGGCAAAACAAGCAGGAGCACTTTTTTGAATTTAGAATATCGATTTCGTTATTCTTCGTATGTTCGTATATTTCTGGAAATTGTTCTTTACTATATTTCATGGTTAATAGTCTATCTCTTTATCATAGATAAAGCAAAATAGACCGTGAGTTTTTTAAAATGTTTCTTTTAATAAGCAAATATACTAAAATAACCGGGATAATGTTTGAGTCAAAAGTAATTAAATATCAACGCCTTGTTAAAAGGGAAAGCAAGAAAAGAATATTCGAAATCGACTTCCTTCGTGGGTTCGATTTGGTTCTCATGATCGCCATACATTTTTGCTTTGCCGCTTCAAGAGATGGGATAATGGGCATTTTGTTTGACTCGCATTCACAAAATAACGGAACAATCGAGGCCATGAATAGATTTTGTGGCAACGTTTTCTGGGGAATAGTTAACGCCTCTGGTTTAAAAAACCCCTTTGGGTCAGGCGTATTTCACCTTTTGTTTCTAGAGATTTTCTTTTCCGGTCTTTTTATTTTCCTTTCAGGAATTTCTTGTTCATTTGCTAAAAACAACATGAAAAGAGGTCTTCAACTTGCCTATGTAGCTGAGTTGATGACGGTTGTTTTAATTGCTTTTAGTTGCATTGCTAAAAATTTCTTTGGCGTTGGAGGAGACCACTATCCAGCGATTTGCATCATTTGTGGAATTCTTCACTCTATTGCAATAGCCTTAATCATTTATTCAATTTTCGATCATTTCTTCCCGGGCTTTTATCAAACCTTTATTGCTGCGATAGTGTTAGTCATAATTGCAATAATTACCGCTTATTTCTATGCGGATTCCGAA
>CAVDTI010000056.1:5751-7603 GCA_963611905.1 Faecalibacterium prausnitzii | reverse complement strand
GAAGTAGAAATGCCACTAACTCCAGAAGATAGAAAAACAATCAATGATATGTTTGACTATCTTAAGGAAACCCAAGATCCCGCTTTTAGAGAAAAACATCCTGGAGTAAGAGAAGGAGTAGGTTTAGCCGCCCCTCAAATAGGCGTATACAAAAAGATGCTTGTCATCTATTATCAAGCGGACGCTGAAGGCAAAGAATTCGTTCAATATAAATTGATCAATCCAAAGATTGTCGCTAATTCAATCAAGAAATGTTATCTAGAAAGCGGTGAAGGCTGCCTTTCCGTGGATGGCGATCATCCCGGATACGTCTACCGCGACTATAAGGTTACAGTTAAAGCTTTTGATGCCATACTCAACGAAAATATTACCATTGTTGCTAGAGGCTTTGACGCTATCGTTCTACAACACGAAATCGACCATCTATCTGGAACTTTCTTCTACGATAGAATAGACAAAAACAATCCATTCAAAAAAATTCCTGGTTCTGTTGCGATTTAGTTACTTTTCTTTTAAAATAGGGGAAATATGAAACGAAATAAATTCCCTCTTTTATTATCCGTGTTTCTTCTAGTTTCTTGTCAAACTAGCAACACAAACTACACCATTGATGATTACCGTCAAACTTTTTCTTTTACGCATGATACCTTTAATATCATGCAATTAACCGATGTTCACTGGACCTTCGTTACTAAGCTTGAAGAATCCAAAAAATACATGTTGGATCTTTATAACGACGCCAAGAAAGAACAAGGCCATATTGATTTGGTCACTATAACAGGCGATGTATTCTTAAATGCAAACAAATACATTGTTGAAGAGCTTTTCTCTTTCCTATCCGATTGGGATGTTCCTATTGCAATTGTCTACGGAAACCACGACAAAGAGGGCGAATGGAGCCTTTCCTGGATGAACAAGATGATTTCTACTAGCAAAAACTTCATCGCCAAAATTAACGATAATGACAACGTTTACGGTGATACGAACTATTTCATTGATATCAAAGATGGCAATAAACTAGCTTGGCAAATTTATATGATGGATTCAAATTCTCTTCTTCCATCTAATCCAATTAAGTATCAATACGACTATATCCACGAAGACCAAGTTAATTGGATGAAAAACATTGCTGATTCATCAAAAGTAGATTCTTCTTATGTTCCTTCCTTAGGTTTCATTCATATCCCTCCTAAAGAATTCTCTACTGCTGTAAATGAAGCAAAAGAAGACTCAAGTAAGCATCTTTTAGGCGAGCAAAACGAAAAATCCTGTCCAACAAAGACAGATTCCTCTTTCTTTAAGACTGCTAAAGAGATGAATATGAAAGGCATTTTCTTTGGACACGATCACGCTAACGACATCGTTACTAAATATGATGATGTTGTCTTAGGATATGGAGTTAAGTCAAATATCGAACTCTATTATTATAAAGACAGCAATAATTTCACTCACACAGGATATGCCGTCTACAATCTTAAAAAAGATTCTTCATGGGCTATTCAACATGTCTATATGAATTACACAAATCACTCGGAGATAATTCGTAGTGACATTTGGAGGTCGTGATATGAAAAGGACAACAAATATTTGCTTAAAAGTTCTCGAAATCCTTCTTTATATCTACGCCTCAATTATGTTTTTCAAAGGATTCTCATTCTTGGCTTCGGATTTAGATGGATTCACCAATCAATGGAGAATTCTTCCAATTGAAATTGCCTATTTCTTACCTATTTATTGGCTCTTTATCTTGCATTTGGCTATCTATCCTCTCTCAGAAAAGAAATTCCTTAGAACATTATTTGTTAATGGCATAATTTTAGGGGCGATAGGCTTAATGGGAATAATTATCACC
>CAVDTI010000056.1:0-5741 GCA_963611905.1 Faecalibacterium prausnitzii | reverse complement strand
GTGTTTATTTGGGCATTGGAGAATATTTCTTCTCAGATCGTAATTTCTCTTTGATTTTCCCAATTGAATTATATCTTATCTATATTTTTTCCATCGCTATTGGCGCATATTTGATCTATATGAAAGTGAATGGCTTTAGAAGAGACACCTATCCATATGAAGGCAATAAAACTCATAAAGTTTTTGCCTCAATATTTAGACCATTTTACACTTTGTTAAGCATGTATTTCTTCGGTGGGTTCTTAGTTTCTCTTATTGGAGGCAACTTCTACCCATCCTCTGGAACATATTTTGTCGTTTATGTTTTAATACTCTTTAATTCTTTATCTCTTCTCTATTACGAATTAGTTATTAGAAATAAAGATGAGTTCTCATTTAATTTCAGCAAGAAAACAAAGATGATTATCGCTTCATCTTACTTAGCTGTGACAATTGTTCTATTCACTCTTCTTTTCTCAATGTTGGCTTATAATCCTAATTTTGTTGCCGAGAATTTCCAAATGTTATTGCCATTGGATTTCATGGGTTCATTAACCCTTTTCCTCTATTTAATCTCATTGCCTACTCTTGGCTATGCGATATATTTCTTCATCCAAACAATAAGAAAATAGCTCTATTGTTTCCTAGAAAACGCTTTCATTAATTTCCTAAAGGAAATCCGTTACCTTTGTGGTATATTTTTGGCGGCGAAAATACATAAAATTTCGTGAAGTAAAAAGTTTTATTAAAGGAGGCCTTTAATTATGATAGGTTTTCAAAACGGTATTAACGTATTTGCCCTTGGCGGTTTATGTGAAGTTGGCAAAAACACCTATTGCATCGAATCAGAAAAAAGCATGATTCTCTTAGACGCTGGCGTTCGTTTCCCTGAAGCGACTCTTCCTGGCGTAGACTACGTCATTCCTGACTACACTTATTTAAAAAACAATCGCAATAAGATCAAGGCGCTCTTTATCACCCATGGCCACGAAGACCATATCGGTGGTATTCCTTTCCTTATTCGTTCCGTTCATATTCCAGTTATATACGCACCAAAACTTGCCGCTGCCTTAATTAGACACAAATTAGAAGAAAACCGCATTAAAGACCAAATTAAGATAGTCGAATATGATTCTGACACAATCGTTAAAGTTGGAGATGATTTTGTTGTCTCTTTCTTCCGTGTTACCCACTCCATTCCTGATTCATTCGGCATTTGCGTTGATACTAAAGAAGGAAGAATCGTTGATAGTGGCGACTTCAAAATTGATTTAACACCAGTCGGTCCTACTTTTGAAATTTCAAAAGTTGCTAGACTTGGCACTGAAGGAGTTGATCTTCTTTTAGCAGACTCCACAAACGCGGAAATCGAAGGCTATACCCCATCAGAAACACATGTTCGTAACGGCGTTGAAGAAATATTCGACAAAGCCCCTGCTCGCATCATCGTTTCTACCTTCTCTTCTAACATCAACCGTATTCAACAAGTCGTTGAAGTTGCAGTTGAGCACAATAGAAAGATCTGTATTTTAGGACGTTCGATGGAAACGGTCGTTGGCATTGCTAGAGAATATGGCTATATCAAGATTCCAGATGCCTCGTTAATCAAAGATGATCAAATCAAAAACTTCCGTGGAAGCGAGGTTTGTATTCTTTGCACAGGTTCACAAGGTGAAAGAATGGCCGCCCTTTCAAGAATCGCCAAAGGCGAACATAAAAATGTTCATATCGTTCCAGGAGATACTATCATCTTCTCCTCTAACCCAATTCCAGGAAATGGCGCATTAATCGATAAATTGGTTAATATGCTTGTTAAACAAGGCGCGGACGTTAAGCAAAATGGTCTTGCCTTCTCTCTCCACTCCTCTGGTCACCCATCAAAACAAGAATTACGTTTGATGTTACGTTTGACAAATCCTAAATATTTCATGCCTGCTCATGGTGAGTACCGTATGTTAAAGCTCCATGGTGAAATTGCTGAACAAGTCGGAATTCCTAAGGAAAATATCTTCATTTGTTCCAATGGCGATATGATTCAACTTAGAAATCACAAAGTTAAGTCCTTAGGCATGCATGTTCCCGCGGATGATATCTATATCGATGGAACAGACCTTGATGGCCTTTCTAGTGCAGTCATTAATGATCGTGAACAACTTAAGAACAACGGCGTTGTTTGCGTTCTTATGACAATTGATCAAAAGAAAAACAAAGTTATCGTTCCTCCAATAGTATATTCAAGAGGATTCAACGCTTCTGAAGATACCCACGTCATTAGACACGCTCAAATCCACGCTCAAGAAGTAGTTAATCAAGTTATGGCTCATAAAGCATCGTATGCGGAAATCAAATCTTCAATTAAAGATGCACTTTCCCACTATATCTATCGCCGTACAGAAAGAAGCCCAATGATTGTCCCAATCATCATGAGCTCCACAGATAGCAAATAAAATGTTCATTCTTGCTTCAAGTTCTCCAAGAAGACGCGAGTTATTAAAGAAACTCGTGAACGAATTCATTGCAATATCACCTGATATCGATGAAAGAATGTTAGACGCCTTCTTTTCTCCTTCTGCTCTTTCAAAAGAAGAAAGCCGTTTAAAAGCCTATGCTGTTAAAGCAGAACACCCAAACGATGAGGTTTTAGCTGCAGATACCATCGTTATTCTTGATGGAGAGGCACTAGAAAAGCCTATGGATGTTAATGATGCGATAAGGATGCTAAAGAAAGAGAGAGGAAAGAAACAGGTCGTGCTCACCTCTTATACATATCTAGGCAAAGGAAAAGAGATATCTAGAACAGTTAAGTCTTACGTATATTTCAATAATCTTAGTGATGAAGAAATCGAAACATACGTTAAAGAATTTAGGCCTCTAGATAAAGCTGGAGCCTACGGAATTCAAGACAATTTCCCTCTTATAGAAAAGATTGAAGGTAGCTTCGATAATATAAAAGGCCTCCCAACGGAAGACCTAGCAAAATATGTCTTTAAGAATTAAGCTTCTTCGGAAGCTTTTTTCCTATCAAGAAACATAAATAAGAAGAACGTTCCTATAGCAGCAACAACAAACAACACCGCACCAACAATATAGTCCCATGTCTGAATCTTACTAACTACACCATTAGTTTCTACGCCTGCATATAGAGGGAAAATTGAAGAATTAACATACATCGAAACAAGCGAGCCAAGGATTAAACCAAAAATTCCATAGAATGTCGTAACGCGGAATCTGTTAAGCAAATATTTCATGGCTTTTGAACCCGTTAAAACGCCTATAACAGCACCTATTGCAAACAAAAAGACAAGGAGAATACCGAGGATAATTGTAATTTTATTGCCAGAATGCCAAATAGAAGAGCTTCCTGTATAAGCATTTAAAATTGGATAATAAACGCCAATTACCATTAAAGACATTGATCCAGAAATACCTGGAACAACACAAGCAAAGGCGCCAATTACCCCTGCTAAAACCATTAAGATATAGGCATACCAAAACACATTTCCATCAGCATCAAAAAAGCCTAATTGCCATTTAAATAAAGCAGTTATGATTCCTAAGCCCGCCGCAAGAATTAAGCAAAGAAGGAAAGATAAACAATGTGCGCCTTTTTCTTTAGAAGTTGAGCCTCTCTTAAGCTCTTTAAAAGTTACAGGCAAAGAACCTAAGACTAAACCAGCAAAGAGCGATGTGATAGAGAATGGAGCAGCATTGTATCCTCTTTGAATACCTATAAGAGCAACAACTGCACCCAGTAACAATCCAACAAAATAAGGCAAAAGAATAAAGAAACTTTCTTTAAACTTCTTTTTTAAATTTGAAACGGCATTGATCAATGTATCGTAGCAGCCTTCTGCAACAGCAATTGTCCCAGCCGATAATCCAGCTACGGCAGCAGATATTCCTAATGTTATCCCTTTAAGGAAATCGAATAAGACGTTTTTGAAGGAACGTTTTTGATTTTCTTCCATCGGTATTCTCCTTAATTAAAAAAGACTATTGTATACTTCTTCAGCTTTGTCTTTAAAAACTATCGTTAATTTATCGCTTTTTAGAATAAAGCCAGTCGCGCCAGCTTTCTTAAGTTTTTCTTTGTCGACAAGATCATAATTCTTTAGGACAAGAATGATTCTTGACCCAGACAAATCATGAGACAAAACATTCTCTTTCCCACCAATTGCAGAAAGATTATCGCTAATATTTATCGTTTTCTTTGGTTCGCCCCTTTTGTTTCTAATAAAAAACACAACCCAAAAAGTAATACCAGAGATTAACACTAGCCCTAATAAGACGATCCACCAAAGATTCTTGATTAAAAATTCATTTTCATTTTCGAGAATAACCATACTACGTTATAATACCACTGAGGTGGTAATATGAGCAACGCAATTGAAATTGAAGCAAAGGCCTTAGTCTCTAAAGCGGACTATGAAAAATTAGCTTTAAAATACATGAAATATGGTGTTTATACCCAAACAAATCACTATATCGACACAAAAGACGACACTCTTTCTAAGGAGAAATTAGCCCTTCGTATCAGAGGAAAAAACAATCATTATGAAATGACACTTAAAGTCCCTCTTTCCCAAGGTCTATTAGAAAAGAACTGCAGTTGGAGCAAAGAAGATTTCATCAACTTCCGTGATAAATCCATCTTCCCGGATGGCGATATCAAGAAAATGCTTAACATGCTTGATATCCATACTGCAGATCTAAAGATCAAGACATCACTTACAACAGATAGAATTGATGTCCCTTATGAAGATGGAAAATTATCGATTGATAAGAACTCCTATTGCGGTCAAACAGACTATGAAGTCGAACTTGAGCACAATAACGAAATTGATGCGGAAAAATATCTTCAACAATTCCTTGAAGAAAACGGCATTGAATTCGTTTTGAACAAGAAAAGCAAGACCGCTAGAGCCCTTGAAGCCCTTGCAACAAGCCAAGCAAAGAAATAAAACAATTCATCACTAGAGAGGTTACCATTTAAGGTAACCTTTTTATTTATTTCCTCTTTTATCCTATAATTGCAGCATGGCGAAAACCTTGAATCACACATTATCAGCAATAAGAATAATCAAAAGAGAATTGTCTAAGATAAAGAAAGTCCTAAACATTGGAGTTCAGATAGCTTTCGTGCTCTACTGCTTTTACCTTATATTCTCTAACTTCGATTCTTTGCCATATATTATCATTTATTCTTTTGTTTTAGTTCTTTCTTTAGTTACAACAATGATTGAACCATTCTACAAAATCGATGAAAACGATCAAAAAAGCGTAAAGAGGCAGAAAAAGAAACATAAACGTATCGTCTTTATTTTTATCAAGAGTCTTAAATACATATTCAAGCTTGTAGCAATTTCTATCGCGGTTTACGAGATTGCAACAAAAGGAGCAACAGACTTATCCGTTCTTGCCACAATTGGCTCAGGTGTTCTTTTGCTTATTCAAGTCATCTACGATTCAATCGCAATGCTTGCAAACCGTTATATGGATTTACTACAAATTGCGGTTGAAGAAGACATCCGTTCAAGCAAATTGATGCAATTTGTTTTGAATTTCAATCATAAAGACTACGTACAAGAATTAAAGGAAGACGAAAAAACATATACAGACGAAGAAAAGAAACTTCTTTGGTTACTAGAAAACGCCGATAGACTTGAGGAAGAAAAGAAAAACAGCAAAATCAAAGTCAAAGCAACTCCGGTAAACAAAGACATGTTAATTCTCTTCTCCGATTTAAAAAGACAAGCTTCTTC
>CAVDTI010000055.1:0-3125 GCA_963611905.1 Faecalibacterium prausnitzii | reverse complement strand
GTCTAAAAAAGACCATTCCGAAGAATGGTCGAATTCTCTTACCAATAAGAAATTAGTTGAGTTTTTCTTTGAGGGTTTTGGAAACCTTGAAACCAACAGAGTTGCTGGCTGGGATTTCGATCTTAGCACCGCTGGATGGGTTGGTTCCTTCACGGGCGGCACGTTCTTTCTTTGAGAAGATACCGAATCCGGAGATCTTGACGGTTTCGCCTTTGGCGATGGAATCGGAAATGACTTCGAAAACTGCATCGATGACGGCTTCTGCGTCTCTCTTTGCGACTTGGCTCTTTGTAGCAACTGCTTCGACTAATTCAGCTTTATTCATGGTAGATATTCCTCCTTTGCTAAATTTTCTGTCTAAAAGTTAACACTATTAAAAGATTTTTACAACAAAAAACTTTACATATTATCGAATGTTTGGTGCATTTTTTGGAATTTTTGAAAGCGCTTTCTTTAATGCAAAAATAAAAAACCTAGATTTTATCGAATGTTTTTGGAATCGTAATTCTGAAAACACCGATAAAACCTAGAACTTTTCAAAATGTAAAATTTGTAACTTTTTTATTTTCTTGTGCGGTAAATTATCCTAATTGGCGTACCTTCAAAGTCAAAGGATTCTCTAATTCTATTCTCTAAATAACGGGTATAAGAGAAATGAGCGGTCTTAGGATTGTTGCAAAACATAACAAATGTTGGAGGACATACCGCGACTTCTTCCGAGAAGACAATCTTAAGCCTTCCGTGATTGAACTCTGGAGTTGGGTTCATATCTTGTGCATCACGAATGATATCATTCAAGACTGGTGTAGGTATTCTTCTGTGGAAGGCGTCATAGCAAGAATTGATAAGAGGAATAATATCCTTAACTCCTGAACCAGTTAAGGCAGAGGTGTACACAATGGGTGCGTAATCAAGGAATTTAAGCTGACTTCTAAGTTCTTTGGTGAATTCTTGTTTGTCTTTCTTTTTGGCCTCGTCCCATTTATTAACAACGACAATGACCGCTTTATTGGCATCCATTGCAAAGCCAAGAACGTGTTTATCTTGTTCAAGAATTGGACCTGAACCGTCGATTACAAGAAGAACCACTTCCGATCTTTCGATCGCTTGCAAAGCTCTTATTGCCGCATATTTATCAATCGCTTCGAAGATCTTTCCTCTTTTTACGAGACCCGCCGTATCAATAACAACATATGATTTATCTTCGAAAGTAAATGGAGTGTCAATCGAATCTCTAGTCGTTCCAGCAATGTTAGAAACTAAAACTCTGTCGGAATGTAAAATTCTATTAGTTAAGGATGACTTTCCAACGTTTGGTCTTCCGATAATTGAGAAAGTAATAGAGTTTTCATATGTTTTTATTTCTTTTTCTGGCAACAATTTAATGACTTTATCTAAGAAATCTCCAACTCCTGTTCCGTGTACGCCAGAGCAGAAAATAGGTTCGCCGAGTCCTAAACGATAGAATTCTCCAGTGTTGCCTATCTCAGAAACATTATCAATTTTATTAACGAGAAGAATTTTTGGCTTATTTGTCTTATAGAGCATCTTAGCAATAAATCTATCATCGCCAGACAAGCCTTTTTTGCCATCTAAAACGAAGGCGATTACGTCCGCCTCTTCAATTGCCACTTCAACTTGGGCACGAATAGATTTTTGGAATGGAGCGTTTGCTACCTCAATTCCGCCCGTATCAATAACAGTGAATTCTTTAGTTAACCACGTAGCTTTGCCGTATATTCTATCTCTAGTTACACCTGGAGTAGGTTCAACAATGGACTTTCTTTCACCAAGAATACGGTTAAAAATCGTGGACTTGCCACTTGATGGTGAGCCAACTAATGCTAATGTTCCTAATGCCATGCCTTTCCCTCCAATCCAGTTTTTTCTTTAATGATATCAAGTATAGCTTGTACCACTTCTTCGATATTCATATTTGATGTGTCTAAATTAATTGAATCTGGCGCAGCCATAAGAGGATCGAAATCTCTATGAGAGTCAATGTAATCACGCTTCTTAACCTCTTCTAACACTTCTTCGTAGGTCGCCTTGATTCCTTTTTCCTGATCTTCTTCATAACGGCGCTTTGCTCTTATTTCCGGAGAGGCGATTTGGAAAATTTTAACGTCTGCATCAGGAAGAACATAAGAACCAATATCTCTTCCATCCATAACGACAGATCTTTTTCTTGCAAGTTCTCTTTGCATATCGATAAGGGCAAGTCTAACGGGTTTCATTGCGGCTATATAGCTAACGTTTCCCGAAACTAGCGTTTGTCTAATTTCTTTTGTAACATCCTCGCCATTGCAAAAAACTCCACCGTCTTCCTTTAAATCTATATTAATAGTCTTAAGAATTTCTTTGGCATCTTCTTCGTTTTGAGGATCTTTCCCTGCTTTGATAACAGCATATGTCACCGCACGGTACATTGCTCCCGTATCGATATAGGTGAAGTTCAAAGCCTTCGCCACTCTTTTAGCGACCGTGGATTTTCCTGCGGCTGCAGGCCCATCAATTGCAATAGATATATGTTTTTCCATAACTAGCTCCTCACCACGTATAAATAAATAAGCACGAAAATAATGACGGCAATAAATAGAACCACCCCTTTAAAGGAATACATTTGGATTTCTTTACGACGATAGACAGTATAAGGAGTTTCAGAGATAGCTTCATCTTTAGAAACTTCAACCTTCCTAGTCTTTTTATTCTCAAATTTATCATCAGGAGTTTTTAGAATTCTCTCACGATATTTTCTATATTTTTCTACCCTTGTCTTCATACTTGCAATATTCTACCTAAAAAGAGGCCTTCTTTCATTAGGCAAATGTATGAATTTCTAGACATAAAAAAGATTAAGGAGAGCAAACTAAATAAAATATAAAGCTAGAAATTGTGCAATGTTTTGGTCTTTTCCATAGTTAAAGGAAACTAACAAAAATATGTGCTCTTTTTTTGTTGTTTTAAAGAGAAAAATGTTGTCTTAAAATATGTTTACTTTCTATTAGGAGGTTTTTAATATATGGTTAAAGTTACAGTTGATGCCGATGCATGCATCGGATGCGGTCTTTGTGTCTCCAGCTTACCAGACGTCTTTGCTTTCGATGATGATGGCAAATCAGTCG
>CAVDTI010000054.1:5280-7623 GCA_963611905.1 Faecalibacterium prausnitzii | reverse complement strand
GTTAAAAGCCCTTAATCTGAAGGTTAAAGACATAAGACATTCATCATTACCTAACTCCGATGGAGAAAGGATTAATATTCTTCTAGAAAAAGAAAAAAAGACGGAAAAACGTTATCCACGTAAATATGCGGATATTCTAAAAAAGCCATTATAGAAGCGTAAAACCAACAAACGATGCGAAAATCAATTGTTGGTTTTTATTTGCTTTAGAAAAACTGTAAAATCGTTCTGGATTTTGACGTGAATTATTTTATTTCTAAGCTCTTTTTCTTTCTGACGTAATATACATTAAATAAATACCAACCCCAAGGTTTCCCATTAAAGTATGTGATGGAGTAATTCCGAAAAAGCCATTTTTCCAGCCTAGAGCTAAATCATATACCCAAAGAAGATGCCAATATGTATCCGTTCCACTAGAAAGATTTGAACCATATTGAAAGAAACATATAAACGGCAAAAACGAAGCGACTAAAATCACAAAATAAGGGAGAATTGAGGATGATATTTGAATAATCTTCTTTTTCTTTGGACTTATATTTTCCTGATTTAGTGCTAATTCAAACATGGGATAATTTTATGTTAAATATAAGTTGCTTCAAGAAAAACGTTCTTAGAACATGGCAATTATTGCGGCAGAAGTAATCATTAACGTTTGGAAGAGAAAAGCAGAGATGATCGATCCATATACACGGTTGTTCAATTTCCTATTTATGAAGTTACCTAACGGAATAACTAAGACATACATCAGAATCATATTCTGCATCTGACCGATAAATCCTGAATATGATTGAATAGCTAAGTAGAATAAGACAAAAAGGAATAAAGCCACGTATTGAATTAAGTTATATAGGATAATGGTTTTCTTTTTCGCCTTAGCCTTCTTTAGCATGTCATTTTCAACGTTCGAGATGTAGTAACCAACACTCATCAAAATACTCGAAAAGAATAACCAGAATAAACGAATATTCATTGGTAAAAGGTTATACATTGTCATTTTCAAGACAAACCAACAATATAGAGAAATTCCCAGGAAGAGAAGGATGCATGCGATTATATTTTTTGTACTTGAATGAATTTTGAAATCTGGTTTTGGTAAAGAACCGTTTACTCCTTTTACCTTCTTAATAAGATAGAAGATAAGCATTGCAATGCCATAACCTGCAATGCAACACATATAAGGAATATTCATTATTGGTGAGCCAAATGGCATAATGATGCAAAGACAGCAAATTAAGAAACCAATCAAAAGACCAGGTAACCATAAAATAAGCTTGCTAATCAAGAATTTCTTTTCATCTTCAATTACAGGAATTTCTTCTAATTCTAAAGCGAGTGTAGGCTTTTCTTCGATAGAAAGTCCAAAGAAAAGAAGAGTGATGCCTGCTAAAGACAACCCCCAGGAAATATAGGTAAAAGAAACAAGAATTGGCGAATAAGAAGAAGAGGAGCCAGTGATTGATTTTATTGACGAAGACAAATATGAAGCAAACTTAACTGAATACATCTGGTAAGAGTGAAGGATGCCAGAGGTAACACCAACTGTTATTTTTGATCCTAAGGAATTTGTTTCAGTAAAATCTATTGTTCCTTTTTCTTGTGCTTTCTTTCCGGTTAATCTTTCTGAAATACGCAAGATATCATAATCAGAGACGACATCATCTGCGGTTGAACCAAATAAATAAACGTTAACTCCTTTGATAGCCTTTTCATCATAATCTTTCCAAGGATATTCGTTTTCGTCATCGGTGCTTGCAAAAAGAGACGCTTGAGCGGAATGCTTGTAGTTAACTTCTGGTGAGAAAAGAATAATATTTTTGGCGTTTTTCTTGGTTAATGTCGTATCTGCAGAAGGAATATTGTAGTCATACATTAGTCTCAATATTGATCTTCCGCCCATTGAATGTCCCATGAGGATGATGTTTTCATAATCAATAGAAGATAGTTCATGTAAATATGTTAACGCATCATCTATTTCCTTAGGAATTTCATCTGTTTTTGCATTATCAAAACCAATTCTTCCGTTGGAATTTCCTTGTCCTGAATAATCAAATGTCATAACAGATATGCCATTAGCGAGGAAGACGTTGCTCATTACTCTCCATTTAGCTCTATCACAGGAGTAGCCAGGACAAATAAGGACAGCATATTTAGCATCTTTCTTTTCATAATATGTTGCAGAAAGAGTTACTTCATCATTTTTATATGTTGATTTGAATGATAATTCCTTTCCTCCGAAGGAAGGGAAACTCATAATAATCAGCAAGACAAATGAGGCGATAAACGAAAATAAAGACGAAAATAAGATGATTAGTTTTTTCTTTTTTGCGTTCATAGAATTTAATT
>CAVDTI010000054.1:0-5270 GCA_963611905.1 Faecalibacterium prausnitzii | reverse complement strand
AAACTATTGTAACATTCTCACTTAGAAATGAGGATTATATTTTTCTCATTCATCTTTCGTACTTTTTCTTTTTGTCTCTTATGGAGTAAAATTACTTCACTATGAGCAGGATTATATCAGTAGCGAATCAGAAAGGTGGAGTAGGTAAAACTACAACGGCGATTAATCTTTCTAGCGCTCTTGCACAAAACGGAAAGAGAGTTTTGCTTGTTGATTTTGATTCACAAGGCAATGCGACTAGAGGCTTAGGCTTTCAGGTTGCAACTATGCCTCTAACGATTTTTGAAGCAATCACTAAAAAAGTTGATATTAACCTCATTATCAAATCAACTAATGTTCCTAATTTAGATTTGATTCCTGCTAATCTCCGTCTCGTCTCTTTGGAAACATACGTAAGCGCATATAATCCTGATAATCCTTTCTTCCTTCTTAAAGAATGCATAAGTAATATCAAAGAAAAATACGATTTTATCATTATAGATTGCCCTCCATCGTTGGGCCTTCTTTGCTTGAATGCATTGGTTGCTTCGACTTCAGTGCTAGTTCCTGTTCAATGCGAATATTTCGCAATGGAAGCAGTGGCTTCAATTCTTTCAACAATCACCAAGGTTCAAAAGGACTATAATCAATCTCTTAAAATTGAAGGTTTTCTTCTAACGATGTATGAATCTAATACATCTCTTTGCACGGAAGTGGCTCAACAAGTTAGAGGTCTTTTTAAAGAGAATACGTTCCTAACGACAATCCCTAGAAATATATCTATTCCTGAAGCTAGTGCGCATGGCGAGGCGGTTACAACATATCGTCCATCGGCAAAAGGCTCAATCGCTTATTTTTCCTTAGCTAGAGAAATCATTGATTATGCAAAAAAAGAAGACTAATCCTTCTTTAAAGGAACTCTTAACTCGTTATTCGCAAAACGATGTTATTGCGGAAATGGAAAGAGAATACGCGTCTATTTCTTCGAAGAATTTGCCTCTTTCATCAATTGACGATAACCACGTAGTAAAGAAGGTATCTTTTCCAAAAGAAATCGTTGTTGCTTTAGGGGAATCTTTAAAAGAGAAAGGCTTTTTCTCGCCTTTGTTGGTCAGACCTTCTGGGACACATTATGAATTAATTCTGGGAAGAAAACGTTTTGTTGGTGCAAAAGAAGCAAAAATTCCTTATGTACCTTGCATTATTAAGAATATTTCTGATGAGGAAATGTTACTTACTTTATTAGCCGATACACGTGATCAAAGAGAAGGAAATGTTGTTGAAATGGCTCTTATTTTTGCTGCTTTACAGGATAAATATTCCTACTCTCAAAAGACATTAGGAGAAGTCGCACACCTTTCAAGAAGTCAAGTTACTAATATATTACGCTTACTCCATCTTCCTGATGATGTTTTAGGTGAGGTAATGCTAGGCACTCTTTCTTATGGACATGCAAGGGCGATCGCCTCCTTATCCGATAAAAAGATTCAAGACGTCGTTAAAAAGATACACTCTGAGCATCTATCCGTTAGAGATGTGGAGTTTCTTGCTAAAAATATTCAAGAGAAAGAAGATAAGGCTCCTTCTTTAGATAGGATCAAAGAAAAGAGTGGGGCAAGCAAAGTTAATGTGAAGAAAAAATCCGTTACGTTATATTTTTCTTCTATTGAGGATCGTGATAAGTTTCTTAATGACTAATCTTTTGCCTTATTGACAAGAATGTTGTTGGTGATAGACTAGAAAAGTACTTCAGGGTGACGTGAAATTCGTCGATTGGTGGTAAAGCCCACGAGCGTAAGCATGAACTGGTGAGATTCCGGTGCCAACGGTATAAAGTCCGGATTGTAAGAAGACAATCAATTTTGATTTTATATCCCCCTGAATGCGTTCGGAGGATTTTTCTTTTATGGAGCAGTTTTGGAATTATTTTGCGATTGCAGCTGTTATTGTTTTTGTTGTTGCACTCGTACTCGTCTATAGCCATTTTCAAAAAGATAGATCATATAATCCAGTAAAATTTGTCGCTCGTGTAGGAGTGTTTTCTGCCATATCCACAATTCTTTATATTGTTCCTATATTCTCTATAAGCCTACCATTTGTTCCTTCGTTTATGAGTTTGCATTTTGATGAGATACCTGCAATGATTGCCGGTTATGCTTATGGACCTCTTGTTGGAGAGGCGGTTCTTTTAGTTAAAACTCTTATCAAACTTCCGATGACTCATACTCTTTGTGTTGGCGAGATTGCTGATTTCATTTTCTCTAGTGTTTACATCTTACCGGCGACTATTGTCTATAAGAAGATTCGCAATATGAAGGGAGTCTTTATTGGCTTTGGGATTTCAACTGTTTTGCAAATATTAACCGCTATGACTTTGAATGTTTATTGGATACTGCCTTTCTATATGAATGTTATGGGCATGCCTGCAGAAAGCATTTTATCAATTTGCCAAAAAGCAATTCCTGCGATCACTGATTTGGAATGGTCCTACGCTTTCTTTGGCGTTATGCCTCTTAACGTTATTAAGGATATAAGTGTATTTATTATTACTTTCTTGGTGTATCGTTCGATCAGGAAGGCATTACATTGGGAAACTTCTACAAAGAAATAACCACCCATTAATCTAATGAATACTCAGCCTGTTTATGCAGGCTTTTTTGGTTTTTTCAAAAGAAAATCAAAGCTTAATTTTTGATGTTTAGCAACACGTACTGTTGGCTGTAATTGCCAACTGATCTGCATTTAAGAGATATAAAACATTAAAATATAACACACAGAAAATGAAATAAAACAAAGTGTTAACTTTTAATTTGACTGAAACAAAAACTAATTTAATAATAATGATAAAAATACGATAAACACTGATGTTTATTAAAATTAAATCACTTATTTGTAATTACTTATATAATTATAAAATGACATATGAAAAAATAAATGTTTAAACTCTTTACAACATAATAATACGACAATATAATACAAATATGATGAACAATGTATTACTTCTCCTTGGGGCTGTTTCATCTATATCTTTTGGCTCCTTGGGCTTCCAAAAGACAAACAAAACTTTCGATGTATATTCCGAAGACTGCATACAAAGATATGAATTGATCGTTGAGAGGAACCGCTCAGTCCTTTTTGATAAGGAAACAGATCGCGTAGTTGAGTCTTTTAATGGAGACAAAAATCCATATTTGAATAGTGGCTTCAACTGCGATTATCTTATCTACGGCACAACATACGAGGAGTATAAATACCTTGGAGTAGTCGATGAAAAATTAATCAATTTGGAGACTGGATTGGAAGCTGTTATAGAAAAGGAGACTAATACAGCTCCAATCCATGATGCTTTAATTGGGGTTAGTTATGGATCGATACCGCTTAATGCCAAATTTTGTAAATATTCTTATTATTTTGGCAATCTTGACGAACACGGTTTTGGTAAAAATACTACAAAAACTTGCACAATTGTGGCTATGCAAATTCTCTTTGGCTACTATGATTCGATTTGGAGCGATTTAGTTGTCGAAGAGCGCTTTGATGAGCCTGTTTCTGAACATAAGATTCATTGCGCAGACTTTTCTAAATCTGCGGCCACAAAAGCTGAAGAATTTCATTCTTATTTAATTAATTATTGCGATTCCTGCATTGGCACTGACGTTAAGGCAAAGGGCCTTTCAAACATCAACCAAAATAAATTAATCAATTCTTACGTTGGAACTGCAAGAAATCTTGAATATGGAAACAATACGTCAGAAGGAAATTTTTCGGATATTTTAAGTGGCAAACAGTTTGGCGTTGTAAAAGATGCAATTAATGCAGGTAGGCCAGCGATTCTTAATACGTTACAACATTCGATGGTAGCCTTTGCCTACGATGATACGTACGTTTATTTGATGAGCGGTTGGAGAGGCGATAAGCAAATTTCAAAAATGAATTGGGATAAGTTTAATGGAAACGTTTTCTCTAATGCCTGCGCAGCCTATGATTTGCAACTAAAGTGTGCACACACATGTTCAGATAATTACTATTCAACGGTTTATGGCAGATACATTTGCCCGAGGGATTTTTGATATGAAAAACATGAAAAAGTCACTTTTGTTATTTTCGTGCTTGCTTTTATCCTCGTGCAATCAAAGCCCATACACTTCTAATGTGGTCAATAGATATAAAGATTTTGCATCAGCAAAAAAAGCTTTTGATCAAGGAGTTGAACATGAATTCAAAGGAGAATCGGTAGCTACAATTTTTGATTTTAAAGAAAACAAAACTTTTGCCGATTTTACATTTGTGTATTATGTTAGAGGGCTTTGCCCAGATTATGATAAACAGGTATCATACGATGACATTTGCGAAAATATAATTTCAGACAGCGCGCTCATCTTTTTATCTAATGAAAATTCTGATATTTGCATTGAGCTAATTAACAGATGCGTGGCTTCTTACTCTTATATTAAATTAGATGGCATCCCAGAAGAAAAAGATGATGCATACAGGGACTACATCAAAACCGTTTCTATTGTCACAGAAAGAAGAGAATATGAAGATGGTGATTACTGGCCAGAAGATTATTCTAAATTTTCGATTGAAAAAAACGAGATTAATACCATCCTGAAATATAGGTTCGAACCTTTAAGGTGCGGAAGTGAAGGAACGGCTTTTGGAAATATATTGTTTTCAAAAAGAACAAGCGTTCAAGATGTTGAAAAATATTCTGTTGCCATAAGAGATTTCATTGTTTCCAAAACGAACACTGCTTCCAAATAACAATCGAAATTTAAACGCACGTGTTGTAATAAATAATGGTTCTTCAACGATTTATGGCAAATACATTTGTTTGAGGTATGATTTATGTGAAAAGAACTCAATGTTATTTTTGGCTGTTTCTTGCTTGACGCTTTCTTTGTGTGGCGCAGAATTGATACCGGGATCGAACAACGTAATTAATAGATATAGCGATTCTGCTTCTATGAAAGTTGCTTTTGATAAGGGCATGAAAGAACATGGACAAGGAAGTATTCTGACTTTCTTCAATTTGAAGGAGCATCAAGCATTTAAAGATTGCACAGAAAGATATTATATTTCAGCCTTTGTTCCGATTTCAAAAAACAAATCTCGTTTGACGATATATGCGAAAATATCAGCCTAGGCTCTGAAATAAGCCTCCTTACAAACGACGGGATGGATGTTTGCGTTTCTTTTATGCAGTAAGAGGACTTGTTTCTTATTCTTCGATAAAACTAAAGGGGCTAGCTTTTGTTAAAGAGGACACTTCTGAATATAAGAATTTCCTG
>CAVDTI010000053.1:17768-50958 GCA_963611905.1 Faecalibacterium prausnitzii | reverse complement strand
AACCCATACGGACTTCGGCTGGTTTCTTAGTTCTTGCTAAGTGAGGGAAGACTCTAATCCAAACTTTACCAGTTCTATCGGTGTATTTTGCAAGAACGATACGAGCTGATTCGATTTGGTGGTTATCAAGATATCCACCTTCGGTTGCGGCAAGGCCGTATTCACCGAATTCGACTGCGTTTCCTTTGGAGGCAACGCCTTCGTAGGAGAGTCTATGTGGACGACGATACTTAACGCGCTTTGGTTGTAGCATTGTCATGTCCTCCTTCTTTCTTTTCTTCGGTTTCTGCAGCTTTTACTGTATTAGCAGAGCGGCAGATCCAGACTTTGATACCAATATCGCCATAAGCGGTATTAGCGGTGACGGCTGCATAATCGATGTCGGCACGGAGTGTTTCGAGTGGTACGACACCAACTTTGTAACCTTCGCGACGGGCGATTTCAGCACCGGCAAGACGGCCTTGGCATTGGGTTTTGCAACCGAGTGCGCCAGCCTTTTTCATTCTTTGAATCGCCTTCTTTTGTGTTGAACGGAAAGATTGACGATTTTCAATTTCGGAAGCGATCCACTTGGCGATTAAGGTAGCGTCGAGATCTGGGTTCTTGACTTCAACGAGGTTGAGGGTAGCAGCACCAGATTTAACAACTTTCTTTAAGCCTTTGTTGATAGCGGCGATTTTGGTGTTATCTTGTCCAAGAATGACACCTGGACGAGCGACGAAGGCATTGATGATAACAGTGGAGCCTTTGTCATTTTTGCTACGAGCGATATCAATGTGGCTTACAACCGCTTCTTTTAGAAGAGGTTCTAAGTAATTACGGATGGCGATATCTTCGCCTAAGAATGTCGCGTAGTCTTTTTTGGAAGCAAACCAATTGGCTTCCCAGCCACGGTTAATTCCGACACGGAGACCGTTAGCATTAACTTTTTGACCCATTAGTTTACTCTCCTTAATTTCTTTCTTTGACGATGCAGCGGATATTGGCTGTTCTCTTGATTAATCCGGAAGAGGATCCTTTGCCACGTGGCATGAATCTCTTCATCTTGATGCCATCGGAAGCTTGGATTTCAGCAACATATAATTTGTTGCCGTCCATTCCGAAGTTGTTGGTAGCGTTAGCAGCTGCAGATTTGATGATCTTGTAGACTGGTGCACTAGCAGCACGGTTGACATTCTTGAGGATTGCAAGAGCTTCATCAACATCTTTACCACGGACAAGATCGATAACTAAGCGAACTTTGCGTGGGGTGACGCGAACGTCTTTTGCAACAGCAAGAGCTTCGGTAACAGCTGGCTTTTCTTCTTTAACAGGTTCGGCCTTGACTGCTTTCTTGGAAGCTTTCTTGGTTTCTTTTACTTCAGTAGCCTTGACTTCTTCCTTAACGGTTTCTTTCTTGGCTTTTGGAGCTGCAGCTTTCTTGGCTGGAGCTTTCTTTACGGTTTTCTTTTCTTCTGCCATAATCTACTCCTTATTTCTTAGCTGCTTGGTCATTGAGGTTGTTACCATGGTGACCAGGGAAGGTACGGGTTGGGGCGAATTCGCCAAGTTTATGTCCAACCATATCTTCTGTGACATAGACGGTGATGTGTTCCTTGCCGTTATAGACAGCGAAGGTTTGTTCGACGAATGCTGGATAGATTGTCGAGCGGCGAGACCAAGTTTTGATGACCTCTTTTTTGCCGGATTTCTTGATGGCTTCAACCTTTTTGAGAAGGTATTCGTCAACAAATGGTCCTTTTTTAGCTGAACGAGACATATTTTGATCTCCTTTCCTTATTTAGAATTTCTACGTCTTACGATGAGGCGTGTAGAATTCTTCTTAACGCGACGGGTCTTGACACCCATTGCTTTCTTACCCCAAGGGGTACGTGGTGCATTACGTCCGACTGGACACTTACCTTCACCACCACCGTGAGGGTGATCAACAGGGTTCATGACTGAACCACGAACTGTTGGGCGGATGCCCTTGTAACGTGTTTTACCAGCCTTACCTCTGTTAACGAGGTTGTAGTCTTCATTACCGACGATACCGATTGTTGCACGGCAAACGCCTAAGACTTTTCTAACTTCACCAGAAGCTAAGCGGATGATGACATATTTGCCATCAGCGCCGAGGATTTGTGCGCCTGTTCCAGCAGCACGGCAGAGTTGTCCGCCTTTTCCTGGCATAAGTTCAACGTTGTGAACAAATGTACCTTCTGGAATGTTTCTTAATTCAAGATTGTTTCCTGTCTTGATATCAGTGGTTGCCCCAGAGATGATCTTTGCGCCAACATTGAGATCTTTTGGTCTGATGATGTAGCGCTTTTCGCCATCGGCATAGCAAAGTAAGGCGATGAATGCAGTACGGTTTGGATCGTATTCAATTGCTTTGACTGTTGCTGGGATTCCATCTTTGTTACGACGGAAATCGATGATTCTGTAACGATTTTTGTTTCCACCACCGTGATGACGGCAGGTGATTACTCCTTGATTGTTACGGCCACCAGTGTGTTTCTTAGGGGCAAGTAATGATTTTTCAGGAGTTGTTTTTGTGATGTCTTCATACGAAAGGGTGACCATTTCGCGTCTCGATTTCGTATATGGCTTGTATGTTTTTGTTGCCATTTTCTTTTCTCCTATAGTGGATTCTTTATAAGCTTATATATAAGGATATATGCTTAACGGTGTTTCCTTACTCTTTGAAGAGGTCAATTGCTTCACCTTCATGAATGGTGATGATGGCCTTCTTGTATCCAGAGATGTGACCTTGATAGCGGCCGCCTCTGGTTGTGCTCTTAGCAAGAACGTTGATGACTTTGACATCGTCTACGCTAACTTGATATAAGCGTTGGAAGCTCTCCTTGATAGATGTCTTATTGGCATTAGATGCAACTTTAAGAGTGATCTTGTTTTCATTTTGGAGAAGAGCCATGCTCTTTTCTGTAATGACTGGATCAAGGATAACTTCATAGTCATGATGGGTTGGGGAAGCAAATGTTTTCTTTGTTTCTTCAACTGTTTCGACTTTCTTCTTGGCTGCCATTATTTAAGTCCTCCTTCAAGGGTTTCAATGTCTTTCTTAGAAATAACTAAGACATTAGCATTGAGGACATCGTAGACGCTGATGTTGTTGACAGCACGGAATTCTAAGCGATCAATGTTCTTGGCGCTTAAGATTACCTTCTCATCGGAAGTGACGAGAAGAACTTTGCCCTCGGCTTTGACACTTGCTAAATTTGCTTTGAAGTCTTTTGTGGAAACTTTGTCAGCTTTGAGTTCATCAATGACGATTAAGCCATTGTTAACCTTTTGGGAGAGAACTGTCTTAAGGGCAAGTGCGTGAGCTTTCTTGTTTTGGGAAACCTTGTAGCTTTGGTTTCCGTCTGGTCCGAAGACCTTACCGCCGCCGACCCAGATAGGTGAACGGCTAGAACCTGCACGAGCACGGCCGGTTCCTTTTTGTCTCCAAGGCTTCTTGCCACCACCACTGACTTCATGGCGTTTTTTTGTTTTGGCAGTTGCTTGGCGATAGTTTGCTTGTTCAGCAACAGCAGCATCATGAACGACTTGTTCATTCTTTTCGGTGATGCCGAAGACTTCGTTAGAGAGTTCGATTTCGCCGACTTTCTCGCCTGCTAGAGAAACGACTGGGAGAGTAATTGCTTTATTTGCCATAATCCTTATTCTCCTTTCTTGCTGCGATCAACTAATTCTTTGACTTCTGGTTTTCCGAATTGTTCTAAGATCGCGCTTCTGATCATAACGAGCGATTTCTTTGGTCCAGGAACTCCACCTTTGACAAGGATGTAGCCTTTTTCAGAGTTGCTAGCGATAACGGTGATGTTTTCGATAGTTGCTTGATGTGGGCCCCAGTGTCCTGACATGGTCTTGCCTGGGATAACACGGTTGTTATCACGTCCGTTATTTGCAAGAGAACCGATTTGTCTGTGATATCCAGATCCATGGCCCTTAGGACCGATGTGGTTGTGGTATCTCTTGATTGTGCCAGTATAACCATGACCTTTGGTTGTACCGATTACGTCGACAACTTCACCAGCTTGGAATAAATCGGCTGTGAGTGTCTCGCCAACGTTCTTGGAATAAATTTCGTCACCCTTTAATTCAAATAAATGGGCGTGTGTTTCAACGTTAGCTTTCTTATAAACGCCTAATTCGCATTTATTGAGATGGCGCTCTGCTGTTGGTTCGTAGCCAACTTGTAATGCTTCATAACCATCTTTTTCTGTTGTCTTCTTTGCAACGACAACGTTTGGAAGAACCTCGATGACAGTGACTGGATACATTGTTCCGTCAGTTGCGAAGACTTCGGTCATTCCAATTTTTCTTCCGATAATGGATTTCATTGTTTGTTACCTCCTTACTTCGCGGTGACATCGATGTCAACACCATTTGGTAAGTCAAGCTTACGGATGGCTTCGACTGTCTCTTTTGTAGGATTGACGATATCAATCAATCTCTTGTGGGTACGGATCTCGAATTGTTCGCGGCTATCCTTGTATTTGAAGGTAGCTCTTAAGATCGTGTACACTTGCTTCTCTGTTGGGAGAGGCACTGGGCCAATAACTTTGGCGCCGGTCTTATCTGCGACTTCAACAATCTTCTCGGCTGCAACGTCGATAATCTTGTGGTCGTAAGCCTGCAATCTAATGCGCAGGACTTGTTGTTTCGCCATGATTTTTCCTCCTTGTTTCATCAGGCTTGCTGCTTAGCTCTGTGCGAGTTCCCTGACTAAGCCGTTACACTACAACGTGTCTCGGTGTGTCAGCAACATCGCACTTCATCGCTTGCGCTAGCGTTTGAAATTATCCCCCTACGCGTGTATGTAGTCAACAACTTTCGTTAACAAAAAATATAGGTGTTATCTATTGTTTTGAAGAAAATGCACTATTTATCGAATATTTTCAAAAAATAAGCAAAAATTACTGATAAAATTTTATGCACAATGCACAAAATAAAGAAAGAAATACTTGTTAATTTTTGATATTTTTCTTCTTTTTTAGTACCTATTTTTAGAAAAAAGCCAACATTTTTCGGTTGGCTTTACTCATTTGTTTGGAAGACTGTATTCACAGCCACAATATTTCTGACAATATAGGCCTATTTCGTTTCTAAGGGCCACCCCTTTATTAATTCCATTATCTTTTTTGAAATCAGAAAAGAAATACTTTGTCTTATGGTGAGTTGAGAGTTCTTCTCCTATTGCATTAAGAATATGAGAAGATTTTTGCCTAGATATGGTCATGACCGTACACATGTAGTCAAAAGAATTGGAATCTGCATAGCTAAAGGCTTCTTCCATTCTTTTTCTATAGCATAGTTGGCAACGATATCCACATTCAGGGAAGGAAGAGAAGGGTTTAAGATCTTCCATATATTTTTCGTGGTTATATGGTGAGACAACAAGTTTTGTCTCATATCCCCACTTCTCCTTTACGTATTCGATTAGTTTCTTTACTTCATCTAAACGTTTATAGAATTCACTCTCTGGAAAGATATTTGAATTCGTATAGTAAATCGTTACATCGAAATGTTTAGATAAGAATATCAAAGGAAAACAAGCACAAGGACCGCAGCAATCTTGTAAAAGAAGTTTTGGCTTATTTCCTAAAGAAGAGAATTTCTTAATTTCCTCTAGGCTTTCTAAATAATAGTTATGTTGAGCAATATGCGACTTCATTCCATAGCCTTGGAGTAATCGAAGTTATCTCCGTAAATGAACATTGCGTCACCAAAAGAGAAGAAACGGTATTCTTCTTTGACTGCTTCCTTGTAACAAGAAAGGATGAAACTTCTGCCAGTGAAGGCGGCAACTAATTCCACAAGTGTTGATTTAGGAAGGTGGAAATTGGTGATTATTGCATCGACTGCTTGATATTTATAGCCAGGCTCGATATAAAGCCTGGTTGGTTCTCTTGTTGCTTTGAATTCGCCATATTTGGCATAGACGCTCTCTAAGGTTCTGATTGAAGTTGTACCTATGGCAATAATACGTCTTCCTTCTTTTTTGGCTTGATTTAGATGAGAGGCGACCTCTTCTGACATTTCGATAACTTCAGAATGCATGATATGGTCTTTTGTGTCTTGAACTTTAACTGGTCTAAATGTTCCTAAACCAATATTTAAAGTAATGTCCTCAACAGTAATTCCTTTGGCTTTGATTTCTTCAAAAAGTTCTTTTGTAAAATGGAAGCCAGCAGTTGGCGCAGCGGCACTTCCTGGTACTTTGGCATAGACTGTTTGGTAGTCGTCATTATTCGCGCATTGTTTCTTAATATAAGGAGGAAGAGGCATTTGCCCTAGTTGTTCTAAGACTTCCATGAAAATTCCTTTATAGGAGAATTTCATATCACGGATGCCTTCATCTTTAACTGCAACGCATTCACAAGTTAATTCGCCATTTCCAAACGAAGCGTGTGAACCGACTTTAACGGACTTAGCATTTCCAACTAAACATTCCCAAACATCGCTTTCAAGTTGTTTCAAAAGAAGGACTTCTATTGCTCCTTTTGTTTCAACCTTTGTTCCAAGCAATCTAGCAGGGATGACCTTAGTGTTATTTCTAACAAGCACGTCGCCTGGTTTTAGATAGTCGATGATGTCGTGGAAAATTTTATGTTCGAAAGTCTTATGCTCACGGTCAATAACCATAAGCTTGCATGTATCTCTTTTTTCCTTAGGAGATTGAGCGATAAGGTTTTCTGGCAAATCATAGTCAAATAAATTAATATCCATTTAGAAACCCCTTATGTCTCCGTATTTGCGGAGTATTTCTTCTTCGTATTCTTTAAAGCGATCCTCTTGAATGGCTTTTCTTGCTCCTTCAACAACCTTGATCAAGAAGCGGATGTTATGAATGGAGTTAAGACGTTTGCCAAATTCTTCTTGGCAAAGATATAGGTGATGAAGATACGCCTTAGTATAGTTTTTGCAAGTATAGCAATCACATTCTGGATCAAGTGGGGTAAAGTCATCTTTATATTGAGCTTTACGGATGTTGATTCTACCTTGTGAAGTCATTAAAGCACCATGACGGGCGATACGCGTTGGAAGAACGCAATCCATCATGTCAACTCCTCTTTCTATTCCGCCAAGTATGTAATCAAGTGAACCTACGCCCATAAGGTATCTTGGCTTGTTGTCTGGAAGATATCTAATCGCATCTTCAATCATTTTGAAACAGACATCTTTTGGCTCGCCAATTGAGGTTCCGCCAATCGAATATCCAGGGAAATCGAGTGCGGCTAATTCTTTTGCGCACATCTCGCGTAAATCGGTGAATTCTCCACCTTGAACGATGCCAAAAAGAGCTTGATCTTCTCTCTTATGTGCAGCCAATCCTCTTTTGGCCCACCTGATCGTTCTTTCGGTGGATTTTTTCGCATATTCATGGGTGACAGGATATGGGATACATTCATCAAAAGACATGATAATATCCGCGCCAATGTCTTCTTCGATTTGAATGACCTTTTCTGGCGTAAACATATCCTTATCGCCATTATAGATATTTCTGAATTCAACGCCTTCTTCAGTGATCTTTCTTGTTTTTTGGAGAGAAAATACTTGGAAGCCGCCTGAATCTGTAAGCATGGGTCCATCATAGTTCATGAATTTATGAACTCCGCCTGCTTGCTTAATTATATCTTCTCCTGGTCTAAGGTGAAGATGATAGGTGTTTGCTAAAATGACTCCTGAACCTAGGGATTTGATTTCCTCAGGCGAAAGACATTTAACGGTAGCATTCGTACCAACCGGCATAAACATAGGCACCTCAACATCACCATGTGGTGTATGCAGTATGCCATATCGGGCACCAGTTTGCTTATCAATGTGTTTAATTTCCAAATAAAAAAGAGATGAATTCATAGCGAAGAAATTTTATATCGATTAAGTGTATTTTTCAAAACTCTTAGAATTTTACTTGTTGGTGCAAGATTGGTTTGAAAACCTTGTCGAAGATTTTTAATCTACAAATAGCCATCCAAATGGCGTAGCCGATACACATAGCACCAAGTTCACCAAGTGCAACCCATCCTCCTTGAATTGCAAAATCGGTCCATGTACCTGCTGGACTCATAAAGATCCAGGTAAGTTCGGCTCCAACAACAAGTCCATTAAGAACAACCGGATAGATGATTGCCATCCAAAGCCATTTAGAGGCATAGCTCATTAATAAGCAGGAAACTAACGTTGCCAAGCTTCCAAAGAGCATATCCCATGGAGAGAATGAATAGACGTTAGATAATAAGCATCCGATTGTCATTCCGATTGCAAAGTCAGGACGCCAGAAGCAAAGCAATCCAAGTGCTTCGGCAAGTCTCATTTGAAACATACCAAATGATATTGGTTGAGTGAAAGAAGTTAAGACAAAATACACCGCTGCGACAAGAGCGTTTTGCGTGATGTAGATTATCAACATATGCGTATCGATATGTCTTTTGCTCTTCTTTTCTTTTTGAGGATTTCCCTCCTCAGATGGGGTCTTTGAAAAGACTTCGTTTTGATCATTATTGGCCATGATCTTGACCTCCTTGTTTTTTAGGCGTGGTTCAGAGGATAGAACACGCTAGGAGGAAGTATATATCAAAAAGAATGGAGTAACCACTACTTTAAGGCATGGAGATAGAGAAAAGGCCAAACGTGATTGCGAGGCCTAGGGTTTTACATCTTTATTTGATTAACTACTTCAATATCTTGGCTAAACCACCAAGTGCGGTTTCTTTATACGCTTCTTCAAGAGCGTCACCAGTTAATTTCATCGCTGAGACAACATTATCGAAAGATACTTCATTTTTACGAATAGGCGCAACATATCTAGCATATAGATAGGCATCATATGAGCGAAGAACGCCCATGCCATTGCGTTCAATACAAGGAATAATTACATATCCATCAACTGGATCACAAGAAAGACCGAGGAAATGTTCCATCGCACATTCTGCCGCATATTCTTGAGCAAACAAAGAAAGGCCTTTGATATAAGAAAGGGCTGCTGCAGCCATACTTGATGCGGTGCCTATCTCTGCTTGGCAACCGCCTATCGCTCCAGCAATAGAAGCGTTTTGTTTAACTATGTTCCCAAAGACACCTGCAACATATAAAGCGTCTACAAGTTTCTCTTTGCTTATTCCTTCGTTCTTGTATTCGTAATAAAGAATCGCAGGTAAAACCCCACTAGAACCACATGTAGGAGCAGTTATCACTTCTTCTCCTGAAGCCGAGCTTTCTCCTACAGCATAAGCATATGAAGTAAGTAACATCTCTCTTTTTGCTTCATCTTCAGAAATATGATTTGCTTCATCATATATCTTTCCTGCGACTCTATGCCAAACTAGGCGTGGATTATTATTCGCAGGTATCAAAGAATTTTTCTTTAATCCATTCTCAATTGAATAGAACATTCTATCTAGGGTAAGAGAGAGATAATCGCTTATTGATGGATCTTCATATAGCAAAGCAAAATCCTTAAGAGAAGAAAGATTGTTTTTCTTCATGAATTCTTTGATTTCTTCAAAGTTTCTATATGGGTATATATCATTCTCGATGACCCTTAGATCATCAGGAGAGGTTATTTCCCCTCCGCCAAGAGATGAGTAGTGTTTTTCTAAGATTTTATTTCCAGAGGAATACGCTTCAAAACCCATTGTTAATGGATGGTCTACTTTAGTTACAGAATCTAGCTTGATTTCTACTTTATATGGTGATAACGCTTTGATGATTGCCAAATCGCTATGATGTCCTGTAGCAGTAAAGGAAAGAGAACCGTATAAGGTAACAACGATGTCTGTTACTGGTAAATTCACTAGCAATTCTTTAAAAGAGGATGCCGCATTAGATGGAGCAATTGTGTGTGAACTTGACGGCCCTGGACCATATCTGAAAAGCTTGCTAATAGACTTCATGGAAGTATTTTAAAACATTTACGTGGATTGCGTTAACTTTGTGAAGAAAAACGGCTAAACTATTCCATATGCGTACGTTAATTCTTCTATCTGCAATCCCTGGAAGTGGAAAATCAACCTGGGCAAATAGATATAAAGAAGAACACAATAATGTTTTTATTGTTTCTAGTGATTCAATAAGAGAAGAATTTTTTGGTTCAGAGAGTTGTTTTGTTAATGAGAAACTAGTTTGGCAAACATTTGAAAAACGTTTAAATGAGCACGTAAATGATATGGACGATTTAACTGTTATTGCCGATGCAACTCATTTAAGCAATTATCTTAGAAAAGTTTATTTTGATTTAACACCTAACTTTGATCGTCATATTCTTGTCATATTCGATATTCCTTATGAAGTATCCCTTTATCAAAATTCTCTAAGAGAAAGAAAGGTTCCTCTTGAGATCATGGAGAAACTTAGAAAAGAATACGAAATCCCATCAAAAGAAATAGAAGAAATGTATGATGAGATTCAATACATTAGAGACATTTCTTCTGAAGCAAGAAGCCGTTTCGAAGATAAATAAGCTTTCTTAAATATTAAAAGAGCCCGTTTTTACGGGCTCATTTTTGATTTTTAAGAATTAATAATCGAATTTCTTTGTTTTGAGAGAATCGTTGTTGGCAAAGTAAACAACAACAAAGGAACCAATAAGAAGAAGAGATCCTAAGACAATTCCCATGATACCAAAGCCAAGATCGAAGGAGAGGTCTTTCATATATAAGTGAACAGGAAGGCTAACGTTAGAAGATCCTGGAGCATATTGATAAACAATATCCATGATTCCGTAGACTAATAAGCCCGCGCCAACTGAGGCAATAGCACCTGCGCTTAAGAAAGAGGCGACTTTTAATCCTTTTTCGCTCTTATCTTTTCCAAGATGTAACCATCCCAAGAAAGCAAATATTGCAGCAACTCCAGAAGCAACAAGAACAACATAAAGAAGATAGGATACTTGAACTTTTTGGTTAGCCCAGGTTGCAGCGCCAATTAAGGCAAGAGCTGCTTCAATGGCCATAACTAAGGATGTTAATGCGCCACATCCAATGAAATCACGAAGTAATGGAGTTTGATCTCTTTGATCAAAGATTTTAACCATTGGGATATTTGTAGCAATTAATAGGACAATAGCAATAAGTAAAGCCATGACAATAACGAAAACCAAGTTTCCGTTTGCTGTTAAATCCCATAATAAGGCAGCTTGAAGCAAGAAGAAGATAGCAGCAATCCAACCTTCGCAAATCAAAGCGGAGAAGGAACGAACTGCTGGTTCATCATCGTGAGGATTTTGAATGGCTTTAAGACCACTTAGGAAACCGAATACGGAGATGACCATGAAAACCAAGCCAACAACAGCGAGTTCAAACCAAAGGAAAAAAGCGCCATTAGTATCGAAGCTAAGGCCAGAATCACGATAGAAATAATCTGGTGTCCCACCTAAATATTGTGGAACAACAAAGAATCCAAACCAGATTCCCATGAAGCCGAATGCTAAGAAAATAAGAGCATGGGCTAATAACGATAACGTTCTAGATGTTGACGTATATTTCAT
Source organism: Faecalibacterium prausnitzii (assembly GCA_963611905.1). Taxonomy (GTDB): domain Bacteria; phylum Bacillota_I; class Bacilli_A; order RFN20; family CAG-826; genus UBA4951. Next base: position 39,461 of record CAVDTI010000053.1, on the reverse strand, counting down.
AAAAACACCTCACAGAAGGTAAACAAGCATGCTAAAGATCACTTGGTTACAACGTATAAATTTAAATCTATCTATGATAGATAGTCAAATGAATTTTTCTCTTATTAGAGGCGTTTGCTAACAAGCAAGGCGCTAATTAAAGCCCAGGAGAGGTTAAAACCACCACAATTGCCATCAATATCAAGTACTTCTCCTAGGAAAAATACACTTCTTTCCTTCTTTGATTCCAAGAAAGAAGAAACTTCTCCTATATCTATTCCACCAATACTCACTTGTGAATCTTCAAATGGATAAGGAGAAAGAATATCAAAGCTCATGTGTTTTAAGTTTGTTGCAAGCGATGAGATATCTTTAGATTTAGCCACTTCTTTAAGATATGTCTCTAATGGAAAAGGAACGATTGTAGATAAGAAATTATCTTTGTTTTGAGATTTTGCTGCATTTAAAAGATCACAAAGAGAGTAAAAAGAATACTCTGGGAATAAATCCAATGAAATCTTAGGGTTTTTAATGACTTTGTTACGATAGATTGTACTTTCGGCATTAAAGATAACAATTCCGGAAAGGCCATCTTTCTTGAAGAGCACTTCTCCTTCTTCAAGAAATATTTGCTTGTTATCCAAAGTCGCCTTAACTAAAGCGTGATGTCTGAATCCTTGGAGACACTTAACGTTTTGTTTTACTTTAACCGGTGCTAAACCTGGTCTAAGTTCATTTATTTTGTAGCCATGTTTCTTTAAAGTTTCAAAGAAAGAACCATCGCTACCTAGATTTGGTGAAGATTTGCCACCCGTAGCAATAAGAATGGCATCAAATGGACCATGCTCATCAAGGAAATATCCTTCAGGAGTTTGTTTATAATCATTTATTTTCGTTACGTTTTGAAATTTAACACCTAGCGATGTTGCTAAAGTAAGTAAGTATTTAATATAACTTCCAGCATGAAAAGAAAGAGGATAAACACAGTCTCCATCTTCATACAACGCTACACCAAGATTAGACAGTTCTTTCTTAAGCTCAGGATAGGAAAAATCTCTTAAAACCGTCTTTAAGAAATTAGGATTATTAAATTTATTAGGCAAAAGTTTCTTATTTGCTAAATTACAATGCCCATTACCTGTGGCATATAGTTTCTTAGCTAGTTTTTCTTCTTTTTCAAATACACTTATCTGATAAGAAGGATGGTTTTTCTTAAGAATGATCGCAGAATATAATCCTGCAGGACCAGAGCCAATAATTGCAACATTCATCGCTTATAAAATATTAAGAAAGCAAAATATCACCTATAAAAGGGGCTTATTTTAAGCCGCCTTTACTTCTTCCGTGAACTCTATTGTAATTATCGATTTCTTCACGAACGATCTTTGTGGCATCGATTGCAGAAACGCGTTTTTGTTCTTTTCCAAGTGTGTTTACTATTTCTTCATGAAGAATCTTTTTAAAGGAAGAAACTGTGGTTAGGTTTGTTTTTATTTGCTTGTTATCTTCTTTATTGTTCTTATCTTTTTTTCTCTTTTTAGATGTTTCTTCTTCCGGAACAACAGTGACAACCATCGATTGATTTGGGTCTAACTTTGCAAACGCTTCGTCTTCTTTCTTAGGAGCCTTGAAGATAAGATGTTTTCTCGTGATATAGTTATAAACAAGAGTCACTAAGGTTTTAACAACAAATATTGCAGCAAAAGCCCAGAACGCTAAGCCTGCTCCATTCCATAAATCAGTCCAAGAAACTTTAACAAAATTGACAGAAAGATTTAAATCTGGCCAAAGGAAATTACATAAAACAACTCCGCCTTCTTGAACACCGAGGCCGATTAACCAACCAAGAGCTGATAATCCAACATATCCCCAGAAAGCTTTTTGTGTTTTTGTATTGATGTTTTTATCAACATTTTGATAAACCCATAGGCGAGAGATAAAGAAATTAACGACACAGGAAACAAAGAAGGAAATTGTTGTGGAAACACCCCAAGCAACATATCCTCCCCAGCCATTCTCTCCCCCTTGGCTAGCAAGTCCGTTAAAGACATACTTCATCAAAACGAAGAAAAGAACTGCATCAATTGCCGTTGCAATCAAACCGGTGATCACAAAACGAATCAATTCAAAAACGCGTGATTTCTTACGTTTTTCTCTTTTTTGAATTTTCTTCAAATCAATAGACTCTAAGGTCTCGTTTTCTTTCTTAATTTCTTCCATATGTTTTATATTACCTTTTTTATTTAACAAAAACTATCAAAGTTCATCAATCTCGCTTAATAAATCATCAACAGAGGCGTCTGAAGGCATTCTAAGATCCCCTCTAGGAGAGATTGCCACACTTCCAACCTTTGCTCCATCAGGTAAACATGAACGCTTAAATTGGTTATGGTAGAAGCGAGAGAAGAAAGCGCGTAGCCACTTCTTTACGAAATCTCTATCATATTTTCCTTCATATGCTTGGCAGGCAATTTTTAATAATTTTGCTGGTTTGTATCCAAAACGAAGAAAATGATAGATAAAGAAATCGTTCAATTCATATGGCCCAACTTTATCTTCAGTCATTTGAGCAATATTTCCATTTTTATCTGTTGGCAAGAGCTCTGGGCTAATCGGGGTATCGATAATGTCGGAAAGAGCGTCTTTTGCTTCAGGATGAAGAATTGCATATCCTCCACAAAGATATCTAACTAAAGTCTTAGGGATTGAAGCGTTAACTCCATACATCGACATATGATCGCCGTTGTATGTACACCAACCCAGGCAAAGCTCAGATAAATCGCCAGTTCCAATCATTAAGGAATTGCGGTCATTAGCAATATCCATAAGAACTTGTGTTCTTTCTCTTGCTTGGGCATTTTCGTATGCAACATTATGGTTATCGATATCGTGATCAATGTCTTTAAAATGTGAGATTAAAGTGTCCTTGATATTTATTTCTTCGAAAGAAACACCAAGTTCTTCCGCTAAAAGTTTGGCATTATCGTGAGTGCGTTTGCTTGTTCCAAAAGCAGGTAAGGTTATCGCGGTTATTCCCTTAAGGTCAAAGTTTGCTTTCTTAAAAGCTTCGACGGTAACTAATAAAGCAAGTGTTGAATCTAATCCGCCGCTTAATCCGATAATAGCTTTATTTTGTCTAACTGTATGTAGTCTTTTAACAAGACCCATTGATTGAATATCCAGAATTGTTTGAACACGTTTTAAATCAATTTCTTTCTTTTCTGGAATGAATGGATTTTGAGAATAGTGTCTTAGCAATCTATTCGGTGTCTCAAGTTTCATATCAAAAGGAATATAGAGGCAAGATTTTGTAACAGATTGGTAGGTATTCGCTTTAAGACGTCCTGCTTCAAGCTTTTCTAGATCGATAGTTGAAGTCGCATCTTGCATCTTGAATGGCTCAGTTTCCGAAAGAATTGCGCCATTTTCAGCAATGATATTATGAGAGGAGAATACTAAGTCTGTGGTAGATTCGCCATCCCCTGCATCAGAATAAATATAGGCCGCATTTAATCTAGCAGATGTCATCCTAACTAAATCACGTCTATATTCGGCCTTACCAACAGTTTCATTTGAAGCAGATAGATTCAAAATTACATTTGCACCAGCTAAAGCAAGATCTGTTGATGGAGTATTTGGCACCCATAAATCTTCACAGATTTCCACGCCAATTTTCAATTTAGGGTAACTTTCATCGAGGAAAATTAAATTTTTACCAAATGGATAAGCCTTCCCATTTATCAAAATAGTTGAGTTTTCTCCATCATACCCCTTAAACCATCTTGCCTCATAGAACTCACCATAATTTGGAATATAGGTTTTAGGAACAATGCCAAGGATCTTCCCCCTAAAAAGAACGGCCGCACAGTTATATAAATCGTTTCCTTTTATTAAAGGCAATCCTATAGCAAATAAGACATTATCGTTTTTTGTTTCTCTAGCGATGTTTAGCAAAGATGATTCAGCATTAGAAAGAACGCTTTGGAAAAGGAAGATATCATTGCATGTATAGCCAGTTAAACATAGTTCATTTAAGGCAAGAATCGATATTCCATCTTCGTTTGCTTGATGGACTTTCTTAATGATTTCTTTTTCGTTATGTTTCACTCCACCCACTTCCACTTCAATGGTTGAGGAACGGACATTTATGAAGCCCATTGGATCAGATTGTTCTTTTCCTTCTAGCTGAATTGGTTGATTTTGGTTTTCTTTCGAAAAAACATTAATATTCTTTTCTGATAGTTGCTCATATCTATCAGGTGAGAGAATCACTAAAGATGAATATCCGTTCTTTGTGATGTAGATAAGGCCATTGTTTTCGTTAAGGTCTTTTTCGAGTTTGTTTGTGTCTCTTAGAGCAGTTATAGGTTGTATTTTCTTATTCATATGTCATTATTCTAACATAATTATGTCTAATAATGGCAATTACCTTTGGTAAGAAAATAAGATAAACTACTCCATATGAAAAAAGCGTTATGTTTATTAAATGGATATATTCAACAAGGCGGTCCGTTACATTTTTACCAAAGAATGAAAGAAGAACTTCTAAAGTTCGATATAGACTTAGAAATGAAGACAAATCAAGAATTGAGCGTTTTCATCAATTCCGATGGAACAATTTCTAATAATCTTCCTAAATTTCAATTTTGTTTGTATCTAGATAAAGATGGATACATATCAAAAATGTTGGAGTTATCTGGTCTTCGCTTATTTAATTCATCCGATGCAATATATCTTTGTGACGATAAAATGGTAACTCACATATATCTTGCAAATCACGGAATCAAGATGCCAAAAACCATTTCTGCTCCATTGAATTATTCTAAAAACTTTGATGATAAATTTCTAAATAACGTTGAAAAAGAATTATCTTTCCCATTAGTCGCAAAACGTAACTACGGTTCGTTAGGCAAAGGAGTGTTTCTTCTAGAAAACAAAGATCAATTGATTGAATTTGAAAAGAAATATCAAAGCGAACCACACTTATACCAAGAATTCATTGAGTCATCTTTTGGTTTCGACTATAGATTGATTCTAATCGGTGGAAAATTTGTCGCAGGCATGAAACGTTTAAATGAAAACGGCGATTTTAGAAGTAACATTGCTGTTGGAGGAAAGGGCGTTTTAATAGACGTTCCCGATTCTTATATTTCTTTAGCAGAAAAAGCTGCAAGAATTCTTAAATTAGATTATTGTGGAATCGATCTCCTTAAAGGAAAGGATGATGAACCAATTCTATGTGAGGTTAATTCAAACGCCTTCCTTAAAGGAATAGAAGAAACCACAAACATTAATATTGCATATCAGTATGCAAAACACATAGTTGAGTCTTTATAAAAATAAAACGGGACAAGCCCGTTTTAATTTTTAGTTGTCGATTATTTTTCCTTTTTATTTGCTTTCAGGAGCTTTTGGCGCGGTGCCATTGCTCTTTTTCAATTCAAGAAGAATTTGACCGAGAAGTTCTTTTTCTGTTGGTTCAGGAAGCCCTGGTTCAACAGGTGCAGGTCTTTCTTCTGGATGTTTTTGATAATATGCTTCGAGAAGCTCTGCATCGATTTCTTTCTTCTTTGCTGCGATTGCATTAGCAACCTTAACAACAATGAATAAGACTAAAGCGATAATGATGAAAGAAATGGCGGCATTGATTAATGTTCCCCAATCGATAACGGCAGACATATTGTATGTCCAGGTTGATCCATGGAGAGTATAAAGTCCTTTAAGGGCTGTTTGCCATTGAACAAAAGTATCAGAATCTTTTGTGATTGTGACACCTTGAGAAGCAGCATATTTGATTGTGGCATCAGTAATATCTGTGAATTTTTGTCCAATGCCTTCAACGCCTCTTTGAGTGTCATTTAATGCTGGAAGAACTGTGACAAGTCCTTTTAAACCTCCTGGAACTGCCCAGGTGCAAACGCTTAATAAAATGTTAACAAATGCGTTTGTAATTGCGCTAAAGGCACCACCAATGACGACACCGACGGCCAACATTAAGGCGTTACCTTTGTTGATGAATTCTTTAAATTCTTTCCAAAGTTTTCCTTTTTCTCTTTTTGTTTTTGCCATATTTTTGTCCTCCGACAACTAGAAAATATTTTATTACTCAAAAAACAATTTACAATTGCCACTTAACAAAAGAGGTGGATTTCTCCACCTGCTTTGTTAGTTGTTATCAGTCTACGTTCAATTCGCCAGAAGCAATGAGTTGCCCGCTCTTGCGGTCAAACAGAAGAATTTCATTTCCTGTGAAATCAAGTTTGGTTTTCGCGCCAATCATGTAATCGACCCCACCAAAGATGACTGCAGTTAAGAGATATTCGCCAATTCTAAGTCTGGCGGTTGTTTCCATGCCTGTTGGAAGAGCGCTATAGATTTCTCCATCGAGTCCTTTTCTATTAGAAAGCTTGATGAATTCAGGACGGATACCAATTATTAGTTTGTTTTCCGCTTCTTCATGTTCTTCTTCTCTCATGATCGTGCCGTTAACTTTTGGAATGCGATAATTGAAATCACGATCTGCATTTTCTTTTTCAACGTGGCCTTTCTTTGCCGCCTCTTCTTCCTTACGGGCTTTAGCTGCAGCCATATCTTTATCGCGTTTTGCTTTGAAGGCTTCTAAATCAACATAAGTATTTGGTTTGAAGGTTGCTTTAACTTCATCAAACATTGTTACAGCAATATTCTCACCTGATTGTTCGGCATCCACTTCAACAAAATTGATTGATGGAGAACCGATAAAGTCTGCAACAAATAAATTATTTGGTTGTTTGTAGACATCAAGAGGAGCTTCATATTGCTGAAGAACACCATTGTTAATCAAACAGATCTTTGTCGCCAAAGTCATAGCCTCTTGTTGATCATGGGTAACATAAACAAATGTTGATCCAGTTTCTTTATGAAGTCTCTTTAGCTCTGAACGCATCTCAAGTCTAAGTTTTGCGTCAAGGTTAGAAAGAGGCTCGTCCATGAAGATGACTTTTGGTTCTGGTGCAAGGGTTCTTGCAATCGCGACACGTTGTTGTTGACCACCGGAAAGTTCTGCTGGGTAACGATCCATAAATTCGCCAATATGAACAATACGGGCAACGTGACGAACACGTAAATCAATTTCTTCAGAATCTAACTTACGAACTTTCTTAACAATTTCACCGTCTTTTGTATAACGCCCTTCTTCATCTAAAGTGAATCCTTTGTCTTCAACCTTTCTAGCAATTTCATCAAGTTTGTTAAGATATTCTTCTCTCTTGGTGTTAGCAATATTGAGGGCTTCATCATCACTCTTTTCATGCAATTTCAAAGAGAATAATTCTTTTGCAGAAGACATCGAAACCTTAAATCCGTCGATGATAAATAGAAGAGCTTTGTTTTCAACGATCTTTCCGTTTTTATCATAGGAATAATTAACAAATTTCTTAATCTCTGCAATTTTTGTAACCACTTCAGAAAGACGTTTATATTTTTGGTATTCTGAAGAAATCACTGGCATTTCCCCTTTCAATTCATGAAGACCGAAGGTGATATTCTTATAAACTGTCATATGTGGCCAAAGAGCATAGTTCTGGAAAAGGAAACCAACATGTCTTTCGTTTGCGGGAACGTTTATTCCTGTTTCGCTATCGAAAACTGTCTCTCCGCCAATGGTGATTTTTCCGCTTGTTGGGGTTTCAAGTCCAGCAATCATACGTAACGTGGTTGTTTTACCACATCCAGATGGGCCAAGAAGAGTGATGAATCCATTATCTTTGATGGTCATATTAAGATGGTCAACAGCATAGAAGCCTTTCCATCTTTTGCATATATTTTCTAAAACAATTTCTGGCATAAAACTAACCTCCGATGCCTTTGTCTAAGCTGGCTCCAGTGATCTTGTTGATGAGCCAATTGAATACGAGGATGACGATGATAAGCATTAAGTTTGCGCCGTTTTCAAGTGCAGGAATGCCATCTGCTTCAAACAAGAAGAGTTGTCTTGTCAAAACGCCTGAAGCAGGTACGATGAAGACGAATAATGAAAGTTCTCTCATACAAGAAATAAATGGTAAGAGATACCCAGAAAGGAACGAACTCTTTTGAATTGGGAAGATAACGTGTAACATACGTTTTCCCCAGTTAACGTTCTGGATAACTGCCGCTTCTTCAATTTCATTAGAAAGCTGTAACATAGCATTTAACGAACTTCTAGAGGCGAATGGTATGTACTTGATCGTACCAACGATAACTGCAAGTAACATCCAATTCTTTGCAAGAAATGTCATACCCATTCCAGCCATATCACTTGCTAAGGTATAGAAAATGACAGACATTGAAATTGAAGGTAATAAGTAAGGCAAGAATGCTAAACCATTAACAAATTGAGCCATCTTTGATTTACGTTTCTTTGCAACCGCATAGCCAATAAGGAGACCAATTGTACCAGCAAGCAAGGAACAAATAACACTCAATAAAATGGAATTACCTAATGCTCCCCAAACATCTGTTGAATATAAGAGACCGTTATTTCCGTTTCTTAGTGATTTATCGTTTGTTATCCACCATTTCCAAGTAATACCAGATGAATAGTCGCCTTGGTTTGGAAGAACAGACTCGATAGCAAACGAGACCATAGGTCCGATACAGAAGAAGACAACAATGACAATAAGAATAATTGAGATAACCCATCTTCCAACTTTCCCAAGAGTCTTGGTTTCGGCTTGTCCTGATTTACCAGAAACTGTGGTGAATTGTTTTCTTGAGCCGGTTTGAGCTTGGTTGATAAGAAGAATCAACATGCCAATGGCAATCAAGACAACGGAAATTACGTTACCCATGCCACTTTCTGTAGCAGTAGAACTATTGATCATCCATTCCATTTGGGTGGAAAGAAGACCATATCCAACAGGATCGCCTAAGGTAACTGGTACAGCGTAAGAAGAAAGTGCAGATGAGAAAACAAGCAATATTGTCGATAAAATTGCAGGTTTTAACATTGGAATAGTAACCTTGAAGAAAACTTTCCATTTTGGAATGTTCAAGATAATGGCCGCTTCTTCGAGGTTGGAGTCCATGTTTCTAAGAACGCCGCCTAAAAGAATGTAGGCAAATGGTGCGTAGTGTAAGCCTAAAACTAAGGCGATAGGGAAGGCACCAAACACCATCCAGTTAGGAACGCATAAGCCAGTTATAGCTTGGAATTCTCCTTTATAGGCGAGAGCCCAGTTTGTCTCGGTATTAACGAATAAGTTACGCCAGAAAAGAGCCAACGTCCATTGAGGCATAACATAAGGGAAAATAAATACTGATGAGATGAATTTTTTGAATTTTAAATCCGTTCTAGTGATTAAGTATGCGGTTATTCCGCCAAAAACAAGAGCAAAAGCACAAGCCAAAACAGAAACTAAAAGGCTTCTTAAAAGAGGTTTCCAGAAAAAGCCTACGGCGTTACTACCAGCAAATGTGTTGTAGTAGTTTGACCAGGTAAAACCGGAAATGGTTCCTAAGATTGGGTCTTTTACTGTTAAGGTTGTAATGGCAATTGAAATTGTAGGAATTAAAGTAAGAAGCAAAAGAACGACTCCAAAGAAAACGAGAATCGTGTTTGCTGGAACGCCAAAAAAGGTTAGCGTTTTGTTTAAACCTTTTTTGACATCCTTTAAGAAGCTTTTTTGCTTCCCGTTATTTTCTACGTAGGAATCCATAGTTTTTCCTTTCTAAATAATAGTTTTCATAAAATTACCGGAGTTAGTTTTTTCCTAACCCCGGTAATAGTTAGTCTTGTTAATTAGGAAGTCTTTTTGGCTGTTGTGTTAACAATGAATTCGTTAACTGTGGCGTAGTTTTGTCCTAAGTATTCTGGATCTTCAACAATGGCATTGCCAGTTGATGTCCACCAGTCGCCGCTTGGGTCATTCATAACCGGGAAGACATTTTCGCCAGCATCATTTTGAACCCACTTGCCATCAACGAATGAACCATGTCCATATTTACGACGGTTAACATCTACTGAAGGCATTGATGGATAGTCGCCGATATCATTGCCCCAGGCTTTGTAACCATCGGCAGTTGTTGCAAGATAGTTAATAAAAGCGCAGGTTGTATATGGATGTTTGGTGATTGAAGAAACCATCAAATAGTGTTTATACATGAAGCCAGAGAAGCCTTTCATGTTCATGGTAGCAGTTGCCCCATCGCTATTAGTTGCGCCTAATGCTGGAGAAACGAGGAATTTCTTGGAAACGTCTTCTGTTTCTTCAATGTTGTTCATCTTGGAGTAAACGATCCAAGCTGCAGAACCATCAGCAGATTTCTTTGATAATGGGTTGATGATATCGCCATCATCTTTTGCAAGAGAGGCGTTATTGATGAATCCTGCAATAAATGCGTAAGCATATTTCTTCAATTCACCGTAAGAAGCGTAATCATCGACCTTGAGATCAGAAGAATTTGTGCTGTCTTCATACGCTGCCTTAAGCATTTTGCAGTTTTCATCTTTTGTTAACATGATAAGAAAGTCACGGTTAACGTTTTCGTTATTTGGGTTCATGGCAGCGAGCTTTTGGCCAGTCTTGGTAAAATCCCAAACGTTATCAATGCCTGTTCCATCACCATTAGCATCGTTAACTAACCAAGTCTTGAAGTTGTATTGTAAAGAGAATGGATTCTTGTTTTTGTTCTTGTCTGTAGCAGAATCATCATTCCACTCTTTTGGAACATAGTTAACCATATAGCCAGTATCAAGGGCGTATTTTTGAAGTTGGTAACCGTCTTGGAGAAGGAAGCCATCATAGCAATCTGTTTTGTTTGCTTTGATATCGTTTGCTAATGTTTGATAGATGTGACCATCATCAATAGATTTATCTCCAGAGAAGGTCATATTAGCGCATTTTGCATTTTTCGTTGCTAAAAGTGCCTTGAATTTGTCTTCAGCCTTGTGCAAACGGGAAGAGGTGCCAGTAAATTTGAAATCGCCATCTTGGATTTCATCAGCAGCTTTTTGCATTAGCTCATCACGAGTCATTTTTTGGGCTGCCTCAACTGCCTCTTCAACAATTTTCTTTTGTGGATTCTCATCCTTAGAGCAGCTTCCTAAGCAAGAAATGATTGCCAAAGAAGCAAGCGGGAACATAAATTTTTTGTAATTCATTTTAAAACCCTCCTTGTTATTTGTTTGGTTTTTGAATCTGCCATAATTATAGATGTAAGCCCTTCCAAAGACAATACAAAAATTACTTTATACTTACTTTTGTTTCGTTTTACTTAGTATTTATCGATACTTTATTTATTCTACTTCTGTTGTATCAGAAATATTGTCTTTTAAAGTTATTTCAAATGTCGTACCTACACCAAAAGAAGATTTAACATCTATTTTATAGCCATAATATTCACAAATATATTTAACGATGGATAGCCCTAAACCTGTTCCACCATCTTTACGGCTTCTCGCTTTATCAACACGATAGAAACGTTCAAATATACGCGAGACGTTTTGTTCTTTAATGCCAATGCCTGTATCTTCGATGATAACATTCATGCCGTTCATCCTTATAAACACATCACCGTTTTCTTTATTATAACGTATTGCATTTTCAATCAAATTTCTAAAAAGCCTATCAAAATCCCCTTCGTTTACCTTAATTAAAAGCTTTTGTGTCTCTAAATGGAGATTTACTTTTGCTTCTTTTGCCTTGATTCTTTCTGAGTCTACGATCGAAGAAAGAACTTGTCCGACTTCAAGTTGAACAATAGGTCTTAACGATTCATTTTCCAAAGAAGATAATTCAAGCATGTCTCCGATGATCTTATTCATTCTTCTTGCTTCATGAATCGTTTTATCTATTGCATCATCCACTTCTTCTTTTTCGGTTAAAATTCCTTCTTCAATCATTTCTTGGTAGCCAAGTATTGTGGCTAGAGGAGATTTTAGTTCATGAGAAGCGTTAGCAAAGAAGTCACGTTTCATCTTTGCAGATTTAAATTCATCGGTAACATCAATAAGCAACATTGCCGCACCAACTTCATCAGGTTTATCTTCTTCGATTAAAGGTTCAATTTCACATTGATAAATTCTTGAATCGATTGTTTCAAAATATGTTTCTCTTATACCAGTGCCTATAACTGTAGATATCTTCTTTTCTGCTACAGCAGCCTTATTGAGGCATAGCAAAGGCCTTCCAATCGAATCGTAAAGGTCTAAACCAAAAATTTCTGCAGCCTTTTTATTGATCATGCGTAGTTTCTTATTTGGTGAAACCAGAATTATTCCTTCAGTAAAAGAGGAAAGAATATAGTCGGTTTCTTTGGCCTTCTTTTTTGCTTCAGTGAATTCTTTTTCTAGCTTTTTTCTTGAATCTCTAAGTATTTTTGCATAGAAATCCGTTGAATCAGTAAAGTTTTGGCTATCCTTAATTCCGCATACATTACGGAGACGGCTAACTTGTTTTTTAAGGCTATTCATCGACTTAGAAAAAGAACGAATAGAAAAAGCGAAATACAGTCCATATATTGCAACAATAGAAATACTTCCATAAATTAAAAAGTTTTTAGATAAGCTCACGTCAAGTGGTACGGCAATACCAATACGGAAATATTTAAGGTATTGTTCAACATAACAAACACTGTAACAAAAATTCTTTTCTTGAGTAGGATTCCACTCAAAATACGTAATTTGGTCATATTGAATAAGATAATCTTTTGAAAGATAGTCTTTTGTCGCACCCATCGAATCTTCTTCTGGATATCCTCCATCAAGAGAATAATAAGAAAATTGATAATCATTTAAGCCACGATAACGAGCCGTTTCATAGGCAAAAGTAGAATCAGTCGTTAAAGCCAAATGAGTTTGGCTTGCTAAGGACATAGTTTGAAATTTGATTGATCTTTCTGAAGAAAAATACCACGTTAAACTGGCGGTTAAATATGCACCAACAAGCAAAATGAAAACCAATATGTCAAAAAAGATTAAACGCTTTTTATTCATAAGATTATACGATATCCAGATCCATAGATGGATTTAATCGAATCTTCCCCTAGTTTCTTTCTTATGGATCTAAGATGCATATCCAAGGCTTTTGAATTTGTGCTCGCATCCAAGGAAGAAAAGGCTGCAACTAAATCATCCCTCGTAACGATTTTGCCATCGGCTTCTAGAAGGCGCTTAACGATCAAGAACTCTGAGGCAGTAAGATCCACTTCTTTATTCCTAACGTAAAGAATTCCTCTTTCTAAATCTATATGGTAACGACCTTTTTTGATTTCTTTTGGCTGATTTCTTCTAAACTGAGCTTTAACTCGAGAAACTAACTCAGAAATTTCAAAAGGCTTTGTTAAATAATCATCTGCTCCTAAATCTAGTAATTCAACCTTATCTGAAGTCATTGATTTGGCTGAAACCACAATGACATGAATATCGTCATATTTCTTGTTTTTTCTAATTTCTTTAAGCACTTCTCTTCCTTGAATATTAGGCAACATCAAATCTAATAGAATTAGTGAGGGTGGATTTCTTTTTATGTCATCAAGAAAAGACTCCCCATCATAGTAGGAGAAAACCTCAAAACCCTGCTTTTGCAAAGTTTTGGAAATGATCAAAGAAATTGATTCATCGTCTTCAATAGAAGCAATTCGGATATTGTTCATCGAATTAATTTTAAGCAAAAGTGTGTAGAAAGTCAGTATAAATTTAAGCAAAAGGATCAGACTTAATTTAATTTTAAGGCTTTCTTGTTTAAAATGTAGGTTATGGAACAGAATTCGTTGCTTTTTTCTAAAGAAATAGACGCCCCACTTGCAGAGCGAATGCGTCCTAGAAGTTTGGACACGTTTGTTGGACAAGAACACCTTATTGGAGAAGGCAAGATATTAAGAAGACTTATTGAAGAAGACAAAGTTTCCTCAATGATTTTCTGGGGCCCTCCGGGAGTTGGAAAAACAACTCTTGCTGAAATAATCGCTAACAAAACAAAATCAAAGTTCATCGTATTTAGTGCAGTTACTTCTGGCATCAAGGAAATAAAATCAGTGATGGAAGAAGCGGATAAAAACAAAAAATATGGTGAAAGAACGATTCTCTTTGTCGATGAAATTCATCGTTTCAATAAAGCTCAACAAGATGCCTTTCTTCCATACGTTGAAAGAGGATCAATAATTCTTATTGGTGCGACAACTGAAAATCCATCATTCGAAATCAATAACGCTTTATTATCTCGTTGCAAGGTTTTCGTTCTTAATGCCCTTTCTCCAGAGAACATAGTCTCTCTCCTTAAAAGAGCAATCGCTTCTCCTGAAGGATTTGGCAATGAGAACATCGATATATCTGATGAAATATTAAATAACGTTGCTCTCTTCTCTAATGGTGATGCAAGAAACGCATTATCAACCTTGGAAATGCTCATTTTGAACTCCGATAGGCAAGGAGATAAAGTGATTGTTAAGAAAGAAATGTTAGAACAGATAACATCTAAGAAAACTTTCTTGTATGATAAAAGGGGTGAAGAACATTACAACATCATTTCTGCCTTGCATAAATCGATGCGTAATTCCGATCCTGACGCAGCAATATACTGGTTAGCAAGAATGCTTGAAGCCGGAGAAGATCCGCTATATATTGCTAGAAGATGCATAAGGTTTGCTTCGGAAGATGTTGGAATGAGTGATCCAAAAGCTCTCGAGCTTGCTGTTGCAGCCTATCAAGCCTGCCATTTCATAGGCATGCCTGAATGTTCTGTGAACCTCACTCAAATTGTCACCTATCTCTCTTTGGCACCTAAATCTAACGCCATGGAAGTTTCTTACAACCATGCTGCAGAAGATGCTAGAAAAATGTTAGATGAACCTGTTCCGATGAATATTCGGAACGCCCCTACTTCCTTAATGGAGGAGCTAGGGTATGGCAAGGGCTACATATATGCCCATGACACAAAAGAAAAAGTTGCAGCAATGCAATGTTTGCCAGATTCTTTAAAAGATATAGAATATTACAAACCTGGCAACCAAGGTCTGGAAGCAAAATACGCTGAACGCCTTAAAGCAATAAAGGAATGGAAAAAATCTCATATGGAGGAGAAAAGAAAATGAAAATTCTATTAGTCGAAGACGAAAAAGACATCTCAAGTGCCTTATGTAGGATTCTAACATCAGCAAAGTATGATGTAGACGCAGCCTACGACGGCGAGCAAGGTTTGGAACTTGTCACAAACCATCCTTACGATTTGATCATCACCGACATCATGATGCCAAAGATGGACGGCATCGAATTAATCAAAGCCATTAGAGCAATGGGAAACAACGCTCCAATCTTAGTCTTAACTGCTAAATCAGAGACAGATGATAAAGTTAAAGGCTTAGACGCAGGTGCTGATGATTACTTAACAAAGCCATTCTCCTTAAAAGAATTCTTAGCAAGAATCAGATCCCTTTCACGTAGAAAAGGCGATTATGTCGAGCCATATAAGATTGAAAACCTTGAATTAGACCATAATACCTTCCAAATGAAGACCCCAACCGCTTCAACCCCATTAACCGATACCGAATATCGTCTTATGGAATATCTCTTACGTAATAAGAATGTTGTTCTTTCTACTGAGAGAATCATGGAAAGCATCTGGGGATATGATTCAGATGTCGAAATCAACGTTGTTTGGGCTTACCTTTCCACATTAAGAAAGAAACTTGCTTCCATCAATGCTGATGTCTCCATCAAGGCAATGCGTGGTGTTGGTTATAAGCTCATCAAAAAAGAAGAAAAAGAAGAAGAGTAATTAGAAAAGACCCAAGATTTATGGCTCTCATCTTGAATAAGGATGAGAGCTTTTTTCTTGGGCCAAATTTGTTTTGATAAGAGTTATTTCTTTTGTTTTGCTAGATATTCTTCGTAAGCCTTTTGTTGCTCATGTGCTTTTTTATAGGCCTTTTGCTGTTTTTCAATCAGTTTGCGATTCTCGAAGTAGTCGATACCCATTGCTCTTCTAGCACGACGCGCAATAAACTCTGCTTTTTGATAAGCTTTATCACTACCTTCTTTAAGAATCTCATAAACATGAGGAATATCTTTTTCTAATTCATGACGACGTTCTCTCATAGGCGCAAGAATTTCATTTAAACAAGCAGCAAGGAATTTCTTAACAACAACATCCCCTATCCCACCATGTTCATATGCGGCTTTAAGTTCATCAAGATTCTTGAATTCTGGATAGTATTTAGCAAACATTTCATCTGTAGAAAACGCTTCAAGATAGATAAAGACTGGATTATCTTTTGTATGTCCTGGATCAGTAGGTTTTAAATGGGTTGGATCAGTAAACATGGACATGACTTTTTTATTTACTGTTGCCTCATCATCAGTCAAATATATGCAATTTCCCAGGGATTTTGACATTTTTGCCTTACCATCAGTTCCAGGAAGTCTTCTTGCATAAGCGTTTTCTGGCAACATAATTTTTGGTTCTTCAAACACCGGCTTAAAGGTGGAATTAAATTTATGAGCGATCTCTTGAGCTTGTTCAACCATTGGTTGTTGATCTTCTCCAGCTGGAACAATAGTCGTGCCGAAAAGAAGAATGTCTGCGGCTTGAGAAATTGGATAGGTCATAAACCCAACTGGAATAGATTCTCCAAAGCTTCTCATTGCAAGCTCACTCTTAACAGTAGGATTTCTCTCCAACCTAGAAAGAGTGACCAAATCCATAAAATAAGTAGTAAATTCACTTAGTTGAGGAACTCTTGATTGAACAAAAATTGTCACTTTGTTTGGATCAATTCCTGCGGCAAGGTAATCGAGCGCTACCTCAATAACGTTATCTTCAACTTTTTGAATATTGCCTGCATTATCAGTGATTGCTTGAGTATCCGCGATCATGATATACATCTCATCGAATTCGCCAGCATTTTGTAATTCGACACGTCTTTTTAATGAGCCTACATAGTGGCCGATATGTAATCTTCCTGTCGGTCTATCGCCAGTAAGCATTACTCTTGCTATTTTCTTTTCTTCTTCCATGTTTCTAATTTCCTATAAAATCCGTTTTCTAGTTTATCACGAAATAAATAATTAGACACCAAATCACTCTACGCTCTTTAGTGATTCAACCATCATCACCTTCTTAATGCGTTTTGTCAGTAAAAGGTTAACAATCAAAGCGACAACGAACGTTAAAGCAAAAGACAAAACATAAGATAGAACTTTGATGAAATACATATATTCAACAAGTTCAACTATGTTTGTTCCTAAAACCAATAACATAAATGGGTAGCCTAACGCTAAACCAAAAGCAACGCCAATCGCGGTTAATGACATCGTTTCAAATAATAAGGAAAGAGTTATCTCACCTCTAGAGAAACCTAACACTTTTAATGTAGCAATATCTCTAGTTCTTTCTTTGAAGTTCATTAAGGCGAGGTTATATAAGACAACAATAGCAAGCAATATAGCAAACACCTTTACGGCGTTAGTCATAACCGAAACGCCTGACATAACATCTTGAATGGCTTTACTTCTTTCTTTAGCGGTTGTCGCAGAGGAAACAATCGCTTCATTTTCGATTGATTTTGCTAATTCCTCTACATCGACATTTTCTTTTGCTTTAACGTATGCAGTATTGTATTTAAATGAAACGTCTTTGAAGAAAGAAGCGTCGCTATAACAATAAAGGCCATGGTAAACAAAGGCATCTTGAACTAAAGCAACTTCTGCCTGATAAGAGATGTTGTTATATTGAAAATTCAAAATATCCCCTACATTTACGCCTGCTTTTCGAGAAAGCTTTTGAGTGATTGCTATCTTATCATGGTCAAAATGAAGCTGCATTGTGTCTCCATCTTCTTGAATGATATAGATGTTTGATTCTGCTTGAGGGCCATCTTTCTTGTATGCCGTTGTGGTTGAAATGGTATATGGCTCCACTTCTTTTACGCCATTGTATTTGAGTAAGGGCTCTTTTATCTGTTCAATCGTTAGATTGTTCTTAAAGGAAACAGACATGTCTGTGTTGTAAAACATCGATAAGTCATGATCGATGCCATAATTAACCGTATCTTCAATTCCAAAACCACAACAAAGCAAGGCAGTGCAACCCATAACCCCGATAATAACCATCAAAGATTTAACCTTGCTAATACGGATATTTCTGAAAGCCATCTTTAAAGACAATCTAGTAACTTTCTCATTCTTGTTTTTATGAATATGGCGGTAACGAATCTTTGGCGGTTCAGGACGCATTGATTCGACGGGTTTAAGTGATACCTCTTTCTGACAAATAAGGAAAGTCACTAAGGCGGATAAACCTAAAAAGACAACTGCAGTTAAGATTCCTTCTAAAACAGGGAAAGTATATCTCAAAGAAGGCAACGAATAGAGAATAGAATATTTTTGTCCAAGAATCATTGGAATGATGATTGGTCCTAAAATCTCACCTATTAATGTGCCTATTCCAACAAGAAAACATGTAAGACGGATATAATGCCAATATATTTGGGACTTCTTTAAGCCTAAGGCTTTCATCGTGCCTATTTGCGATCTTTCTTGAAGAACTCTTTGAGAAAGGGTCGTAAGAATAACAAGAATTGCTACAGCAAAGAAAACAAACGGGAAAACATATGTAAATTGTCTAGCTTGCGTTACATCATTATTTAACGTTACATAGAAAGGCATTTCTGAACGTGAAGTGGTTAGATACAAATTGCTCTTTTCTTTCTTTGCAAAATAATCGTTTATTTTTTCTTTTAAAATTGAAACACGGCCTTGGTCTTTAACGGTTATCAAATATTGATTTGGATTTGATAAGGTTTCTGAATCAAGGGAGTTAAAACCAATCGTTTCTTCTAAGAAAGAGAAGATTAATTTAGTTCCTGTTTCGTTAAAATTATCTTCGATTAAATTTAGTAGGCTTTCCTTAAAGACAGAATCAGACATCAAAACAACTGATGTGTTATAGCTAGATTTCGTAACGTTCTCTGGATAAGACATGAAACCAGTTATTTTGCTTGTAAACGTTAATTTTTCTTCTTTGAAAATATTTGTTTTGGATGGTTTCAAAAAGAAATCAAGATATGAAGTATATTCACTTAGCCCATAGGAAGCTAAGCTCATCGAGAAAGGAACTTCTTGACCAATGCTAAATTGAGAGGAACCACTAACGTTATATTTGCTCTTGAGTTCTTTATCGAAATATAAAAAGTTTTTCTCATCTTTATTTTCCGTTTCTAATTCACCATATGGTTTAGAAATTTTTGGGGAGGATGGAGTTACGACTAAGTAAATGGATTTACTGCCTGCTTCACAAGGAAGATAAAGTCTCCCTTCCATCTCTTCTCCCTCTTCTAGAAGAGAGGAGATTGCTTCTTGATCCTCTTTTTCGTATTTAGTCGTTGTAACCCAAAGAGAAGAAAGATTTCCCTCTGTATATACTTCGCTAACTCTATTTTCAAAAGAAATGGCATTTGCTTGTAAGCCAACAAAAAGAGTTACAGCAATTGCACCTATGGCAATAACCGCGATAAATTGGGCCCAGGCTTTCTTAAAAGACCTAAGCAACATTTTGTTTAGCAAGGAAAGTGTTTTCATTACCAATCTACTTCCTCAGGGCTTATTTTATGTTCGTTAACCTCATCAGAAAGAATTTTGCCATCAGAAATACGAATTATGCGTGATGCACATTCGGCAATCTTTTGGTTATGAGTAACGATAATTACGGTTTTCTTGTAGTTGATTGCAACATCATTTAAGAGTTTTAAAATCTGTGCGCCTGTTTTTGAATCTAACGCGCCAGTAGGTTCATCACATAAAAGAAGGCGTGGATTCTTAACTATTGCTCTAGCAATGGCAACTCTTTGTTGTTCTCCACCAGATAATTGAGATGGGAAATTGAGGGCTCTTTTCTTTAAGCCAACCTCTTCAAGAATCTTTTCGGAATCGAATGGGTTCTTTGCTACAGATGCAGCCAATTGAATATTTTCAAGTGCAGTTAGATTAGGCATTAAGTTATAAAATTGAAAGACAAAACCAATGTCTTCTCTTCTGAATTTGGATAGTTTTTTGAGGTCATATTTTGCAACATCCTCTTCTCCGATCATATACGATCCACTACTGGCATTATCCATTCCGCCAAGAATGTTTAACAAAGTTGATTTTCCTGCACCAGAAGCACCCAAAATAATCGTGAAAGATCCTTCCTCTAAAGAGAAGGAAACACCGTTAAGCGCTCTTACTTCGTTTTCTTGTCCTTCGTTATATATTTTTGTTAGGTCTTTAATTACAATCTTATCCATCTTTTCCCTCTAAAAAGCAACAAGTATAAATATAAAAGTTTTATATTTAAATACAATTGAAAAAAGACAACTGTAAAGAGAATAAAGCCAATTTGATGGTTAGCATTCACCAACTCAACTTTGGGTATCTATAATCACACATACTATGATTGATTGGATAAATACATTACTCACTTCCGTCTCAATGTCTATTGACGCGATGACAGTAAACGCCACAAATGGTTTAAAAGAAAAGAATATGCCAATATGGAAGATGATTCTTATTTCTCTTTCTTATGGCGTCTTCCAGTTTATTATGCCTTGCATTGGCTATTTCGTTGGTTTCTCCTTCAAAGAGCAATTAGAAAAATACATACCTTGGATTGCATTTATCCTCTTAGGCTTACTTGCGGTTAAATCATTAATTGAATGGATCAAAGAATTTAAAGAAATAAAAGAGGAAGAGCGAATCGAAGAAAAGAAAATTGGTTTCCTTGAAGTGATTTGGCAAGATGTTGCGACCGCAATAGATGCCTTATGCATTGGATTCGTCTATCTAGAATTATCAATTCCAAATGCAATGATCGTTTTTACAATTATCGGTGTTGTTACCTTTATTCTTTCCTTCCTTTCGGTTTTACTTGCTAAACAACTTGCTAAATATCTTGAAAAATGGGCTGGACTTATTGCTGCAATCGTCTTCTTTGCAGTTGGATTAAAAATCTTGCTTGAGGGTATTTTGTAATTTCGAAGAAAACAATATAATGGAGTTGCTAGGTAACTAGCACCCGGAGGGAAACATTGTTCCCCTACAACTTACTTTAAAGGTATCCTGACTGGAGACGCTGGTGTTGAAAGCCTGACCATTATTGGAATCAGGAATCCTAAAAGCCGACCAAGGAGACCACCTCATATACTCGAGGAAACTTATTAATTCCCTCTGGGCTAAAAATTCTAAATAAAGGCTTGTTATAGGCCTTTTTGTTTATTAATACAAATTATCCGCCAAACTTGGGAATCAAAAGTAGCCAAACTTAGGAATTTGATTTATTTTTTAACAAAAAGCAAATATAGTTTTCCTAGGTAAAATATGTTATATCGCAAAAGCTGACCCAAAAATCGTTTTAGTGGGTGATAAGCCGCATTTAATTGATGAATGGCAAACAGTTCCTGAAATATGGAATTTAGTGAGAAAGGCTGTTGATGACGCCTCTAAATTTGGTGAATACATATTAACCGGAAGTGCAACGCCAGCAGATAGTTCTGAAATCCATCATTCTGGAGCGGGGATAATATTCTCCCTTAAAATGAGAACGATGTCTCTATATGAGTCTGAAGATTCGCTTGGCCTTATTTCTTTGAAAGAGCTTTTCGACAATCCTGATTTAACTTTTTTCTATGATAACAAAGACTTTTCCCTTCGTAGAATGGCTTTTTTGATTTGCAGAGGTGGATGGCCATTATCAATAAACAAGGATGAAACAGTCGCTTTAGATG
>CAVDTI010000053.1:5438-17758 GCA_963611905.1 Faecalibacterium prausnitzii | reverse complement strand
CTTTAGATGTCACCAAGAACTATTACAGTGGTTTGTTTAATTTCAGAGATAGCGATAACCCAAAATATAAAAATAAGAACCCTATTTTTTAAAAACGGTGCTTAGAAGCTATGCTAGAAATATTTCTTCTGAAGCCTCATATCAAACTATATTGACCGACGTTCAAAAAAGCGAAAAGAGAAACATGGACGTAAAAACATTCGATTCTTATTTAGAAATTGCCGAAGAACTTTTTATCATCGAAGATATGGAAGCTTGGTGTCCTAGTTTAAGAAGCAAAACAGCAGTCAGAGTAACGCCGACAAGGCATTTTTATGATCCATCCATTGCCGCTAGAGCGTTAGGCATATCTTCAGCAGATCTCTTAAACGATGCGAACACATTCGGTTTCTTTTTTGAAGATCTAGCGATAAGAGATTTAAGAATATACACCGAGACAATCGATGGTGAAGTTAAGCATTATCGCGATAAGAATGGTTTAGAATGTGATGCGGTAATCCATTTAGAAGATGGCAGATGGGCGCCAATTGAAGTGAAGTTGGGAGGCGAAGAAGCAATCGAAGACGCCGCTAAAAAGCTTCATATGTTTGTTGATAAACTGGATGAAAACTATCCTAAGCCTTCATTTATGGCCATCGTTATAGCGAATGGTGTGGCTTATAGAAGAGCTGATGGAATTTATGTCATACCATTGAATTTATTAAGAAACTAAATATTTACAAAGAGAAAGTAAAATTCATTTCTTCATTTTTAGAAAAAAGGCGGTAAAACCCGCCTCAATTCCAATATTCAACTTTGATTTCTGAGAACATCTTTCTAACTTCATCAGATGGATCAACATAGGTTTTTATCATGTTATCTATAACTTCATCTGGAACCCATTTATCCTTTATTCTCATTTTGTTTTGTTTATAACAAATCGAATAGTCGTGCATCTTAATCATGAACAACAAAGAATGGTCATAGCCTTTAAGACGTTTCATGTAATATCTTCTACGGTAATCTTCTAAAAAGATAGAGTCTTCAATAACCGTGCATTCATCATATTTAGCAAATATCTCGTTGCTTTGGCGAATCATCTCATCATAGATTACTTCCATGTGTTCAGGAAAAATAAGATATGATCCTGTTATTTGTTTTCTTGTTTCGTCAGTATCGATGATAAAAACATTTTTATGTGTCTTTTGGTATTCCTTGCACCAAGTGGATTTACCACTTCCAGGAATACCAGCCATAAGGATTAAATTCTTCATTAGACAAGTTTCTTTCTAAGCCAGCTAGATAAAATATCAAGCAAGACGATAAAGAGAACTACACCAAGAACGTCAGCACCAAGTCTTGGCCAGTTATTGATGGAAGCATCCGTTCTTAAAGCAAAGCCGATACCACAACCACTACCAACTACAACGCCAATGATTGTTGTTGTACGTAAGTTAATATCAAATCTATAAAGAGCGACGCTAACTAAAGCTGGGCGGAAATTTGGCATGATGCCTAAGTGGATGCGTTGCATTAAGTTGCCACCTGATGCCGAGATCGCTTCCATTGGTTGAACATCGAGCTCATCAATTTCTTCGGCGTATAATTTGCCAATCATACCTACAGAGTGAATTGCAAGAGCCAAAACACCAGTTAAAGCGTTCATTCCAGTGAAATTAACCATTAATAAGGCAAGTAAAATTTCTGGTAAGGTACGAACAAAAATTAAGAAGATTTCACTAACATATGCACCTTTATGGAAAAGATGGTGTGAAGCAAGCAAACCAAATGGAATACCAATTATTGCAGCAATTAATGTTCCAACATATGCGATAGCAAATGTTTGCAAAAGTTGGTAAATAACACCTTCTGTGAATTTATATTCACCATAGCCAAAGAAGTAGGCAGGATCAATCTTAAACAAACGAGCAATATTGCTTCCAATGGATTGAGTTGAAGCAGCTAAACCAATATTGACTTGAAGGCCGTTATTGCCCCAAGAAATAAGATTTAAATCAGCATTCATATAAAGAACAACAATAACAACGACTAAAATAAGAAAAATATCAACAAGCCATTTATGAGGCGAAGAGAACATTGCATCTCCAATATTGTCATAATGGGCTGCTCCCCTTGAACCAAATACAAATCTCTTAGAGTTAACGAAGAAATCTGTATATTTAGTTAGTTGTCTTTTTCCACCCTCTGGGATTGGACGTGTATTGGCGTAAATCATCGTTCCAATAACGAATAGAACAAGCAAAACTGCGCCAGCAATTAAAATAATGTGTGCCAAACTCATCTCATTTTCCTCCCAATGTAGTTAGAGACCAATTGAAGGACGAAGACCAATAAGAAAAGAGGAACAAGCATGATACCGATTTTCCAGAAATCAAGAGAGTCGTGAGCCCAATCTTGAATCTTATAGCCCAAAGAATCAATAATGCCAGCATAACCAAGAATTAATGATCCACGGATATTCATTTCAAAGACGTATAGCATATTAGCTAAGAACATAGGTTTGATTGATGGGCGAAGGCCAAGAGAAACCGCTTGGAAACGCATACCGCCGGCGCTATATATGGCCTCAAATGGAGACATATCAAGCGTTTCAATATATTCGTACATAATTTTGTAGATGATGCCAAGAGTAAAGATAACCATCATGACAATACCAGCAAAATTTGTCGCACCAAATATCAAAACGAAAATCGTACATAAGGTGATGGTAGGAATGGTTCTAATGATGTCGTTAAGAATTCTAAATGGCTCGTAAATATAACCATGCTTAACGACGTTACGGGCACAAAGATAATAGACAGGAATTGAAAGTAGGCCGCCAAATAACGTAGCAAGGAAACAAAGTTCAACAGTATTCCACAAGGACGGAAGAGCCGTTTCAACAAGGAATGGCAGCCATACTCTTTGCATATAGTAACACCAACTAGCCCAATCCTTAACTTCGATGTTATATGGGAAACTATCAAGATATTTGTTATATGGCGCACGGAATAAGCGAGAAATAAAATCCCAGCCATCTGCAAAGCTTACTTGAACCTTGCCAAGATCCATTAGAAGGAAGCTTACAGCAACAAGAGCAAGGATGAACACGATGGATGTAATAAGCAAAACAGGTCTTTTTTTCTTAATTAATCGAACATCTGATCCATCTTGCTCATCAGATACATCAATTCTTTTGTAGCCGTAATTGAGATTCTCCCAAAAAATGGCTGCCTTTTGTTTAAAAGTCGTCTCTTCAGCCATTATTTGTTCTCCTCTGCTTTTTTATTTGCTTCAGCCTCAGCTAAAGCCTCGCCAATCTTCTCGGAGCTATTCAATGAACGGCCATAGATTTGCATTGTAACTTCATCGGTTATTTCTTCTGGTTTGCCATCAAAAACGATTTTACCAGCACGAACACCAATGATTCTTGTGCTATATTTCTTCGCCAAATCAACGTGGTGCATATTTGCAATAATGGTAATGCCCATTTTGTTGATTCTTGCAAAATCATTCATAACGGAGATAGTTGTAATTGGATCAAGAGAGGCAACAGGCTCATCAGCAAGAATCAATTCAGGCTCTTGGGTAAGGGCTCTTGCTAAAGCAACACGTTGTTGTTGTCCACCAGAAAGTTGGTCAGCACGAACATATGCTTTATCAAGGATTCCAAGTTTAGCCATTGATTTATAAGCCAATTGCTTCTCTTCTTTGGTGTAATAACCAAAGAGAGTAGAAAAATAATTATGATAGCCTACACGTCCAGCAAGAACATTTTTAACAACACTAGATCTCTTAACAAGATTGAAAGATTGGAAAATCATGCCAATTCTACGGCGTTCCATTCTTAAATCCTTGCCTTTAAGTTTAGTGATGTCTCTGCCATCAATAAGGATTTCTCCCTCCGTAACATCGTGCATTCTGTTAATGCAACGAATAAGAGTAGATTTTCCTGCACCAGAAAGGCCGATTATGGATACAAACTCTCCATCTTCAATGGTAAGGTTAATATCATCTAAAGCTTTAAAGCCATTATCTTCATAAACTTTAGACACGTTTTTTAGTTCAATCATAATCGGTCTCCTGGGTAGAAATATTACTAAATCAAATTTTTAATGCTGCAACAGCAATTATTTGCTAGAAGCAAGAGTATCAGATGGGTTCTCAACTTCGTGAGCTTTTCTCCACTTATACATCTCACGGGCTGCTTCATAGTTGTCGTCTGTTGTGAGTTCATAGCCAGTGTGAGAGTAGATTTGATAGAGATAATAAGCTGGATCGCCTTCGTTGCTGATGTTTCCAGTCTTTGCGGCTGTTGTAAAGGCCTTAAAGACAGCATCACGAGCAGCTTGTTCTAAACCAGAGTTGCAAGAAATAGTATCGTTCATGATAGGATCAGTGATAGCAACTGTATAGGTGTTATCAAAGATTGAATTGTTTTGATAGAATGGACCGTCTTTTTGGACATAGCCAGAACCATAACGTGTATCCATGAAACCGACGGAGACATCGATGACACCAGATTCCATTAAATAAGTTAATCCGTTTGGATATGAGCTTTGGTTGATACCGATAAGGGACTTGGCTTTTTCTTCAGGAGAATAGCTATCGTATGTTGATTTGGAGACGAACATGTTTGTGTATCCCATATCATAGACAAGCTTAGATGGATAGATTAAGCCAGAAGAAGAACCGTTTCCCATAATGCCAAATACTGCTTCAGCATCATGTAATTTTTGTAAGACTTCTTTTGTGGTCATGCCATCGGTGATACCAAATGTCTTAAGATTTTTGGATTTGCTATATTCATCACGGCGGCAGAACATAACACCAGAATAGAAGTTAACAGCGGTTGCAGATTGTTCACCATGATACGAATAAACTGGGTCATCAGCAGTTGCTTGAGCGGCTGGTTTTCCAGATTTTGTAATTTCACCGTTCATGGCTTGTCTTTGAAGCTCTTTGTGGGTTTCGTCGAACATTTCTGCTCCACCATTTCCAGCATAGTCATCAGCTTGGACTTTGTATCCAGCGCGGACAGCAGCGGCAATTACATCAACTTTGCCAGGATCTGTAACGCTGATTTGAGCGTAGTTTCCACCAGGAAGGAAGCCTGCATCGACTTTAGCAGAGGAAAGACCGGTCATAGCGCCATCATAGCTATCAGCAACAGTGATCTTGAAAGTATATCCAGTGTCTTTGACATACTCATTCAAATAAGGAGTCAAAGCGTTTGCTCTTTGTAAAAGAGTAGAAGGATCGTTTGATGGAACGAGAACGATTTGTAATTCTCTTGGCCCTTTGCTTCCTGAACAAGAAACAAGTCCGGCTGTTGTTCCTAAGAGAGCTCCTAGGATTAGAAGTTTTGAAGTTTTCTTCATGTTTTTTTCCTTTCGGGTAGATAACCCAGTTAATTTGTTGATGTCGTTAATTCACACACGCGACAAAAAAGAGCAAACTTCCCCACAGACTTATCTTCTACAGATTAAGTGTCCTACAGTTATTTCAATCGAAGGTGCTGAAATATACATCAACGTCTATTTAACACTCATATGTAATAATTTGGTAAACATATTTTTAGAAAGCGTTTTCTTAGAAAAAAGTCTTTGCAAAAATGAGAAATTAGGTTCAAAATAAAAAGTTATAAAACAAACATAAAAGTAAGGTTTTATCGATGTTTTTTATCTTCGTAGTCTAATATTATATATCGTCATTAATAAGAAGTGAACCGATTTTAAAATACTGATATCAATTAGTTACAAAGACGTTTAAAAATAGAGAAAAGACTGCTCAGTTAAGGACAGCCTTCAAAAAATTTTACAATTAGATATTGAACGCCCAATTGCCATTTTCAAAGATTTGGACCTTCTCGCCATTTTCTTTAGTTCCAACAATGTTCAAATCTTTTGATCCAATCATGAAATCAACATGTGAGAGAGAATAATTAATACCAAACGAACGGAGTTCTTCTTCGCTATAGTTTTGGAAATCTGGATATAGCTCAGTGAATCCTCTTCCTAAAGCAAGGTGACAGGCAGCATTCTCATCATATAAGGTGTTATAGAAAAGAAGACCGGTGTTATTGATTGGAGAATCAAACGGAACAAGCGCGCATTCTCCTAAGTAAGCAGATCCTTCATCAAGAGTTAGAATTGAACGTAAGGCTTCCTCACCAGTTTCTGCATGAACGTCAATTGCTTTTCCATCATGGAATTTGATCCAAAAGTTAGAGATAAGAACGCCATTATAGACCAATGGTTTAGCCGCATAGACAACTCCTTCCGCTAACCCCTTCTTTGGAGAAGTAAATACTTCCTCTGAAGGAATGTTTGGTTGGAAGAAACGACCATCAAGAGTCTTCTCTCCTCCACCTAAAAAGATAACGCCTGGAATTAAGCCAACACTGAAATCTGTGCCGTTAGAGGAAGTATAGTGAAGTTCTTTTAAACGTAAAGAATTCAAATAATCACAACGTTTTTTGAGATTAACATCATGTTTTTCCCAATTTTCAATGCCATTGCCGTCAAGAGCTCTTGAAGTATAAAGAATTGCTCCCCAAAGTCTTTCCATGGCATCTTTCTCATTTTCTTCAGGAAAAACTTTCTTGGCCCATTCTTTTGCCGGAGCACCTGCGATGCACCATGCAATTTTATTTTCAGACATTTCTTTGTATTTGCCTAAAACCTTGTATTTTGCTTGGCGAATACGTGCTGCTTTAAGAGAATCAACTCCTTTTGCACCGTCAGGATCATCAGAATCGATCCAAATGAAAGATGGCAATTCTTCTCCACGGAATTTAGCTGAAGCAAGTTCCATTGGACTGACCTCAGATAAAGCTTCTTCTGAGGCATTAATTAAAGATGCTTTTGAAACCTTTTGTGAAGTCCATTCCGTGAAAACGCGATGAGCTCCTGCTTTATACGCCTCTTCGACTAAGATAGAGACGAATTCCTCTTGATCGACATTTGCAGAAATAACAACGTTATCGCCTTCTTTTAAAGCGATACCGCTATGAACAATTAATTCTGCATATTTTCTAATTAATGTTTGATCCATATAAGTCCTCATTATTCTTCATGATGGCAGCAGCAACACTCATGTTCCTCTTCTTCATCGTGATCATGGTGGCAGCAGCATTCGTGCTCTTCTTCATCATGGTCATGATGACAACAACATTCATGTTCTTCTTCGTGATGATGGCATCCGCATCCCTCATATTCTGGATCTTCTTGCGCATGTCCACCACAGCAGCAACAATCATCGTCCCCGCAACAACATTCCGTGTCAGGTTGATAAGATATTTCGATGTTGAAATAATGGCCAACTTCATCTAGAGTTGGATATCTTCCTTTGATGACCTTCTCATCCATTATAATGATAGGTAAAGAATGAAGACCTTCTTTTGAGAGAATGTCTTGAATTTCTTCATTAGAAAATTCCCCATCTTCGTAGAAATGTCTTTCTACTTGGAAACCTGCGTCCATTAAGGCGAAAAATAAATCTTCAATGTCGTAGAATTCTACTTCGTCTTCGCCATGGCGACGTAGTTCATACATTACTAATTTCTTGTCCATACCTTGATAGTTTATTAGATATGGGCAAAAAAGAAACTAAAAACGCTCTTTAATTATTTAATGGAGAAAGAACAACTTCACCTTTCTTCCTCGTTTGTTTCATATCAATAATTCTTTGATTTTCAGATCCTTTGAATTTCAAAGATATGTTTTTCTTTTCAAGAATGAACTTCCCATCAACAAGAATATCAATCGAATCAAGAATTTCATCGGTATATGTAGAATAACGTTTTCCACCCTTAATTAAATCAATATCATACGTAAAACCCGTGTAAATCCAGATTGTTTTGTTGGGAAGCTCTTGTTTAAATCTTCTGATTAAGTGAATAAGAACCTCTTGGTTTGAAAGCTCGAATGGTTCTCCTCCCAAAAGAGTTAAACCTGCATAGTATTCTTTAGAACATTCCCTTACGATTAAATCCTCAACTTTTTGATTAAATTCTTCGCCATAGAAAAAATTCCACGTCTCAGGATTGAAACAACCTTTGCAAGCGTTTGTACAGCCTGAAACAAATAAAGAGACTCTTATTCCTTCTCCATTAGCAGAGTCTGCTAACATTATTTGGCCATAGTGCATAAGTCTACCTCTAGCAAAAATCCCTCAATCGAGGGATTTAGTTATTCGTGTTTTGCTTTACCGTCTTCACAAGTCGCACAAGAAAGGTGCATGACACGATCCTGAATTTCTTGTGTTCTTCCTTGGTTCCAATATTGTGTTCCGATATAGCCGCAAGTTCTTCTTGCAACGTGCATCTTAGCTTGATCACGATTTCCACAATTTGGGCATTCCCAAACGAGTTTGCCAGTTTCGTCACGAACAATCTTGATTTCGCCATCGTATCCACAAGCGTCGCAGAAGTCGCTCTTCGTATTAAGCTCAGCATAAAGAATTGTATTGTACATATGCTTCATGATGGCTAATACTGCAGGAATGTTATCTTGCATATTAGGAACTTCGACATAAGATACAGCTCCACCTGGGGAGAGGCGTTGGAACTTAGCTTCTTTTGTGAGTTTATCAAATGCGTCGATGTTTTCACGAACGTTAACGTGATAGCTGTTAGTAATATAGTTATGATCTGTAACTCCTTCAATCACGCCAAAACGTTTTTGGAGACATTTTGCAAACTTATAAGTCGTGCTTTCGAGTGGAGTTCCATAAACTGAATAGTCGATATTTTCAACTTTCTTCCATTCATTGCATTTGTCATTAAGAAGTTGCATGATTCTTAAACCAAATTGCTCACCATCTGGAGAGGTGTGAGAAACACCTTTCATGTAATAAACCGCTTCAGCAAGTCCTGCATAACCTAGGGATATTGTTGAATATCCATCATAAAGCAGTCTATCTAAGGTCTCGCCTGGTTTTAAACGAGCAAGTGCGCCATCTTGCCAAAGAATTGGAGCAACATCACTTGGAGTTCCAAGCAAACGGTTATGGCGAATTTGAAGAGCTCTGTGGCAGAGTTCCAAACGTTGATTCATGATTTGCCAGAATTTTGCTTCGTCTTTGCCAGAAGAGCAAGCTGCATCAACAAGATTCAAAGTAACAACACCTTGATTAAAACGACCATAATAGCGGTGTTGTCCTGGGACATAATCTAATGCGCCAGAAATATTACCTAAACCTGCATTGGTGAAACGATCGGCAGTTAAGAAAGAACGACAACCCATGCAAGGATAAACGTCTCCCTTAAGTTCTAACATTATCTTTTCAGAAATATAGTCAGGAACCATGCGCTTAGCTGTACATTGTGCAGCTAACTTAGAAAGATAGAAATATTTGCCATTTTCATCGATGTTATCATCTTGCAAAACATAGATGAGCTTTGGGAAGGCTGGAGTAATATAAGCACCAGTACGGTCTTTAACGCCAAGAATACGCTGTTTTAACATAACCTCAGTGATTAAGGCTAAGTCATCTCTTGTTTGGCCTTCTGGAAGTTCATGTAAATAAAGGAAGACCGTAACAAATGGAGCTTGTCCATTAGTTGATTGAAGGGTGATTAATTGATATTGAATTGTTTGACAGCCGCCTTCTACCTCTTTAACAACTTCTTTTTCGACTAAGTCTTTGAATTTTTCTTCTGTCGTTTCAATACCAGTAGCAAGGAATTCTTCTTTTAAACGTTTAGAAATTCTCTTTCTTGATAAATCGACAAATGGAGCAAGGTGAGACATGGTAATTGTTTGTCCACCATATTGGCTAGATGCGACTTGTGCGACGATTTGAGAAGCAACAGTACATGCGGTAGCAAAGCTATGTGGTTTATCAATATGTGTTCCAGAAATACATGTGCCATTTTCTAACATGTCTTTAAGGTTCACTAAGCAACAGTTATGCATGTGTTGAGCGAAATAGTCTGCATCATGGAAATGAATAACGCCTTCCTTATGTGCTTCAACTATATCATCTGGTAATAAGTATTTATTTGTATAGTAACGGCTCCATTCGCCAGCCATGTAATCTCTTTGAACAGATAAAATTGTTGGATTCTTATTGGAATTCTCTTGTTTAACTTCCTCGTTATCTCTTTCAACGATGCCTGCAATCTTTTGATCAATATCGCTCATCTTGCGGTTTTCAGCATGCTTATAGCGATAGGTAATATAGAGTCTGGCAACTTTGAATTTTCCAGAACCCATTAACGCATCTTCAACTTTATCTTGGATTTCTTCGACGGATAAATCGCGTCCTGCGTTGACTGCATCTTTTTGTATTCCTAATGCGATATTAGCAATTTCTTCAGGCGTAAGTCTTTCGGAAACAATTCCTTCTTCATCGTTTGCGCCATTAATGGCAGCAACGATCTTTTGTCTATCGAAAGGAACACGTTCACCAGAACGTTTCATAACACAGATCTTAGTCTCTTCGATCTCCATGTTACCATCTAATGCTTCATCATAAAAAGTCTTCATATAACACGCCTCTCAACATAAAACGAAAAGGTTATAAGTGTAGCCTTATTTCCTTTAGGCTTGATTATTTTATGTTGTCTTTTTGCTAATTCAAGCATTATCTTTCAAGAGGTTATACACTGTATATAAAAGGCTAAAAAGTATCGATAAAACCTACCCTTTTCTAAATTGAATCTCATATTTATTCGTTTTAGGTAACAATTTTATATGCTGCATTGTGGCTTTTCCATTTTTACCGATTTCAAAAAAGTGACTATGCAAATTTTTTAAGCATTTTCTCATTCAAAAATCAAGAATTTTGATTAAAATTTTTATGTTATTTATTCAGGAATTAAAAACAACATGAAGAAACAAGTTTACAACCCCTACTTACCGCTCTACGAATACACACCAGACTGCGAACCTCATATATTTAATAATAGGTTATATGTTTATGGATCACATGATTGCTATGGCGCTTTCCCTTTTAGCCATAACAATTACATCACATACAGTGCTTCATTGGATGATTTGAGTGACTGGATATACGAGGGAGAAATATTCCTAAAAGAAGAAGATCCATTTAACAAGAAACGTAAATTAGACATGTATGCTCCAGATGTCACGGAAGGACCTGATGGCAAGTTCTACCTTTATTATTCCCTTGCTTGGGAAGGAAATATTGGTGTTGCAGTTTCTTCCTCGCCAAAAGGACCTTTTAAATATTTAGGTAACGTCCATTATAAAGATGGAACGGAACTAGGAAGAAAGAAAGGCGACGCTTTCCAATTTGATCCAGGTGTCTTAACGGATATAGATGGAAGAATTTATCTTTATTCAGGATTTGGAACTGTTACCTATTTCCCAATGATCAAACATCATTTGAAACCTATGGGCGGATTTGGGATGGAACTAGAAAGCGATATGCTTACCATCAAAAATGGCCCGATAAAGTTGTTTTCTAAAGCTAACGATAAAATTAATCTCAATGGCGCGCCATATGATCACGCTTTTTTTGAAGCGTCATCTATGCGTAGAGTAGGAGATACTTATTATTTCATCTATTCTTCTTTAGCAGGTCATGAGCTTTGTTATATGACATCCTCTTCTCCTCTTGGATCATTTAAATATGGCGGAGTTATTATTTCTAATGGAGATGTCGGATTGAATGGCAGAAAGAAAAAAGATGCAACATGCGCAATAGGAAATAACCATGGCAGCATAGTTCAAGTAAACGGACAATGGTATGTTTTCTATCATCGTCACACGAACTATACAAATACTGATAGACAAGATTGTGCAGAGCCGTTCTCTTTTGAAAAAGATGGCTCAATTAAACAAGTTGAAATCACCTCATGCGGATTAAACATGAAACCACTTGAAGGAAAAGGAGAATATCCTGCGTCTATATGTTGTTACTATCACGGAAAGAAAGATAACGTTTTCTATCCCTTCTTTGCTCTCCCTCATCAGAAACGCAAATTAAGAATCCACCAAGATGGGAAAGATAGCGAAAGAAAAAGACAATACGTTCAAAATGTTTCCGATAAATGTTTGATTGGATATAAATATTTCGATCTTTCAAAAACAACCGAAATCATTCTTAACGTAAATGGCAATTTTCAAGGGAATGTTTCAATTAGACTATCAGAAAACGGAAAAAACATCTATAAAACCCCTATGAATGCAAAAAATAAAGAAATAACAATAAAGATAGAACCGCAAAAGGAAAAAGAATCACTCTATTTCTATTTCGAAGGCAAAGGCAAATTAGATTTTTATTCATTTAGAATGAACTAAAACATATAGAAAACCCTCCCCAAATATAAATGGAGAGGGTCTTTCATATTGTTTTTTGATTTTTACCAA
>CAVDTI010000053.1:0-5428 GCA_963611905.1 Faecalibacterium prausnitzii | reverse complement strand
GGAGCAAGATACATGCCATCTTTGTCAGTGACTCCAAAGGCTTCGTACCATTCTTCAAAGTTACGTGGTTGCATATTAGCTCTTAATTCAGCTGGCGCGTGAACATCGTTTGTTAATAAGAGTTGGATATATTGTGGTTTTGCTTTCATGCACCACACACGTGCCCAGTTCTTGAAATATTCTTGGAAGGAGGCGCCTTCTGTTTCGTGCATAATACCTAACGTGACACCCATGCCACC
This sequence comes from Faecalibacterium prausnitzii, assembly GCA_963611905.1. GTDB lineage: Bacteria > Bacillota_I > Bacilli_A > RFN20 > CAG-826 > UBA4951. The sequence continues at coordinate 5,189 of CAVDTI010000053.1, read as the reverse complement.
ATTATCGGCAATATTCTCTGAGACGATGAGCTCACCGCTAACCTTTCCACCATAGAAATCAATTCCATCAAATTCATCGATCATGGCTTTGGTTAGTTTCTTGAAGGCTGCATAGTCTTCTTCTTTCCACCAATTGGCTAAATTGCCTTTTTCATCGAAAGAGGCGCCATTGTTATCGAAAGCGTGTGAGATTTCATGTCCAATAACCGCACCAATGCCACCTAAGTTCTCAGACTCAGTTTGCTTTAAGCTGTAGAATGGCTTTTGGAGAATTGCTGCAGGGAAGGTAATATCATTGGAGAACGGGTTATAACAAGCGTTAACCATATGTCCTGGCATGCCCCACTCAGAACGATCAACTGGTTTATGAAGTTTTCCAAGGCTATGAACAATTTTCTTTTCATTAAGTTTTAACATGCTGACAAACAATGAATCACCTTCATCAACCTTTAAAGAAGAATAGAATTCATCAATCTTGTCTGGATAACCCATCTTAATTGCGATTGTATTTAGTTTTAAAATTGCTTTCTCTTTTGTTTCAGGAGCAAGGAAGGTATTGTTTTTCATACGGCCTTTATAGGCTTCGATAATGCGTTTAACCAAATTGACGACATCTTTCTTTGCTTCTTCGCCAAAATATGTACGCCCATAATAAACACCTACTGGTTCGGAGAAGGCGTTACCAACTAATTGATATGCTTGTTTTTCTAAAACCGGGTCTTTAGCGATGCCATATAAGCTTCTGTGATAGGAAGTGCTAATCTCATGCATCTCAATTGAGAGGCGTTTTGCAGCTGATAATAAGAAATTAACATACACCCAATGCTTATAAAGAGGGAATGTTTCTTCGCTAAAATATTGTGAAAATTCCTTAATTGCTTTTGGATCATATGCGATAACACGTGAAGGAATGTCCTCGCCATATAGTTGTTTTAATAAACCAACAAAATCAAATGGTTGAAGGAGTTTAGCGACTTCTTCTGTATCCATTGGATTATAGTTAGCAACATAGTCTGCCCACTCTAATTGGCTCTTAACTTGTTTAGCAACCAAAGCGTCGAAAGCAAGTGTATCTTCTAAATATTGTTTTTGCTCTTCTTCGCTTAATGGAGTCTTTGCTAAAAGCGCTTTGGCCATATTGGAATATATTCCTAAGAGCGCAGCCTTTGAAGGATTGTCATCCGCATAGTAGGTCGTATCAGGAAGAATGATGCTCGGGCCAAGAATGACAAAAGAATTGTTTTCTGCATTCTTCATATCTGGTCCCACATCAAAGGAAATTGGAAGATCCGCATTGATGAGTACCAATTCTTTTGCCTTAGCATTTAAATCAGCAACATCTTTAATTCCTTTGATCTTTTCTAAATATGGAAGGACTGGTTCGATGCCTTCTTTGTTTCTACGTTCAGTGTCGAGAACTTTGTTATAAAGTTTGACTGCTTCTTTAAGTTCTGGAAGAGGGATTTCTTTCTCTCCTTTTGCAAAAGCAGCAAAATCAGCACGAAGGGTTTTCTCCACTTCTTCATTTAATTCCGAGAAACCTCCAGCTGTTGGTCTGTCATCCGGGATGACAGCCTTTTCTAACCATTCGCCATTAACATAATGGTATAAATCATCTTGTATTCTTATTTCGTTAGACATAAATAACTCTCCTAATGCTGCATATTATCACTTTTGAAATATATTTCACTCATTAATGCATTCATGCCAAACAAAAAAGTTATTCTTGCCGTTTTGCTATTGATTAATCGCTAAACTTAATTAGTCTTTTTCTTGTATTCTCCATCATAAAAAGTAGCAAGTATCCATGGAAGTTTTTATTGTCACCAACTTCAGCTAAAATAGCTCCTCTGGGATATACTTCACAGACCAATCCTACAGTTCCATTTGGAATTAAGATTTTCTCTTCCCCCAATCGACGGTTTTTTCTGTTGAAGTCGTTATACAATCACCTATTTTTATTTTCATTCGTTCAACAGAATTAAATTTCGTCATACCATGCGATTTTCTCCTAAAAGCTCTTTCCATCAAATATCTTCGCTTTCAAAAAATCTATCTTTACATCCACAAACATCAACAACGTATTAAAACGTTTGAATAAGATCTAGGCCTTTTTATATGCTTCATTAACGCAAAAGGCGACCCATTCAAGGATCGCCTTTTCATATTAACAATTTGAAATTGGTGGAACATACCGGGATCGAACCGGCGACCTCCTCGTTGCGAACGAGGCGCTCTCCCATCTGAGCTAATGTCCCAGCAAGTTATTATTATAAAATCGTTCGAAAGAAAATAAAATCTCTTTTTCATAAGCATTTCAAACAAAACGGAGTGTTAGTTAATAATATCCAGTTAATAACTGCTATTTTTATAACCTCAAAATCAAAGAAAATGCTGAAACATTTTTTCATGTTTTCAGTAGAAAAAATATTCCTTTGATAAATGCTTAACTTTCATGTCTTTTCTACAATGTCTAAACGATTTTTCAAGCGAATTGTAAAGATTTTTATCTTTTCTTTAGACCATTTCTACCTTTCAAAAGTCAAGTATCCAAAATAGCGAAAAACAATCATTAAATAATTGCATGGAAAAGGTAATTGGAATCATCGACTTAAAAAGTTTCTACGCTTCATGCGAATGTGCGGTAAGACATCTAGATATTTTTAAAACACCACTAGTTTGTTGTGACCCCTACCGTTCATCTTCTTCTGTTGTTATGTCCGTAACACCTTATCTAAAGAATAAATACGGCATATCAAATGTATGTAGAAAAAGAGACTTACCAAACGTTCCTGGAATGATATATGCAATACCTAGAATGTCTTACTACCTTCAAATGTCATCAAGAGTCATAGGAATATTCCTTAAATATGTCTCTTGTGAAGATTTGCATGTTTATTCGGTAGATGAAAGTTTCCTTAATCTTGGTCCTTACATAAGTTTATATGGATCGGCAGAAAGAATGATTAAGCTCGTCCAAAAAGAAATAAAAGATAAATTAGGTCTTATTGCAACAGCAGGCATAGGCCCAAATATGTTTCTAGCAAAAATTGCTTTAGACAATGAAGGCAAAAAGAAAGAACCATACCTTGCTAGATGGACATACGATGACGTGGAGAAAAAACTTTGGAAAATAAAGCCAATAGATAAAATCTGGTCAATCGCTAATGGAACAAAAACCCATTTGGCAAGAATCGGAATTAACTCACTTGAAGCACTTGCCAAAGCAGATCCAAAGCTCCTAGAAAAAGAATTTGGAGTAATGGGCATACAGCTAAAAAATCTTGCGAATGGAATTGATGATTCAGACATCAGAGAAAAAGTAATCCCCTTAAATCCATCTCTGTCGAACGGCCAAACATTAAAAAAGGCATTATCACCAAACGATTGTGAACTTCTTCTTAGAGAAATGGTTGATGACTTATCGATAAGGCTAAGAAGAGGAGGATATGTTGCAAAAAAGGTTGGAATATACGTCTCGCAAAGTCATGGGGTGTTTAGCAAAGAAATATCCTTACCAAATGAAACGGGATCACCAAAAGAACTCTTTGGATATATCAAATATTGTTTCTTCTCAAATCCAAGCAACGAAAAGGTTTATGCGCTTGGAATTTCATTTGGAAAACTGTTGCTAGACAAAAACATCCAAATGTCTTTGTTTAGCAATCAAGAAGAAATAATCAAAGAAAGAAAACTAAATACGGCATTAGACCGAATACGTGACACATATGGGCGTAATAGTGTGTTCCGTTGTTCTGCTTTATGTAGCAATTCAACGATTCTACAACGCCATACTCAAATAGGAGGACATAGAGAATGATAAATGACAGAGGAATGTTAAAATGGGCACCATATAAATCCCTAGAAGCCCAAGCTGATTATCTTGCCAAACTTGAATATGAAAGAAACAAAATACCTTGCCCACATATTTCTAGTGATAAGGCGGAAGAGATAAACGAAATTCTTTCGAATTACAAGAACGAAATGGTCGTAGCCAAGTACTGGTATGATGGTTACATTTATACGATTCACGGAATAATAAGAGAAATATCTCTTATGTATCAGCAATTAACCATCGATGAGGTAGAAATCCCCTTCAAAGTATTAACCAGCTTAACTTTTGAAGATTAATGCTAACCCTCAGAAAATAAAAAAGGTATGATTGTCTTGTTGAAAAGGAGAACATAACTCAATATGGAAAACGAAACTCAAAACTCTGAAGAAATAAAGAGCGAGAACGAACAAACTCAAGAGCAAGAAGCAACCTTTGAAGCCCCTAAAAAAGTTAAAAAGCCAATCAATATGGCAAAGGGCGGGCTTCTTTGGTCTATCTGGAGCTTCTTAGAGGCAGCCTTAATCTTAGTATTAGGCATCATCTGCTTTGTATTTACCGCCAAAGCAGCATCAAATGATAGCGATTTAAGCTATGACAGAGTCATCTCTGTAATCTTATTAATCGCCGGTATCTTCTTAATTGTCGGTGGTGCATTAAAGATTATTGTTAACTTTATGCCAATCGTCACAAGAAACGCGCTCGATGCAGCCGTTAAGGCAATGCTCAAATCACAGTTATCCTATGACATGGTCATCACTGGTGCGATCGAACTCTCACTTGGTATTGCTCTTATTGTCTCTTATTGCAAGTACAACGGAACATTAAATGAAATGGTCGGTTTCATCGCTAGCTTCCTTGCCATCTTCATTGGCGTTATCGTGATTGCGGCTGGCGCTAGCTTGATCTTATTTGCCATTGGATTCATCGTTTCTAAACTCTACAAGATCTACTTACCTATTCTTGAGATTGTCTTTGGTGCAGCTCTTATTGCCTTAGGCATTGTTGTCTTATATTTCTTAGGCGGAAATGCCGACTTAACAAAAATGATTTCTCTTATTGTTCTTGGAATCATCCTTGTTCTTGCTGGTTTGGCCGTTGCTATCATGACCGTTATTGAAATCAATAAAGCCCGTGCTAAAAAAGCGGTTGTTACAGTTGCAAACGAAGTCGTAAACGAAGCAGCCAAAGCCATTGAAGGTGAAGTTGTTGATAGCGTCGAAAACGAAGAAAACGAAGAAAAACCTGAAGAAAAATAAAAAAATCAAATTATTGAAAAACAAGCGGTAAAAAGCGCAGTTTTCATAGGGAATTATTAAAACTAAATTTTAGAATTGCACTTTCAAACGATGACGAA
>CAVDTI010000052.1:0-7168 GCA_963611905.1 Faecalibacterium prausnitzii | reverse complement strand
GGTAAACGTCGTGGGATTTAAGTCTTTTAAAAGGAATTTTGGCGCATTCCAATTCATTCCGAAAGGAGAAAATGTTTCGATTATTCGATATGTTTTCATATTACATTCACTCAAAAGAATTTCGATGTTTTCTTCTTTTTTAGCCATAATCTTATGTTTTAAAGTAAAGAAAATAAAATCCTTTTTGAACGCTTCAAAATCAGTTTTATTTATTGAGCAACCTCCTGCAAACGGATGTCCACCTTTGCTCACTAATGGAATCCTGATATTTTTAAAAACTTCTAAAATGTCGACTCCATCTAAAGAGCGCAAAGAGCCGACCAATAGATTAGGATCTTTTTCCATCGGTGAAAAAACCGCAACCGGTTTTTGGTAGGTATTTAAAATTCTGGAAGCCAATAAACCATTAAGCCCTTCAGGAAGAGAGGTTTCTATGACAATCGCCGCGTCTGACGAAGAGATATCAACTTCGTCTAGAGCTGTTTTTGTTATTTCTTTTCTTTTTTCGTTTTCTTCATTTATCCAAGAAGCTATTTTTTCGTTTACGGAATGCTCTCTATTTACAAAATACTTAACTAATCGATTGATTGAGCCATTCTTTTCGATCCTCCCGATCGAATTGATTTTAGGAATTATTTCCATTTGGAACACAGACTCATCAAAATGTTTTTTATCGGTTAACAAAGATATTTCTTCAAATGGATTCTTTTCTAGAATCTTAAGCATTAATCGTACTATTTCGCGATTATACGATAAAAGAGGCATCATATCGCTTAACGTCGATATTGCGCCCAAAGTTAGAAGGTAATCATCATTTCTTCCTAATAAAGCGTGAGAGAAAATGAAAGAAAGATATCCAGCAGAAATTTCCACTTCGCCATATTTTGTCGTTTGAGGATGAATTATGATGTCGCATTCTACTTCATGCTCATCAAATTCATGATGATCGAGGATTATCACTTCAAGGCCAACCTCTTTAGCTTTTTTAAGAGCATCATGCGCCGTAACACCATTATCACAAGTAAAAATGAGGCTGTATCCACTTTGCTTAATTTTTATGACGTTATCAACAGTGAGCCCGTATCCATCTAAATAACGGGATGGCAAATATCCTTCAGTTTTCAAACCGAATTCTCTTAAAGCACGCACTAGAATAGAAGTCGACATAACTCCATCAGTGTCGTAATCCCCATAAACAAGAACCCTTCCGTTTTGCTGCTTTATTTTATTCAGCTTATCAATCGCTTTCTTAACGATTGGATCATCATCTAATAACGGAATGTTCGAAAAAGAAGGAGGAAGAGATATTCTCTCGTATTCCTCCTTGCTAATTTTGTAATATTTACAAAGTTTTTCGATCAAACCAGACATTAGTCATTAATTCCAATAAAGGTCGCCTCTTGCGGTTCGTTGCTCTTTTTCTTTTGCTTGGCGTTTTTGCTAGATTGTGGTCTATTTGCCCATGCTTCAGAAACAGATTTCTTAGCACGAGATAGTCCTTCGCTCAGTAATACTGAAGAAGATGAGGTTAAAGTCAAGACAAGAGCCATAGAAACGATCACGCTTATCGCAATTCCTAAGAACATTGGTCTATAAACGCTTGGCGCAACGCCGATAAACGGCAAGATCATTCCAATAACCAATAAGGCATAAATGATGATATCTCCCGCGCTTTGAGAGTTTGCATTAACCAATAAGCCATTGCGGAAAGACAAAGATGTCTTGTCTTTTTCACGGCTATCTTTGATAAGCTCTTTTTCCTTATTAAGGAGTAATAAAGACAAGATTTCGACAGCAAAGAAAGCGGATAAGGCGGCGATTGAAGCTATTGGCGTGACAGCAATTCTTGTTAAAGCATAAAAGCCGGTAATAATGACGCCATTTCCCAAGGCAAATATCGTGACAGGCAATGAGCGAGATAGACGGAATCTAAGCCAATAGTAGACAAGCAATGATGCCGAGGCAACGCCAAGAGCTGCATAGATAACACTTAAATCTGGCGAACCAGCTTGATAAACAACTCTATTAGCACTAACCGTAATTACGTCTGCATCAGCATTGTCATCGATTGCACTCACTAAGGCTTGGTTTAAGTAACCATGCATTTCACTGCCCTTGATCGTGAAATCGTATTCCGTATCCCAAGCAAAATAAACGCTGAGTGGAATGTCAAAATGATAGACATTATATTCCTTGACCTCGGAATCATCGCTGATCGAAATGGTTGTTTGCTCCAAGGTGATGTCTTTTGAAACATAATCAGTCAACGTTTTTCCGTCGTACTTAATAACATCAAGCAATGAACCATGAACATCATCTAATGTTGCCATTGTCTTTGTTGCTTGAGAGGTTGATTCGACTCTATATTCAACAGAGATCGATGTTGTATTTTCATATGCGCCTGCATAATTGAAAACACCGCTATTCAATGATGAGAAGACAGAAATGCCAACGATAGAAGCTAAGGCAAGTACACTAGCTGCAACTCCCCATACTTTCTTATGCTTTGTGAAGTCCTTATCGGCATAAGGGCCAAAATAAGTTTGTTTTTCTTCATTTAAAAGGTTAGGAATTTTATTTTCATCAACAAAATAAATCTTATTTAATTCTTTTTCTGTAGTTACATCATTAGCAAGCATCCAACCTTGGAAACGTCCTAAGACAAGGTTCAAAACAGTACCAAACGCTGCTGTCCAAATCAATGATAAGCCGAGTTTTCCAACTGTTCCTGGAACAAAGCCATAAACACAAAGACCAATTACAATAGCAACTATTCCAGCGTCAATTATAGGCCAAAGAGCTTTCTTTCCTGCTTCAGATTCAGCCTTCTTAATTGAACGCCCTTTATAAAGTTCTTCTTTAATTTTCGAATAATAATATGCCCCACCAAAAATTGTAACTAATGCGCCAAGAATAAATCCAACTAATGCGCCAATACCAAACTGAGCGGAGAAATAAGAGAATATAAGGATAGATAGCTCAACTGAAATCAAGGTGTTGCTCATGATTCCTAAAGCGCCAAGATGATAAAAGAGAGCAAGAACGATGGCTGCAACAACTAAAGATGCGATGACAGCTATTGTGGTAGGACCAAAATTAACGTTTAAATGCCAAGCATTTGGAGTGATTAAGCTATCGACAGTCGGAGATACGTCTGTTGAATAGTCAAACGTAACATCGTAATTGTACGAACTTGCATTGAGAATTGAGCAGTAATAAAGGGCTGCTTTATATGCTGCACCAGCTTTCGAGGAATCGAAATTACCATCTTGAATTGCGTCACTGTTAGGAATTAACTGGAATTTTTTGTAGTTGTTGTTTTCATTGGCCGTATCAACATACCAAGCATTGCTTGCGCCCTCACCAAAAACCAAACGTTTTGCCATGTTTGGGTCATAGTCTTCAGCGGAGGTGTTAGTTGCAGCTAAATAGCTATCGCCTTCTTGGAAATGGTTCCAAAGAACGATGTAGCAATTTTGTGCTTCAGTTGAAGACTCGCTATCGGCAGCTTTTGTGTTATCGGAACAATATTTAATTAATTCGTTAAATTCACCATTTTCACCAGGTTGATTAACTTCGATTGTAACAACAGGAACGTTGTTAACGTATTCAATGGCGGCAGTATTACCTTCAAACATCCTATTATTTCTATAAGATGTGCGAGATGGCGCGTCTTTTTGGATATCGGCTGTTGGAGCGCCGACGCCAACAGTAATGTCTTGTCCAGAGAAGGAAAGATAGTTTTCTAAATAGTTATATTCAGTATCTTCATTAGAGGCCGTACGAACGGTAACTTTGATTGTATCCCAGCCAATTTTATCAACTTCAGCATTGATGTCCCAGTTTTCTAAACGGCTTTCCATTTCTTCGGCAACTTCATCAACCGCTTTATAACCGTCATTCTGAATATAGTTTTCAGTTTTAACGCCGTTATATGTTTTGTCTTTAGTAGAAATTTTAAAATACAAAGCCTTACTATTTCCGTAACTGACATCAGTATCCATCATTGAGATGGCGTTCCCCATCGTTGCTAATGAGCCAACTATAATTAATGTGCTTGTTAGGATGTAACCAAGTTTACGTAACATACAAATCCTCCAAACGTCCGACACAAAAAAGAGGTGCCGACAATTGCGTTTCTTATTTTACGCACGCACGCACGTATAAGCAAGAATTAATGAATAAAATAAGCAACTAATCTATATATTTCATTGAATTAGAAAAGATATTCTTGGCTAATGAAGCCTAAGTGTTTTCTAGCTTTTGAGGTTGCTTCTCTTCCTCTAGGAGTTCTGTTTATCATTCCTATCATAACTAAATAAGGTTCGTAAACATCTTCTAAATTGGTGATCTCTTCGCCAATTGCCGAGGCGATCGATTCGATTCCGACTGGGCCGCCATGAAAACGTTCGATGATTGTTCTTAAATATTTTATATCGACATCATCAAGTCCGAGTTCATCTATCTTCAACGCATTCATTGCCTTATTGGCAATATTTTCATCAATGCTATCGAGGTTTTCATAAGAAGCAAAATCTCTGACACGTCTATAAATTCTATTTGCAATACGCGGCGTTCCACGTGATCTCATAGCCAAAAGATTTGCCGCTTCATCATTAATCGGCATCCCTAACACTCTCGATGTTCTCTTAATGATTGCCTTGATTTCTGTATTAGAATAAAAATCCATTTTCGCCGAGATTCCAAAGCGAGCTCTTAATGGTGCGCTTAAATCACCTGCTCTTGTTGTAGCTCCAACCAAAGTAAAAGGAGGCAAAGCCATATTTAATGGTTTAGAAGTTCCGTCATGGTTGATCATTATGGTGAGTTGGAAATCTTCCATTGCACCATACAAAATTTCTTCTACTGTTCTTGGAAGTCTATGAATTTCATCAATAAAAAGGACATCGCCTGGCTCTAATTCGCATAAAATCGCCGCTAAATCCCCCGTCTTTTCCACTGACGGTCCATTAACAACTTTAATATTTCCACCCATTTCGTTAGCGATAACATATGCTAAAGTCGTTTTTCCCAATCCTGGCGGACCATATAGCAAAACGTGATCTAAAGATTCTTCTCTTTTTTTGGCCGCACCAATAAAAACTCTCAAATTATCTTTGAGTTCGCTTTGCCCAATATACTCAGATAAAGTATGCGGACGAAGAGTTAAATCGGCAGATAAATCCCCTTCTTCTTTGTTAGCGTCGAGCAATCTATCTTTTTTCATTTGTTAACACCTTTTATTTTTCTAAGAGCCATACGAAGAACTTGTTCATTGGTTGCGCTAAGATCATTAATTCCAGATAAGGCATCATCGATATCTTTAGCCTTAAAGCCCATGCTCTTAAGAGCAGCACGTACATCTTCGTATTTAGTTTCATTTGTTTTAGATGCTGAAGAGGCGAGTTTGCCTTTAAGGTCTAAAATGATTTGCGCAGCAGCTTTTGGCCCAATTCCAGGAAGTTTTTTCAAATAAGCAGTATTACTAACAGAAATGGCTTTGAAAAGTTCATCGGGAGTCGTAGAACTTAATGCATTAATCGCAGTTTTTGGTCCAATTCCTTTGACTTGAATCAAAGAAATAAACGCATCTTTTTCGAGTTTGGTAGAGAAACCAACTAAGTAATGATCGTTTTCATTAAAAACTTCATATACATAAATCGTTGTATCGGAACCTTTAGTCCATTCTAAAGGTCTAGAAACAAGAAGCTCAAAAGCAATGCCGTTAACGTCTATTGCAACGTTTCCTTCGCCAATATCAACTATTTTTCCTGTGAATGAATAATACATACATTTTACCAAATAAATATGAGGCAAATAAGAAGAATAAATAGAGCTGCGAGCAATGATATTATTCCGGCAAATAAAACCTCTTTTTTCATTATTAAATTATAACTATTCAGTATAGGTAAAATCAAACTCTCCGATTGTTACAGTGTCCCCTTCTTGAACTCCTGCCGATTTAAGCTTGTCATCTATATTTACTGAATCTAGCAATTTAATCAATTGTTCTACGCCTTCATCCGTTGAAAGATTAATCAAGGCTGCTCTCTTTTCGAGATTATCGCCTTTGATGACCCAAGAGCGTTTTCCGGAAGATAAAACTTCATAATTCTCAGTTATATTCTCATGCGCATCGTAGACTTTCATTTCTGTTTCGGTGTTAACGCCTTTGATAGGGAAGAATGGTGTAGCATCGATTAAATCAGCAATTTTATAAAGCAATTCTTGAATGCCAGAGTGAGTGATTGAAGATACAGGAATAGAAGCGAAGCCTAATTTCTTATCAAATTCGGTTTTTCTTTCTTCCGCTCCTTCAGCATCCATTTTTGAAGCAACGACAATTTGCGGTCTCTTTTCTAAATCTGCACCATAGTCTTTCAATTCTTCATTGATGATCAAGTAATCATTATAAGGATCACGTTGCCCGTCCATCGAAACCAGATGAACTAATACGCGGCAACGCTCAATATGCCTAAGGAAGGTTATCCCTAATCCCTTGCCCTCATGAGCACCTTCGATCAATCCAGGAAGATCGGCCAAAACAAAACTTCTATTATCAGGAAGATAAGTAACACCCAAATTAGGAATAATAGTTGTAAATGGATAATCTGCGGTAGGAACGTTGGCTTTTGTGACAACGTTTAAAAAAGTCGACTTTCCCACAGACGGGAAGCCAATTAGTCCAGCATCCGCCAGCATTTTTAATTCAAGAATCAAACGTTTTCTTTCGCCAGGATGGCCATTTTCAGCAATACGTGGAATACGATGTCTTGAAGATTTAAAACAAGCATTGCCTCTTCCTCCTCTTCCGCCTTTAGCGACGCAAACTTGTTGCCCTTCTTCGTGAAGATCGGCTAAAACTCTTCCGGTTTTTTCCTCGGTAATAATTGTACCAGCAGGAACTTCCACAAACACATCTGGTGCAGCGTGTCCATACATGTTCTTTCTTAGGCCTTTTTCTCCGTCCATAGCGGTAATAACGCGAGAATGCCTAAAATTATAAAGAGTGTTTAAATTCTTTTTTGCGACAAAGAAAATTGATCCGCCTTTGCCGCCGTTTCCGCCATCAGGCCCTCCTTTGGCGGTATGTTTATCTTGAAGAAAAGATATGGCTCCGTCGCCACCTTTTCCACTTCTTACTTCAATTACGCAACGATCTATAAGC
>CAVDTI010000051.1:3084-12129 GCA_963611905.1 Faecalibacterium prausnitzii | reverse complement strand
GAATATTCCACGTTATGGCAGATGAAGTAATTGAAAAACAAATCGAAGAAGTTCTCGATAAAGTTCGCCCATTTCTTAAAAGAGAAGGTGGCGATATTGAATATGTTGGTTTTAAAGATGGCGTCGTATACGTCCGTATGGTTGGCGCATGCAATGGCTGTTTATATGCCGATGCAGATATCTCTCAAGGTGTAGAGATAATTCTCATGGAAGAAGTCCCGGGAGTCATTCGTGTCGATGCTTCAATGAATTTACCAGAAGAAGTAATGAATGATTATCTTGCTCGTAAGGAAAACGAATTAGAAAAACCTCAGGAATAAAATCAATATCTTAATTATGATGCAGCAATGCATCATTTTATTTTTTTGTTTAGAAAGAACAAAAGAAAACTGTTGTCACCTTCTAAGACAAACCAACAGTATTTTCTTTAATAATTTATATTCTCTTTTTTATTTGCAGTCACGTATCCATTACGGTTATATACGTCTTCACGGTTATATTTCATTTCTTCCATCTCTGGTGGAACAAGCATAATTCCGCCTGCTTCTTTTAAAATGATATCTCCTGCTGCAACATCCCACTCTTTTGTTCCTGCAGAGCAGCGATAAGAAATATCCGCGTTACCTTCTGCGATTGCACAGAATTTCATTGCCGCTCCCATAGGATTTATCGAAGCATACAATTCTGGATGCTTGTCATATATCGCTTTTTCTCTTTCATTAAAGAAGGAACAAGAACGAACGGCACGTAAATTTTCTGTTCTATTACTGACATGAATTTGTGTCTTTTCTCCACCGTTCTTAAGTTTATAAGCACCATTTCCTTTGCTAGCAAAATAGACAGTATCAAGCACAGGAACGTTAATAACGCCCGCCACTACTTCATGCTTATGAACTAAGGCGATATTTGTTGTAAATTGTCCATTTCTTGAAACAAATTCCTTTGTTCCATCAACTGGATCAATAACGAAAATATATTCTTTGGAAAGCCTTTCTTTCGTATCTTTGCTTTCTTCCGTCAAAAAACCATATGTAGGAAATTCTTTAGAGAGAATCTTTCTAATAAGTTCATCTGCTCCTTTATCGGCTTTTGTAACAGGAGAGTTATCATCTTTCGTGATAACTTCAAAGTCGGTGTGATATACCTCAAGGATAAGTTTTTGCGCTTCCTTAGCGGCTTTAATCATTTTTTCAAGTTCGTGTTCGTACATAAGTCTCTCCATCATTTAACGTAGTTTTCAAAAGCAAAGGCAATGCCGTCTTCTTCAACATTCTTGGTGATAAATTTGGCGTTTTCTTTGCAAATATCTATGGCATTTCCCATAGCAACACCATTGTACCCCTTTATCATCAAAAGGTCATTCTGTTGGTCACCAAATGTATAGATATCCATAAGATCCAATTTAAGTAAGTCTTTTAGGAAAGCCACCCCATAGGCTTTGTCAGTTTGCTTATTCATAAATTCTAGATATTTAGGATCAGATAACACGGCATTGTATTTTTCTTTGTCTTCATCAAGAAGGACCAACTTAGATAAGATGGATGGAGAGGCTGCAATCATGATTTTAAGAATGATTTCATCTAAAGAAAACGAATTCTCATTTATTATGTGTGTTTCGATACCATTATACTTCTTCTCATCAAACGTCCAATAAGACTCATTAAAGGCAATAACTTCGCCATTTTTGTCATAGGCGTATATTGCCCCGCCATTCTCTTCAATAGACGGATATTTCTTCCTTAGTTCTAATAAGTCTTTAAAATGAAGGCCGCTTACATTAAGCATTTTACCATTAGCATCTTGTAGGGTCGCACCATTAGAGCCAATGGCAAACTTGTTTTCTCCTTTGAATTTAGACAAATATTGGTTGATACCAATAAAAGGTCTTCCTGAGGCAATCGCTATGGCGTTTCCTTCATTCAAAGCTTTTTGGATAGCTAGCTTATTTTTCTTAGAAATCTCTCCGCCGTTATATACAAGAGTTCCATCTACATCAAATACAAACAATTTCATAACAAAAATATTTTAGCAAAAGGAAAATCATTCATTGTATCTAAGCGCTTTTTTGGAACTATAATGTTTGAAACGAAAGAAGGATATAAATATGTCTGATGAAAAAGTAATCGACGCTGAAGAAGTTAAAACAGAGGAAAAGAAAGAAAAGAAAGAGAATGGATTTTCGAAATTCTTTCATAAAGTTGGCAAGAGTATCTCCGATGCGAGCAGAGATTCCAAATTAGAAAGCCTTTATAAGGAAAACGCGCAAGAACTCTCCATTTATCTTGAGGATGCTTCGTTCTTATCTGGTTCATTAACAAAATATGGAAAATTCCTCGATGAAACCCACGTAGAAATTTATGGAACACTTGGAGAAAAGGAAATTCCATTTAGCTCGGTCTTAGTTGTTGAGCCGAAAGATAAGGACAAAGAATTGCCTAAGTATTATTATGTCGTTTCTTCTAAACACGATGAGAACGATTTGGTTTCTTTGAAATTAAAAGAAAAGATCGATGACAAGGAAGTAGAAAACGAATACAAGAAACCAGTGACAATTCTTACTCTTGATCCAGAAGTCAAAGAAGTAAAAGTCATCAAGGTTCGTAATACCTATTTCCTCCGCAAAGAAGGGAAATAACAAGATGATATAAGAAAACGGCGACCATTTGGCGCCGTTTTTTCGTTTTTATTTCTTCTTTAAAAATTTCAACAGTCTTTCATTTGTTGACTCTTCAAAGATATATTTAGGGCTCCCTTGATCTTGGATAAACCCATCAGCCATAAAAATTACTCGATCTGCGACATTTTTTGCAAAAGACATTTCATGAGTGACCACCACCATTGTCATGCCAGATTTTGCAACCTTCTTCATAACCTCTAATACTTCCATGACCATCTCTGGATCAAGAGCACTAGTTGGTTCATCAAAAAGGATAATATCAGGATTCATCGATAAGGATCTTGCAATTGCAACTCTTTGCTTTTGACCACCTGAAATCTCAGAAATCTTGTAGTTTAGCCTATCTCCCATACCTACTTTGATGAGATTCTCTGTAGCAATTTTGACCGCCTCTTCCTTCTTTCTTTTTAAGACCTTTGTTTGACCGATAACGCAGTTTTGAAGAACGTTTTTGTTATTGAACAAATCAAATGATTGAAAAACCATCGACATATGTTTTCTTAAAGAGTTAACGTCTGCATTTCTATCTAAGGTTGGTTCTCCTTTAAAAAGAATTTCTCCACTTGTTGGTTCTTCGAGAAGGTTAAGGCATCTTAAAAAAGTAGATTTACCACTTCCTGATGGGCCAATAATTACAACGCATTCCCCTTTATTCACATCAAGAGAAATATCATTGAGAACTTCAGTATTTTCAAAATGTTTAGAGACATTCCTAACACTAAGAATTGGATCGGTATAATTTTCATTATCAAACGTGTATTTCTTTTTCATTACGCCTTTTCTCCAATGCCATATTGCTTGAAATGGAAGAATTTGAAAGAAAATTTCTTTCCATCGGTCTTATATGCGACAAACTTAAGTAGACCTGTAACGATAAGTGTTAGAACTAAGTAGAATATTGCAATAACAATATAGGTGCTTAAGTAGTCGTATGTGCTACTGGCGATATTCTTTGCTTCCAAATAAAGTTCTGTGACTGAGATAACATTAAGGACTGATGAGTCTTTGATATTAACAATCCACTCATTGCCAATGGTTGGAATAACATTCCTTAAAGCCTGAGGAAGCTCAATCGAGAATAAGGTTTGAAATTTATTCATACCAAGCGATCTTCCACCCTCACTCTGATCTTTTCCTACTCCGTTTAAACCAGATTGAACAATTTCTCCCATATAAGCGGCAGTATTGAAGGTGATAATGATCATACCAGCAATAAATGAGCCATTGAAAACAGGGACATCATGAAGGATTTGTAACCAGTTAACCCCCATAAGAAGGCATGCATATTGGAAGATAATCGCCTGAACCATCATTGGCGTTCCTCTAACCACCACAGAATAGACGACACAAAGATATTTCAAAGGATATTTCCAAATCTTTTGGTACCATCCTTCTTTTTTCTTGATTTCGATATTCTTTCCGAAGGCAAGAAATATTCCTAAGAATAGTCCAAGAAAAGTGCCAACAAAGGAAATAACAATGGTTCCAGCTAAGCCAGAGAATAACCATCTAACGTATTCTGGCTTAGAGAAAACTGTCGATAAATCTCCTGCTAAAGAGTAAATCATCTTTATTCACCGCTTCTTTCAACTGCAGCTGTCATATCAGAATTTCTTTCTGCAGTCGTATAGCTTGCTAAAACATCATTGATTGTTTTTTGAAGTTCAGTATCGTTCTTTCTAATACCAATTGAAACTCCTAAATCCGCTAAATCGACACCAAGTATGTTTTGATTCATATGAATAATTCCTAAATCGGTATAGTTTTTCACGATTGATTGAGCGACAGGAAGTTCTGCAGTCATAGCAAACACTCCACCAGTATGAACGTCCAAGGCAGCCTTAGAGAAAGTATCAACTGCAGTAGAATGAATCGCATTATAATTCGTTTTGAAAGTCTCTATAACATCATCGGTAACTGTTCCTCTTTGTGATTCAATCATTTTGCCGGCTAATAAACTCTTAAGTTCTTCATCACCTAACTCTTTAGAAGAATATTGATCAGAAATCGTTTTTGAAACAATTAAGACTAATTCGGATCTGTAATATTCATCACTAAAGGAAATTTCTTTTCTTCTTTCCTCAGTATCAGTCATACCTGCAATAACAGCGTCAATCTGATTACTATTTAATTGAACAATAAGAGAATCCCACTCTAACTTATAAATCTGAACAGTTTTCCCTGTTTCTTTTGCAAGTCTCTTAGCAAATTGAATATCATATCCATCAGCATATTTGCCTGCTTCGTTATAGACTGGAAAAGTGTAATCACTCTCTGTTCCGACCGTCCAATTGAATGGAGCGTAGTTACATTCCATACCAACTCTGATGACGTCACTATTGCCGCCATTGGAATTACAACCAGCTAAGGCAATGCAGCCCAAAGCGAATACTGCACTAATGATTTTAAGATTCTTCATTTTATTTTCCTCCCATGACAAAGAATCGAAATTTGTCAAACGAGGTAAAGAAAAAGCGGTAGCAAACGCTACCGCACATTGACTTTTTTCTTAATGAAATAAGTAACAAACGTTAGCGCTCCACTTGCTGATGCAAGTGACAGTCAAACTCATCTTCTGAGAGTGACCAGGAATTGAATATTTAATCTTATTCAACCCTTCGGCGAGGATACCTTTCATTCTGTTTTTACGCAAGATTATTTGCTAGACAGAAGTACTCTTTATCTATCGCACCTCTAAGTTTTGACAAACTCGTGCCTTTTAAGCACGGAAAGAAGATAATTCTATGCGCTAAAAATATCAAGCAATATTTGCATGATTTGCTCAAATTCCGTCAAAATCAGTCAAAATATAAGAAAACACGCTAGAAATCTCTAACGTGTTGATTAATATATACGCTTATTTTCCGATTAATGTAGAGACATCTTCATCGGTATATTTAGCGACTTCGACATCTTCAGAATCAGGAGATTCTTCATCGTTTTCTTCTTCTGATTCGATGATTTCTTTGCCTTCGATTTCAGCGTTATATTCTTTTTCTTCTAACTTATCTTCTTCGTCTGCGCCAGAATCATCTTCAACTTCGTTATAAACTTCGTTGATGGAATCGTCATGAGACTTTTCATATGTGTGACGTTCTCTTAAATCCCAAGTATTATCGCCAAGAGCAACAAAGTGTCCATCGATTGTTAATTGGGTATAGAAGACGCCAATGTTTCTCATCTTTGTTGCATCATCCATTTCAAGGATTGTGGCGACTTCATCATAAAGTTCTTTAAAGGTGTAGACTTTTTCACCTTTTTTAGCGATTGCGTATGCAACCTCAATCATGCTTTTCTTTTCCATATTATGTATTATTCTCCTTTACATCTTTTCTGGCGCGCTTACCCCAAGCAAGGCTAAGGCATTTTTAAGAACTATTTGGCAGGCTTTTATTAGAGCCAAGCGAGACGACGTTAATTCGAGATCATCTCTGTCGATGATTCGATTGCCTGCGTAATATTCATGAATGAGTCTTGCTAATTCGTGAATGTATCCAGCGACCTTATAAGGCGCTCTCGCATTAGCTGCGGTAATAATCATACTAGGAAAAACAGAAAGGTGTTTTAAAATATTTCCTTCTTTTTCATTTGTAAGACGTTTTGCCGAACTATCTAAGCCTATATCTTTGCCCATTTCTAGTAACGAGGAGCATCTTGCATACGCATATTGAGCGTAATAAACAGGATTATCCTTGCTCTTTGATGTGGCCAAGTTCATATTGAAATCTAAGTGAGCATCGGAACTTCTTTCACAGAAGAAATAGCGAACTGCATCTTTTCCGACTTCACCAACCAATTCACGGTGCGTAATTCCTTTGCCCGTACGTTTAGACATTTTGATTTCTTCACCGTCTTTATAAACTTTAACGATTTGATATATTTCAAAATCAATAACGTCTTGGGAATATCCCTTCATCATTAAGGCGCTTCTCATACGATTGAGATAGCCATAGTGATCTGCGCCAAGACAATCGATCAAAAGATCGTAGCCTCTTGAAAGCTTATTGTAGTGATAACAAATATCAGGCATGAAATATGTGTACTTGCCATCCGCTTTGATGATAGGTCTGTCTTTGTCGTCCAAGAATGCGCTTGTCTTTAAATATGTCGCACCATCTTGTTGATAGACATAGCCTTTTTCGGTTAAATCCTTGATTGTATCTTCGATCGTGCTTCCTTTACGAATATCAGATTCAAAAGAGAATTTATCGAATTTTACGCCGAAATCAGCCATGTCTTTTCTGATTTTGTCTAATTCTTTATCAATGCCATAACGGATGAAGAAGTCATGTGATTCTTGACTATCTTCAAGATATTTATCGCCATATTCTTCTTTTATGGTTTTGGCAATATTGATTAAATCTACTCCATGATAGTCATCAGGACCAAAATTAGGAGTTTCTCCATATAATTCATGATATCTTTCACGGATTGAATGACCTAAATGTTCGACTTGGTTTCCGCAGTCATTAACGTAATACTCTCTTGTGACTTCATACCCTGCCTTCGCATAGAGATTAGAAATTGAATCACCTAGGGCTGCGCCTCTTGTGTGGCCTAAATGTAAATCCCCTGTAGGATTGGCAGAAACGAATTCAACATTAATTTTGTAATTCTTCTTTTCGCCATCTCCATAATGTTCTTTTTCGCTCAAAATCGTATTGACAATTCCATTAAGAGAATCTTCTTTAAGGAAGAAATTGATAAAGCCTGGCCCTGCAATCTCGATTTTGGAGACTTTGTCAGATTGAACATTCGCAATAAGTTCTTCAGCAATTGCCTTAGGAGCCTTATGAAGGGCTTTAGCAGATTTCATCGCTAAGTTTGAAGCGTAATCACCATGAGCCTTATCACGAGTTTGCTCAATTGTTATTTCTTCAGGCTTAACCTCTAAGCCAATCTTTTTTGCTGCTTCAGCAAGAATAAGTTGTAGTTCATTTTCGTTGGACATAATTTACTCCTTCTCAATTAATAATACGGTCGTGGCTCTAATAGCCCTTCCTTCACCTGTCGCATCAAATCCTTCGTTAGTCATGGCTTTGACAGAGACATTATCTATACTCGTTTCTAATAAATTAGCAATATTAAATCGCATAGAAACGATATATTGCGCAAGTTTTGGTCTTTCCGCGCTTATCGAAACGTCCAAATTAACGATTCGATATCCCATTTTCTTCACTCGTTGATAACATTCTTTTACGATCAACGATGAATCGATTCCTTTGATTGAATCGTCTGTTGGTGGAAATATTTTTCCTATATCTCCCAAGGCAAGGCTCCCTAAAAGAGCATCACTTACGGAATGATAAACAACGTCTGCATCAGAATGCCCATCAAGGCCAAGTTCAAAGGGAATTTTCACCCCTGCCAATATGAGATCTCTTCCCTTAACCAATGGATGAATGTCTTCGCCGTATCCTATTCTCATAATCTATTTCTTTGTTACGTTGAAGCGGAAGAAAACGACATCCCCATCTTTCATAACGTACTCTTTCCCTTCAGAACGAACCTTACCTGCTTCACGAACCATTTGTTCGATCCTATCACCAACACTGCCGTTTCCAATAAACGTATCGGCAGTTAGAGAATCTCCAACCTTTTGGAATTCAGAGAATGGGTAAACTTCAGCTTTGATGAACCCTTTTTCGAAATCGGTATGAATGATACCTGCACATTGAGGAGCAAGCATGCCATTACGGAACGTCCAAGCACGGCATTCATCAACTCCACAAGTTAGGAAAGTAGAAAGGTTGAGCAATTTATATGAAGCTTTAACTAGACGATCAAGACCAGATTCCTTAACGCCTAAAGTATCAAGGAATTCTTGTTTCTCTTCATTGCTAGAAAGTTGAGAGATTTCATATTCAATTTGGCAAGAAAGAGGAATACATACAGCATTTTCTCCATCTGCAATCGCTTTAACGGTTTGATAATTGACACAGTTATCTAAATCTCCGTAATCATCTTCTGCTACGTTTGCAACATAAAGAATCGGCTTCAATGTTAACAGGAAGAAATTCTTTCTTGCATATTCCATTTGTTCGGAGGAAAGCCCTTTTGTCAAACGAGCTGGGAGTCCTTCTTCAAGAGTCGCTTTCAAAGCTTGTAGAATAGGCATTTCATACATTGCGACTTTATCTTTTGTGATTCTTGCCTTGCTTTCCTGTTTACCAATACGGTTATTAACAGAATCCAAATCGGACATGGAAAGTTCGAGATTAATAACTTCAATATCTCCTTTTGGATTAACTGGATCATCGTTATAACGAAGAACGTTTGCACTTTCAAAACAACGAACAACTTCCACAATGGCGTCACATTCACGGATTGCGGCTAAGAATTGGTTTCCTAAACCTTCGCCCTTAGAT
>CAVDTI010000051.1:0-3074 GCA_963611905.1 Faecalibacterium prausnitzii | reverse complement strand
CAACAACTCCACTATTTGGATCGATTGTGGCAAACGGATAGTTTTCCGCTAAGACGTGAGAATTTGTAATAGCGTTAAATAATGTCGATTTTCCAACGTTTGGAAGACCGACTATTCCTGCTTTTAATGACATATCAATAATACTTCCTCAAACTTTACGCTAGAGATTATATCTCTAAGAGTCTATAAATGAAACGAAAGAAAAACGCCATTTCATACTTTAAAAGCATACAAATGGCGTCTTGAAACAAAAATTACTCTGGTTAGTCAACTTTCTTAACACTATTAGCGCGTAAACCACGTTCAGATTCAACTGGTTCGAATTCGACATTTTCACCAATCTCTGCTGTTTTGTAGTTGTCCATTTGGATAGCGCTATAATGGAAGAAGTAGTCTTTTCCATCTTCTCCGTGGATAAAGCCGAAGCCTTTATCTTTGAAGAACTTTTTGACTGTTCCCTTCATATGTACCTAACCTTCCTGATCGCTGCTTTTCGCATAAGACCGGACTTTATTTTACCACTATTGATGCTATAAACACAAAGAATTGTTAAGTTTTTTAAGTTAGCTAGAATCGCCATCTCTCGTGAACTTGCTTTTCTTTATCCAGACAGTCAAATAAATGGACGAAAGTAAGATTGCTCCAACCAAAAATGCAAACATTATCAACATGGGATAGAAATCGACTTTGAAGTACGACGAAGAGGTCCCAAAACTATCTCGTAAAGTTTTGTTAATAGTGAATTCTGTAGCCACCAAAGCAAAGAAAGAAATGAAATAAGAGAGCGTACCGCTAATCAAAACGTTCGTAACAAAAGAATCGAAAATTGCATTCCTTCTAACCCCAAGTTCGAAAAGCAGAATTGCCTCTTTTTTGTTTTCTAAAGATAGCAACAAGGCATTTGTTAAAAACAAAAATGCGGATATTGTTAAAGACACAATACTTGCTGATTCCAAAACTAAGCCTAGGTAAACTATAACATCGCTTATAGAAGACTCGATTTGCATCGATGGATCGGAGAATTTCAAAGATGGATATTTGTTGGAGAGAATCGGTATTAGGTTTTTCGATCTTGAACTATCGCAATAAAAAATCGCTTTTTTAGGTTCTAAAGAAAATGAGCTCATGCCTAATTCATCACGGAAGAAATCTATCGACCAAGTTGGTGTAACATAGATCGTTTCATCATTTCCTTCAACAATTCCGGTGACTTCTAATGTTCCTAAACGAAATTCGCTTTCTAAAATATCACCATCTTCCTTGTTAGAAACAACCCCTTCGCAGAATAATGTTTTGGATTTATTGAATTTTTCATAAAGTTTTTCGGAAAGACAAACTTGAGTGGATCTAGTAGGAGGTTCCCCTTCTCTTAATCGAGAAAAATCGCTAGAAATCGTGAGCGAAGAATTCTTGTTCATCAAATATTGTCCTGAAGAAACATTGCTTGGCAAAGAAAGATTCATATAGACCTCTTCTTTTTTACGTTTTGCCATGCTTTCGGATATCGTAATTACCTCATCTTTTGAATCACTCAAAAAGAAAGGACAAGCAAAACCAGAAACCATTCCATCAGAAAAAGAAACATATGAAGATTCACCAAATATCGAATATGATTCGAGATGATATTGATTAATAATTACGTTTATATCTTTGTATTTTAACGACTCTTTGTCGGCCTGATAAACGTAAAGTCTTTCTGAAGATGAGGCTTTATTTCTTTCATTGTGTGTTTGATCATAATCATAAGAATCTCGTTCAAAAACATACTTATCCAAGAGTTCATTCTCTCTTGCTTTTCTAAAAAAGTTTTCCCGTCCATCATTAGGAAGAACATAATATGTTTTTCTTAAAATCCAAGGTAAAGAAGAATCGTCTTCATTACTTATCGGAAAACCCATGCAATCTTCAAAAACGTATTCATTCCAATCGTGTCTAAAATGGTAAATTGTAGGCACGTTCCCTTCAATTATGCCTAATAAAACAAACATTTGCCTATCCGCATATCCCCAAGAGTTATTAGCCATTTCCATGTAAATCTCCAATGGCTTTTCCTTTAGGTATTCCCCCAAAGCTTGATAACTTCTATTTATATGCAAAGATAAACACATATTCACCATGCTGGCATAAGGCAAAGACATAATAATATGTTCGTTTTCCATAACCTTAGGCCTTTCTGGATATATTGTTGTCTTTTCGTCTAACTCATCAAGCCATTGATATTCATTAATACTTCTTACGCTAAAAGAAGGAATAATCGCTTTATTGCCAAGAGAATCAAAATAGAACTCATTTAAATCTTTAAAATAATTCTCATATGTACATAAGTAATTGATTCCATAATCTTCGATAAAATCGTATTTATCCATTAAAGAATCTATTTCATTTTTATTTGCAGATATTATTTGTCCAAACGTATTAGCAGAGTCGTTATTGCTTCGCATTGAGATCCCCTTGCTCCCACTCCATGAAGTAAAGACAGTATTTAATTCGTTTTTTAAATCCTTTTGGACATATATAGAAGCACCTAATGCAACCAGAGAAAACGATATTATCGAAATCGTAAGTGAGCTTCTAAATTTTTTAGCCTTAAAAAGATGAGACGCATGCCTAATCCAAGTTAAAGGGCTCCATGATGGAGCTTCCACTAGCCTTTTTGGAGGTTCAAAGGAAATAATTGAGCAACCTTCCTCCGCTACATTTTGATTCTTCTCAGAATATAGATTCTTATCTTTTAAATAAATAATTTCATCAGCAAATTCTTTTGCCAATTCGATATCATGAGTAACGACAATTACCAGCCTTTTTGCCGACAAATTTTTAAAAATCCTATATGCTTCTGCACTATTTTTCTTATCTAAAGCGCCTGTTGGCTCATCAGCAAGGATGATTTTTGGATCAGTTGAAATTGCCCTTGCTATAGCAACCCTTTGTTTTTCCCCGCCTGAAAGAGTATTAACCTTATTTGAAGTCTTGTTTTTTAATCCTAAGAATTCCAAAGTTTCTAAAGATTTTCTGTTTCTTAGTTTCTTTTTCACCTTCAAACCAGATAGAGGAAAAGAAACATTGTCTATAAC
>CAVDTI010000050.1:4740-6702 GCA_963611905.1 Faecalibacterium prausnitzii | reverse complement strand
GGCATAGTCATAACAGATCCCGTAAGAGGAATAACAAAATTGGCTCCACTAGAAAGATTGACTTCCCTAACATGTATATTAAAACCTGTTGGCGCGCCAATCTTCTTTGGATCATCGCTTAAGGAATTCGGTGTTTTTGCCACGCAAATATAGGCATCAGAGAAGCCTAATTCATCGTATTTAGCAAGTTGTTCTAAAGCCTTAGGAGAATATTCAATTCCATCCGCACGGTAGATTTCTTTTGCGATTTTTTCAATCTTATCTTTCAAAAGAGAATGACGATCGTAAAGAGGTTTGTAATTAGATGGGCATTTCGCAAGCGTTTCTTTAACTTTGTTTGCTAGATCTATTGCCCCGTCTCCTCCTTTTAAGAAAGCATCGACAAAAGAATATGTATAGCCATTCTTTTCGCACCAAGAAGACAACAAATCAATTTCTTTTTGGCTATCGCTAGCAAAATGGTTAATAGCAACTATTACGGGTAAGCCGTATTTCTTTAAGTTCGAAGCGTGTACTTCAAGATTGGCAAAGCCTTTTTCTAAGGCTTCAAGATTCTCTTTTTCTAAATCCTCAAATGCCACTCCTCCATGCATCTTGAGCGCACGGATTGTTGCAACCAATATCGCCATATCAGGATGAAGCCCCCCTTCAGGAGCAACAATATCTAAGAATTTCTCTGCGCCTAAATCCGCCGCAAAACCAGCCTCAGTGATAACAATTGGAGAAATCTTTAAGGCTAATTTTGTCGCCATAAGAGAATTGCATCCATGAGCGATATTCGCAAACGGGCCACCATGTATTAAGCATGGTTCTCCTTCGATGGTTTGAACGAGATTTGGTTTAAGCGCCTCTCTCATTAAACGCATAACCGCATGAGAGCATTTCAAATCTTTAACGGTTATAGGATTTCCATCATAATCATATGCAACAATGATTTTTAACAATCTTGCATGAAAATCAAATTCATCTTTCGCTAGGCAGAAGATGGCCATAAGTTCTGAAGCAACAGTAATTAAGAAAGAGTCTTTCCTTTCAACTCCGTTCTTGTTTCCTTGACCGACCGTCACTTCTCTTAACGCGCGGTCATTCATATCGACCGCTCTTTTCCAAACGATTTTTTCTGGATCGATATTTAAAGGATTTCCTTGGAATAAATAGTTATCAATAACAGCAGAAATCAAATTAATCGAAGAGGTGAGAGCATGCATATCGCCAGTAAAATGAAGATTGATATCTTCGCTAGGGCCAATAGAAGCTTTCCCTCCGCCAGTTGCTCCTCCCTTGATTCCAAAAACCGGGCCAAGAGCAGGTTCTCTAAGACAAAGCATTGCCTTTTGCCCTATCTTGCCAAAACCCTCTTGAAGAGCAATCGACATCGTTGTTTTGCCCTCTCCTGCTTTAGTTGGAGTAATGGCAGTAACCAAAATTAGTTTTCCATCTGGATTGTTTTTATTTTTTTCATAAAGAGAATAATCAATCTTCGCTTTGTAAAAGCCATATGGCTCGACATAATCCTCAGGAATAGCTGCTCTTTTAGCTATTTCATTAATCTTTAAAAGTGACATTGAAGTTACCTCCTTTTTGAAAAACGTTAAGTATAAGATAGAACCAATCTCTAAAAAAATAAAGGTGTTATTTGATAAGAGAGAGTATATCTTCAACCTTATTTATATATTGAACTGGAAACTGATGTCTAAAGAAAGTTTCTTGTCTCTTAACGTAATGGCGGGTATCGAGTTTTATTTGATTAATCGTTTCTTCTAGGGAAACTTTCTTTTCTAAATATGGAATGAGTTCTTTGACACCAATCGCTTGGAATGCTGGTTTATCCTTGCCGTATTTTTCAATAAGAGGACAAGTTTCTTCGAGCAAGCCAGAAGAAAACATAGAATCTACTCTCTTATCGATACGTTTATAAATTTCTTCACGTTCCATCTTGATAGCAAAGAAAAAACAATCATC
>CAVDTI010000050.1:0-4730 GCA_963611905.1 Faecalibacterium prausnitzii | reverse complement strand
GATAAGAGAAGTTTTACTCTCTCCTGCGGCTAAGCAAATAGAGATCGAACGAAGGAGTCTTCTTCTATTTTGATAAGGAATCTTATCAGCTTCGGTAGGATCCAATTCTTTTAGAAGAGAGTGTAATTTTTCATTAGGCATCTCTTCATACTTGCTCATATCAACATTCGAAGTATCGATAGATAAATCGTAATCATATAAAGCGGAACGAATATAAAGACCGCTTCCACCAACTAATATTGGTGTTTTTTCTCTAGCAAGTATCTCATTGATTTTCTTTCTGGCATCAACTTGGTATTTGGCAATATCATACCCCTCATCTAAAGGAATAAAATTATATAAATGATGAGGAACGCTTGCTTTTTCAGAATCGGTTGGCGAAGCGGTTGCAATCTTAATTCCTTCATAGACTTGAAAAGCATCCGAATTAACGATTTCTCCATCGATTTCCTTGGCTAGAGAAATAGCCAATTTACTTTTTCCACTACCAGTCGCGCCAGTAAGAACGATAATCATTTTAAGATATTCCTTATCAAAAGAAGTTCATCTTCAACGTCTTGTTTTAAAGCATCGTGATTATTTAATAATGGATGATTCTTGATCTTGTTTAAAATTTCTTCGTATTCTTCCTTAACGATTTTGTGTTTTTCTTGATCGGTTAAAGAAAGAGCCAATTCTTTTTTCTTATTAACTAAGTTTTCACCAAGTTCTTTTATCTCTGGATCGTTTTGAATTGTTTTATCAAGAGAAAGGTATTCTTTAATTAATGGGGAGCAATTAAGAAGGAAGGCAACATCATTTGCTTTGGCAATCAAAGGGTCTTCAACCATCTCACCAATTAAAGAATAAACGTGGCTTTCTTTGACTTTGACCTTAACAAAACAACCGCTTAGATACTTAGGTCCTTTGAAATTAATAAGTTTGCCATTTGGCGCATAACCACTTAAAACTTCTGGATTACGTTTTGATGGCCCATCAACTAAAACAGTGTATTCTTTATTCAAACATTCATTCGAAGATTTTTCTGTTAATTCATCAATCAATGCTTTTAAGCGATCAAATCTTTCGTGAGAAACCTCCGGTGGAACCTGCTCCATTTTTGCTGCAGGCGTGCCAGGTCTTGGTGAATAAATAAAAGTATATGCGCTAGAATATCCAACTTCTTTACAAAGAGAAAGAGTATCTTGGAAATCCTCTTCGGTTTCGTAAGGGAATCCAACAATAATATCAGTCGTTAAAGAAATATCAGGGATTCTTGTTTTAATTCTTCTAACTACATCAAGATATTCTTCTCTTGTATATCTTCTTCCCATTTTATTCAAGGTCTTACTTGAACCAGATTGAACAGGGAAATGTAACCAATGATCGATATTTGGATAAGTCGCCATTATATCAATCATCTCGTCGGTAAATTGGGAAGGATAAGATGTTAGGAAACGAAGATGAGGTATACCGGTTTTAGCAACTTCTTCAAGTAATTTAGCAAACGTTGTTCCGTCTTTAAAATCTAGTCCATATGAATTAACGTTTTGTCCAAGAAGAGTAATTTGTTTATAACCTTTGCTTACTAAGTCTTGGCATTCTTTGATGATATCTTCCATCTTCCTAGAACGTTCACGTCCTCTTGTGTATGGAACAATGCAATATGTGCAGAATTTATCGCATCCATAGGAGATATTAACGAAAGCTTTGGAAGAATCCAAACGTACAGAAGGCATATTCTCAACAACTTCCGAAGCAAAAGAACGAACAGAGACAATTGAAGCCTTTTTCTCTAAAGATGAAGCAAGAAGTTCATTGATCTTGCTAACATCATGGGTTCCAATAACTAAGGTAATCCATGGGTATGTCTTCATTAATTTTTGAGCAATATCGTTTTCATCCATTACGCAGCCCGCAAGAATAAGCATGAAATCCTTATCCAGGTCTTTATTGGCCTTAAAAGAGCCAATCTCGCCATAAACCTTATCTTCTGCATTTTCTCTAACAGCGCATGTATTTATAACTGCAACATTAGCTTTTCTTGGATCATCAGTTCTAACAAATCCTGCTTGGGAAAGATATCCAGCCATGACCTCTTCATCACGAATATTAGCTTGGCAACCATATGTACGAATGTAAAATAAGCGTCCGTTTGCAAAGTTTTTTAAAACTAAAGGAACTTCGTTTTTTGAAATGCTACGTTCCACTTCTGGACGTTTTGCCGCATCCTTTTGGGAAGCTACGTTTTCATATATTACTTTCTTCATATTTCTATCCTTCCACTATTTGACTTATCGGAGTTATTTTCCTTGCTTGATATGTATCATCATCAATATCAATTAAGCAAGCGTTAATCATCATTTTCGCATTTTCATCGATTTGAAAAGAGCCAGTGTTTCCATCTACGATTTTATTTAACACAGATTGTTTTTCAAAGCCAATAACTCCATCTGGGTCGCCGCACATCCCAACATCTGCCATAAAAGCAGTTCCTTCATCTAGAATGCGTGCGTCATTAGTTTGAACGTGAGTATGCGTTCCTAAAACAGCCGTGACTAATCCTTGGAATTCATAAGCAAAAATTTGTTTTTCTGAAGTAGATTCGCCATGTAAATCCACTATATGAATGCATGGTTCAGAATTATCCAACAAAAGTTTATTCAAAGAATTTATCGGAGAATCTACGACTTCATTCATAAATGATTGGCAAAGAATATTCGTGACACGAACAATAATGCCATTCACTTCAAATTCAAGACTTCCATAACCATGATTGTAATCAAGAAGATTCAATGGCCTAACAAGGCAATCCGCTTCATCAATATATCCATCTATTTGCTTCTTTGAATGCCAATGATTGCCAAGGGTTATGCAATCTGCTCCAGACTCTAAAAGTTCTTTATAGTGTCGTTCTAAAAGGCCTTTGCCATGTGAAGCGTTCTCGCCATTAACTATAACAAAATCGACGTCGTATTTATTTACAAGCCTAGGTATGGAAATATGGACCGCATTGCGGCCCACCTTTCCTACTACATCCCCAAAAAAGAGAATACGCATTATTTTGCCGTTTCCACAGCACGATATTCACGAATGATAGAAACTTTAATCGTTCCAGGATATGTCATCGTGCTTTCAATCTTATCGCGCATTTGCTGAGCCATCTTAACGGCTTCGGCATCGCTAACCTTCTCTGGAATAACCATAACGCGGATTTCGCGTCCAGCTTGAACGGCATAGGCTTGTTGAACACCTTCGAATTCTTTAGCGATTTCCTCAAGTTGAGTGATACGTTTTGTGTAAGTTTCTAGAGTCTCGCTTCTTGCACCTGGGCGAGCAGCGCTAAGTGTATCGGCAGCAATTACTAAGTGAGCAATGACACTAGTTGCAGGAACATCACCATGGTGTGCTTCAATACTATTGATAACAACTTCGTTTTCGCCAAATTTTCTTGCTAAGGAAGCGCCTAATGAAGCATGGCTTCCTTCTTGCTCGTAGTCAATTGCTTTACCAATATCATGAAGAAGGCCAGCTCTACGTGCTAAGTTTTGATCAAGACCAAGTTCAGCAGCCATAATACCACAAAGATATCCGACTTCGACTGAATGATCTAGAACGTTTTGTCCGAATGATGTACGGTATTTTAATTTGCCAAGTAAGGCAACCAATTCACGATTAACTCTTACTAAGCCTAAACGGTTAACTGCGTCTTGTCCTGCTTTGAAACAATCGTTATCAACTTCTGCTTTGCATTTTGCGGCAACCTCTTCAATTCTTCCTGGTTGGATTCTTCCATCCTTAACAAGAATTTCAAGAGTGCGTTTGGCAATTTCACGCCTAATTGGGTTAAAACAAGAAACAGTGATAACTTCAGGGGTATCGTCAACAACTAAGTCAACGCCTAAAGTTTGTTCTAAAACACGGATGTTTCTTCCTTCACGGCCAATGATTCTCCCTTTTAATTCATCGGTAGGTAAAGAGATAACGGCAATGGAACGTTCAGTAACAACGTCTTGAGCGTATTTATCGCAAGCGAGGGATAAAAGATCTTTTGCTTTAGACTCGGCAGTATCTTTTGCTTCTTCTTCGGCGTTTTTGATATATTGAGCGATTTCGACTTGCATTTTGCTTTCGACTCTATTCATGATTTCGTCGTGCGCTTCTTTAACAGACATACCAGAAACTTTTTCGAGTTCAGCAAGGATTCCATCGATTTTTTCGTCTAATTCCTTGCTCTTTTTGTCGTTATCGGCAATTTTCTTATTTAAAAGATCATTCTTTTGTTCCAAAGAATTCTCTTTAGCAATAAGAGCGTTATCACGAGCATCGATTGCATCTTCTCTAGCATCTAATTTGGATTGTTGAAGTTGCGCTTCTTGTTTCATTTGACGAATTTCGTTTTGAGCTTGCTGCTTCATCTCAAAAACGTTTTGTTTGGCATCGATTTGAGCGTTTTTTGTGATACGTTCAGCCTTGACCTCTGCTTCACGAATGATTTGTTTGGATTCTTTTGTGGCAGAAGAAACTTTGTTCTTGCCAAAAAAATGCAATCCAGCAAAAAGCAAGGCTCCACCGGCGATTAAGCAAAGAACACCGACTATGAGAGCCCACCACCAGCTAATCGCTGTTGATTCTAAAAATAACATAATTTACTCCTTAATTAAGTACACTCGAAATAGACCTTATCCATAGCAAAGGCAAAGTTATTGCATTTTTGAAAATATTTTATTTGACGGACTATGTCCGATAAT
>CAVDTI010000049.1:0-7467 GCA_963611905.1 Faecalibacterium prausnitzii | reverse complement strand
GCTCTTTCCCTAATGAAGAAGCAAGTAAATCACTATAAGAATGAATATCAAGAATCATTACATTTTTGCCTTCTTTTAAAAGAGAATTTACAAGTGAGTTTAATTTTCGATGATGCTTATCATAATATTTTTCCGCTTGAGTTTTATATCCTTCTTCTAAATGAATGATTTTCTTGCCATCATACATATTTTCATAAATCATTCCCTGTCCAAGAAGTGACATTGGCTCTCTACTCGGATCCTTATATCGTTCTAAGTCACAATATAAACGAGAATATTTTGCTTTTAATTCAGGAAACTGATAAACATCAAAAGATGATCAACCCCAACATCAGACATCGTTAAGTTATATCTTTCAAAAAGAATGGGATCCATATCTATCGTCTCTAGATAGCCATTAGGAAAAGCCATGGACACATGAGGCATATGTTTTATAAATACAATGTCTTTGAAGAGAAGGTATTCGTTCTTATACCATTTTAAAAACTCTTCTACCGAATCGAAGGAATGTATTTTGTTTTCTTTTATATCTTCTTTGTTTTTAAGAAAATCAATCTTATTCGAATCTAGTGAAAACAATAGATTTCCTTGTTTGTTGCTTTCTTGCGTAAAATCGATTTTTCCAAAAATCCCCTCTAAATCTTCTATGGATTTTTTCATATAGGGGAATATAACGTATTCAAAATCGAATAAATTCCCTTTTCTTTTGTTGTTTTGTTTTTGCATATATTTTCTTTCCTCCTATAGCCATAAAAAAGGAGAAAAGAAAACACCCATCGTAATGATGGGCTAATTAAATGACCCATCAAACAAGCTTTGGCACCTTGCTAACTATAGTTAGTAGGTTGTCGGTGGATCAACGGGCTTGTCCCTAACCACTCTCTTTATGGCGTACTTATTGTATATGCAAAATTCTTAAACGTTAAGAGAAAAGGAGGCGAAATTTCGCCTCCTCTTTGCTGTTAAGTTAGAATTAGTCGTTGAAGAATCTTTCTACTAAATCGTGAGAATATTCAACCGTTTCATCCATATCGCCGAAAGACATAACTTCTCCACCATAGTAGGTGTTATTCTTTCCTTGCATGGCTTCAACCTTATCATACCATCCTGCGGCATAATCTTCGGAATAGACGTGTGGGAAGTAATATGTCTGGAATTCATAGATGACTCCATCTTTATTCTTTCCTTGAGTCTTATCTCCTGGAACTCCAACAGTTTCCATATCCTTGAGAACAACTTTTTGTGTGGCCTTGTAATCAAGTTCCTTTCCACCATTACGTGTTTTGTGATGACGTAAAACGTAGGTTGTAATTGGTTGATCTGGTTCGTTCTTCCAACGATGATAATAAATCATTAAGTGACCCATTCTTTCTGGAGCCATGTTATCAACAATGTAGTGAGAGATATCTGGATATTTGCCTTTTTCGATTAATAACGCCATTGTGTCATAACGTTCGTAATCGATCTTAGAGAAGAGTGCTCTTTCTTCATCTGTAACATCAAGCCATGTATCGAGAGATTTTGCGATTGGATTGTCTAATGGATTCTTCTCGGTTGCAACTTGGAGAGGTGCAGTAATAATCATCTTATCGAAGACTTCATCCTTGCCGTTAACTGTGATTGTTACTTTATCTCCACGAACAACTTTGGTGATGTTTGCCTTTAAAACGGCTGGATGCATTAATTTTGCATTGAGAGCCTCATAAATAGATTGAGTTCCATCTTTCCAGGTGAACAAGTGCAGAGAAACGAAATCCATCATCGTTTTGAAATCAAGATATTTCAAGACATATGCTGCTGGAATTTCATCAAAATAGCCATAACCAAATGATGTATATGGTTGGACCCAAACTTCTTGAACAAGTGGGCATCCTACCTTTTCGCAGAAATCTTTGAATGGCATGGAAAGATCTTTAAGTTTTGGGTTAACACCTTTTACAGGTTCACGTCCTGGGGTAACCGCAAATCCTTCATATCTTCCTTCTGCAACACCAATATGTCCGCAAACATCGTATCCTTTGTAATCTGTTTCAAGGATTTTTCCAAATTTCTTTAATTGCTTTGCTAATTTCTTTAAATGAATTGCAGAAATTGGATGGTGGAAGAAATATTTGGCAGGATTCTTCATTGCGTCTGCAGTATCCCAACGATGGTCTATTCTTCCATCTGGATATTTGTAACCACGAACAAGAGCTGGCCCTTCGTGAGTTACGCCAGCAAATTCTTCAACATCTTTGATGGCATAATATGTTGGAGCGCCCATAATCGCACCCATCTCATAACGTTTTCCATTATGAACAGGTGAATGGCACTTACCGCCAACATGGTCCGTTTTTTCATAAACAACGTAGTTTGTATATCCCTTCTTTTCGAGATACATTGCTGCGCCTAATCCGGCTGGGCCTCCGCCAATAATCGCTATGCGAATATTCTTATCCATATTTTTTCTCCTTGTTTTTTGGATTTTAATCATTGTAGAACTGAAATCGGTAAAATTCTAGTGATATAACGTATTATTAGCGATTTACCGATACTTTTTGAATTTTAATCCACGAAAAACTGGTTATAATTGTCGTATGTTGAAACGTTATAAAACATTCTTGGACATGTTAAAAAGTCAACCTGAAAACAATGTTGCTTTTCTCTATGAAAAGAATGAAAAAATAATTTCAATGACATACAAAGATACAATTGAAGCAATAAATAATTACCCTCTAGAAGAGGGCAATTCAATTGGCATTCTTGCTGAAAATAACCTTGAAACAATACTTGCTATTTTTTCTTATGCCAATCTAAAAAAGCAAATCGTTTTACTCAATCCACTTGATGATGTTTCCTTGTTACAGAAGCAAATTGATTCCACAAATGTTGATTGTTTGATTGGTAGAAAAGAATTAGTTAATCTTTTAAAAATTAATCCATCAGAGAAGCTAGAGAGATCTGAAGATAACATTCTTTTCTTTACCTCTGGCACTACCGCAAATAACAAAGCGGTCGTTCTTACTCAAGAATCATTATGTAACTCTGCCTACAATGGAGGATGTTGTCTCCCGTTAAAAGAAGAAGACACGTTACTTTCTATTCTTCCGCTAAGCCATGTTTTTGGTTTTGTTTGTTCTTTGCTTTGGGCTTTATCTTTCGGAGCAAAGGTAGCCTTAGGAAGAGGCTTGAGACACATCTTAGATGACGGAGAATATTTCCACGCCAGCGTGGTTTCGCTTGTTCCACAAATTGCTACCTTTATGGCTATGAATAATATCTTTAACAAAGAATTAAGACTTGTTCTTATTGGTGCAGGACCAATTAATCAAGTAACGATAAATCTCATAAAAGAAAATAATATCCAGGTGAGTTTTGGCTATGGTCTAACAGAAACTAGTTCCGGCGTTGCTCTATCAATCGGAGACGATCCTTTTGCAATGAAAATTTGTCCAGACGATAAAATCGAAATAGCCAATGATGGAGAGATACTAATCTCCTCCCCTACATGTATGATGAAAGGTTATTATCAAGACGAAGAAAGCACAAATGAAGTTTTATATAATGGATGCCTACATACTGGTGATTTAGGGCAAATAGATGAGAATGGTCTTTTACACATAACAGGTAGAAAGAAAGATATTCTTGTATTAGGAGATGGAACCAAAATCTTTTGTCCCCAATATGAGGAAGAACTTCGCCCATATTTAGCAAATCTAGATTATGCGATTAACTTAATAAACGAAAAAGTTGCTTTATTTGTTTATGATGATAAGCATCAAATAAATATCGAAGACAAAATTAAGGAATTCAACATAAACAAGCAAAGAGGGCAAAGAATCAGTACAATAAAATATGTTTCTTCCCCACTTGAAAGAACGCAAACAGGAAAGATTAAGCGCTGGGCACTTAAAAATATGAAAGAGGTAGAAAAATGAAACGCGAAGAAATTAAAGAAAAAATTGTTACCATTCTCAAAGAAAATCTAGATGAATGGGAAAACAAAGAATTAGATGAGTCTAGCGTGATTAATACTGATGCTGCATTAGATTCCATGCGATTCATTTATGTTATGACAAAAGTCGAATCTGCTTTCGATATTTCTGTTCCCGAGCGTAAATGGAGTAAGCTTGTTACCTTAGGCGATGCCATTGATGCGGTTGAAGAAGAATTGGTAAAAAAGAGATGAGTTTTATGGGCGATTTTTCAAAAACTATTAAAATTATTGCAGACCAAGTCACTCCTTTTCAGTACCTTAGGCCATCTTCATTACTACGCATTTTTCAAGATATAACAGTTGAACACACAGAATTATTAGGATTGCCAAGACAATATACATTAGACAAAGGATTGTTATGGGTTGTGGCAAAGCAACATATAGAAATCAAAAGAATGCCTAAATATGACGAAACAATCTGTGTTTCTACATATCCAAGCAAAACCATGCATGTTCTTTTTCCACGTACATGCGAAATAAGAAACGATAAAGGAGAACTTCTAGTTAAGGGCACTTCTATCTGGGCCTTAATCGACATAAAGACAAGAAAGATGATTAACCCAAACGAACATGGAATTGCCGTTACTGATATGTCAGAAGGCAGAGAGTTCAACATTCCATTAAGCAATAAAATCCCTTTCGACCTACCAAACGAGGGGGAAATACATGCAGAATATTCGTTTTGCGATTTAAATGGGCACATTAACAACACGTCTTATTTGGATATTGCTGAAAATATGATGCCAATAGATTTCTTAAGAGACCATGATTTAAATCTCATTGATATAAAATATATTCACGAGGTAAAACTAGGAGATACCTTGCCAATTAAATACGGACTAATTGGGGAATCCTACTATTTCGTTAATAATGCTTTCCAATTAGAGATGAAATATAAATTCTAGTTCTTGTAATATAAAAAGCAGGCACCTTTAGATGCCTGCTATTTTAGTTTATTTTATTTCCTTATTATTTGATTAAGGAATTCTTGCACTTGCCTGTAGTGCGATACTCTTCCATGTTTTGGAGAGTGATTTCGATCATATCAATTAAAGCATGTTCTGTAGCAGAACCGATATGTGGAGTAATCAAAACTCTTGGATAGAGATCAACGATTAATTGATCTTCTTCGTTTGGCATTGCTTTTGGATCATGATCTTTGTTGAAGAGAACTTTTTCGTTATCAATAACATCTAATCCTAAGCCACCAAGTTTTCCTTCTTTAACGGCATTTAATGCAGCAAGGTTATCCATAACTTCGCCACGAGCAACATTAACGATAATGGCGCCTTTCTTCATTGAGTCGATGTACTCTTTGGAGATGAACTTATCGTTCTTGCCTTTGATGTAAGCCATATGGCAAATGACAATGTCTGCTTCTTTCATGACATCAAGAGCAGTTTCTTTCATGTCAATTAAGCCTTCACAAGCTGGCGAAACAAAGACATCATAACCAATAGTTTTTGCGCCCAAACCTTTGAAAAGTGAGGCAGTAACTCTACCAATTCTTCCACATCCTAAGATACCAACTGTGCAATCGCGAATTTCTTTAGAGAACATTTGATCGGTAACTTTGAAATGTCCTTCATGAGCAAGAGAAGTCGCATAAGCAGCATTACGAAGAAGCATCATTGAAAGAGTGAGTGCTAATTCGGAAATGGCATTTGGTGAATAGCCAGGAACAAAGGCAGTTTCGATACCAAGTTCTTTGCAAGCAGCAACATCAACGTGGTTGAATCCGGCTGTACGCGTTAAGTAATATTTGAGACCTTTTTCTTTAAGTTTTGCAAGGTGCTCTTTGTCAACGACGCAATTGCCACGGACCATAACGTTTTCATATCCGAGAGCTAATTCGTAGTTGTCATTGTTGAGGTACTCTGGTCTGGTAACTAATTCATAGCCATATTTCTTTCCTAATTCTTCGAAATATGGAAGCTCATAGCCACGGCAGCCAAAGCAAATCATTTTCTTTTCCATTATTTGTTTTTCTCCCTTTTATTAAGCGGCAACAACCCATGATGGATCATAGAACATGCCGGATGAAACTAAGACAGTGATGATGATAACCCAGATAACGATTCCGATAACTGAACCGAATGTGCCAATTAAGGAAATGTGGGAAGCCATCTCTTTTTCTTTATCAAAATTAATGCAATAGCCAACTGCAACAGTTGCTGGTGGAACCATCCATGTGATAACAACGGAGCTAAGTGTATTAACAGAGATTAATTGAGAAATTGTTTCGTGTCCTACTGCTTTGGAATTTGTTAAGAAACCTGTGGAGTTGCCAATTAATTGCATGACAACTAAGACAGCTAAGACGATTGCTGGAGCGAGGATAACCTTGAGTCCAGTCCAGATCCAAGCATATTTGTCGGTTGCGGCATCTTTGATATTTGTGCCACCTAACGTGCAGCCAATAGCAAATAAGATGATTGTTGAGGATAATCCACCGAGAGTGTTTGCAGCTTGATAGATCCAAGGTAATGTGGCATCAAGTCTCCAGAAGGCGACTTTTGTTTCTGCAGTATATGCACCAAAGACATTCTTTGGAACGATTTGAACGCCTGGAATAGCTTGTAAGACCCAGAGTAATAAACCAGCAAATGTGGCAATGACAATTGGGTTAAGGAAAACCTTTTTGAGGATTGACTTAACTGATTTGTCGACGGCTTTTTTATTTCCTTCATGTCCTAAGGAAGCTGCTTTGTCTTCGACGTTGTCATTGTCAAGATTGGCGATGGCAAGGTAAGCATAAGAATAGAGGAATACACGATAGGCAACGTTCATGATATTGAAGTTGTTACCAGCGGTATTGCCATAGATTGCGGATACGAGTGGATATCCGAAGAATGTTGTTGAACCGAAGGCAAATAAAACGGCGAGAACTGTTCTCTTGTTCTTGTCTTTGACCCAAATGAAGATGAGTTGGGCTAAGAAAATAAAGCCGATGTAGAAAACGAAGCCGAGGATAAAGTTAACAACAGCATCGATTCCGCCAGACACCGTGAAGTCTGACATAAAAGAGCAGAATGCGAGACATGGCAAGCAGACTGTCATAACGAATTTCGTTAAAATCTTGCCTGTTGCGTCTGGCAAAAGTTTTTTCTTGGTAAAAAAGAAACCAAGGAGAATGAAGATAATAGTCTTAGCAATGTTGACCCAGAGTTTGTAAGAACCAAGTGCTATCGCAAGATTACTACCCATATCGTTTTGAGCGATAATAGTGTTGATTGGAAGCATCATATGATTGCTCCTCCTTTTCGCAAAAAGTATAGAGTTATGTTTTTTTCTTGACAAGCACTTTGCAAAATTCAATTTTATATTGCATTTTTGCATATTTGAAAATGTAGACATAATTACTAAAACATCGATATTTGCTAATGTTTTTATGAATTGTAAAAATTGACATAATTTAATTTTTTTGAGTCATTATATTTTTTAAGCAACTTAAAATTGGCTTTTTTTCGGCATTTTTATTTTTGCAGTAT
>CAVDTI010000048.1:0-3894 GCA_963611905.1 Faecalibacterium prausnitzii | reverse complement strand
AGAACAGCGGTCTCCAAAACCGTTAATGAGGGTTCGATTCCTTCTTCTCCTGCCAATTGGGATTAACACGGATAATTTCCGTGTTTTTTTGTACGAATCGAGTCAAATAAGATTGATTGAAATAAACCTTTAATCATTGAAGAATATCAATAATTATGTAAGATAAAGGCGAATAATGGAGAGAAATGAATTATCTAAAACGGCGATAGATAATTTGTAAATGCTTTTAAGGATATGAAGAAAGATGAAAGAGAATGCATTAACAATAAGAAAAGCCTCGGCTAAAGATACAGCCCTCCTTTATCAATTGATAAAAGGCTTGGCCTCATACGAAAGACGCCCTGATGATGTAACATGCTCAGAAGAAACGCTTAAGCATTGCCTTTTTGAAAGAAAAATAGCGACAGCAATCATAGCTGAATATAACGGAGAACCGATTGGGTATGCGATTTATTATCAGGCATTTGCTTCGTTTGCAGCTAAGATGGATGTACATTTAGAAGACATATTCATTAAAGAAGAATATCGCGGAAAAGGTTTTGGAAAGGAATTCTTTTTTAAACTTCAAGAAATAATAAGGAAAGATGGATATTCGGACTTGGAATGGAGCTGCCTTGATTGGAATACTCCTTCAATTGAATTCTATAAAAGACTAGGTGCAACTGAAGAAAAAGGCAGAGTTTATTTCGCATATAAAGATAATAATAAATAGGGCACAATAATCATTATCGCCCAAAAAAACCAAATCAATTATCAAATCTATTAAAAGACGACATATCATAAGCGATGCTGACCAGATCTTTTAGATCAATCAAAATGACTCAAAGTTCTAACAATATGTGTTTATGTCGCCTATAATATAAAAGTTACGAGGAGATACAACTATGTACAACAAAAATGCATGGACTAGCTATAGTGAAGAAGAGTTATCTGATTTAATGAACTTTGCTGAAGGCTATAAAAAATTTTTATCTAAAGGCAAAACCGAAAGAGAATGTGTGAAACTTGCTACAAAAGAAGCGGAAGAACATGGATTTAAGAACATTAAAGATGTTAAAACAATCAAGGCAGGGGATAAAATCTACGCTACAAACAAAGGAAAGAATATTGCCTTATTTGTCGTTGGAAAGAAAGATATTGAAGAAGGGTTAAGAGTTCTTGGCGCACATATCGATTCGCCAAGATTAGACATCAAACAAAACCCATTGTATGAGCAAAACAATTTTGCTCTTCTTGACACCCATTACTACGGCGGAATCAAGAAATATCAATGGGTCACAATTCCACTTTGCTTAGTTGGTGTTGTTTGCAAAAAAGACGGAACAATAGTGGATATCAACATTGGCGATAATGAAGGGGACCCAGTTCTCGGAATCTCAGATTTATTGATTCACTTATCCGCTGATCAAATGCAAAAGAAAGCCTCTAACGTTATTGAGGGAGAAAATCTTGATTTAACAATAGGTTCAATCCCTTTAAAAGACGGAGACAAAGAATCGGTTAAAGCTAATATTCTTAAACTTTTAAAAGAAAAATACGACATCGAAGAAGAAGATTTCCTAAGCGCAGAAATCGAAGTTGTTCCAGCTGGTGCAGCTCGTGATTATGGCTTAGATAGATCAATGGTCGCTGGATATGGGCATGATGATAAGGTTTGCGCATATTCCTCCATGAAAGCCGTTCTTGACGCAGAAGAATGCGAATACACAACATGTGCAATTCTTGTAGACAAAGAAGAAATTGGTTCAGTTGGTGCGACAGGCGCTCAATCTAAATGGTTTGAAAACATTATTGCAGAATTAATCAACCTTCAAACTTCCTACAACGATTTGAAACTACGTCATGCTTTTGAAAACACATTAATGTTATCAAGTGATGTATCTGCGGGATTTGATCCTCTCTTTGCTGGTGTTAATGATCCAAAGAACTCTGCATATTTAGGAAACGGCATCGTTTTCAATAAGTACACAGGTGCAAGAGGAAAATCTGGTTGTAATGATGCAATGCCTGAATATTTTGCAAAAATCAGAAAAGTTATGGATGATGCAAAAATTCATTTCCAAACAGCAGAACTTGGCAAGGTAGATCAAGGCGGAGGAGGAACGATTGCTTATATCTTAGGCAATTACAACATGAATGTTATTGATGCAGGCATCCCTGTTCTTAATATGCACGCTCCAATGGAAATCATTTCTAAAGCGGATTTATTTGAATCATATAAAGCATATATTGCATTTTGCAAGATCGACTAATTGTTAAAAAAACTAAAAATCAGCGCTAAAAGCCATCTCTTTTGATGAATTAGCGCTTTTTATTATGCAATTAATCTAATACTCCATGCGTATCATTTAGGCGTTTCCTAAATATGCGTGGGGCAAGAATGAAATAGACAATGGTGGAGACTAACGATGAAACGGTATCTGCAATAGGTTCAGCATAGAAGGTAAGGAAGGCATTCCCGGATATTAAAGGAAGAAGGATAGTTAAAGGAAAAAGAAGAATCATTTTACGATTTAATGATAGCCATATTGAATATTTAGCTTGTCCCATGCCTGTTATTCCATCTACAAAGACATATTGCAAGGCAAGAGGAATAATTCCATACATATAAATTGATATTGCTTCACCCGATACCGAAATCACTCTTTCATTAGGCGTGGAAGAAGATAAGGAAATAAACAATGCCGCAAAAGGTTTTCCGACTAAGAAAGATAATCCAAAACAAACACTACAGAAAGCGAGTGCAAATATAACGAGTTGTCTTTCCGCTTTCTTGATTAAATCAATCCTTCTGGCACCATAACAATAAGCAAGAAGAGGTTGAGTTCCGGTGGATATACCAAGTAAAGGACCTGTAACTAAAGATAGGAAAGCTTGAGTAATTGTTGCAACCTCGATATAGAAATCCGCATCAGATCCACCAAAGTTCTTTAAGCAGGTATTTAAACAAATAAAAATCATTGAATCAGTCGCAGTGATAATAAAAGGAGAGAATCCTAATTTAAAAATTTTCTTATCAATTCTCCAATCTAGTTTAGAAAATGATAGTTTAATATCGGTTACCTTAAGCAAAAGGATAAGTACAAAAACAAAAGACAAGAACTGGGAGATAAGTGTAGCCAAAGCCGCACCAGAGACTCCCATACGAAAAACAGAGATAAATAAAGGGTCAAGTCCTACGTTTGCTAGGCATCCAAGTAATGTTACGAACATCGCTAAAGTGGATTTTCCTTGAGCGATAACAAATTGATTTAAACCCAAAGTAAGGATAGAAAAGAAAGTCCCGGCCAAATAGATCATTAGATATTGATGAGCGTAAGGGAAAGACTGTTCTGAGGCACCAAACAAATATAAAAGTGGCCTTCCTAATGGGTAAAATATTGTAACTATAATCGCGCTCAATAACAGCAAAAGAATGAATGAGTTAGCTAAAATCTTTTTAGCATTTTCCTCATTCTTTTCTCCTAGAGACATTGAGAAAATAGGTGCTCCACCAAAGCCAATCAAGTAGGCAAAGGAAGCGATAAATGTAGTAATAGGGGCAACAACGCCCACGCCAATAAGGGCTATTTCACCTTCGTTTGGCATGTTTCCAATAAAAATACGATCAACTATGCTATAAAGAACACTCACGAGCTGGGCTAGCATCGAAGGCAATGCTAATTTCATGATGTTCTTTAGGGTGTTTGAATCGCCCAGATCCATTTTACGCATACAAAAAACTAAAACAAAAAATACAAAAACAATTATAATTGTTCTTCATTTGAACGAGAAATAGATTCGGCTTGTTCTTGAAGAGATTTTATTTCCTTCATTTGTTTTCTGGCTAATTGGATTTCCAAAACAATTGAAATGATCAGACCAAAGATGATAACGAAGTAATATGTATAGCCT
>CAVDTI010000047.1:4014-6331 GCA_963611905.1 Faecalibacterium prausnitzii | reverse complement strand
CCTAGTAGAGTATAACACTTATATAACAATGATTAGGTATTTATTAGATTATTACTACATCAGTAACTTAATTGTCTTTTATAGATAATGTGAGGATTAGCTATCGAAGAAAGAATCACATGGTTAATTTTTTCTACTTAAATGCCATTAATTACATGGCCAAAACGATGTTGGAAAATGCCCTCGAAGGAAATAATATTTTCGTTTAGTTAAAAAACACTAATTTTTAGAAATGGATTTTCTCATGTGCATTTTTCTATGATAAAAGATTTTATGACGTTTAGTTTATCTAACTTTTTTCTCGTTATTTTTTTACTGAAATTATTATTCCTTGTAGATACAATTACTTTGTATTCATCGAATAAACAGGAGACATTTATGGCTAGCAAAAATCACCAATGGACCGAAGGCGAAAAGAAATGCATGGAGAAGTATTGGGAATATAAAAAAGAAAACCCAAAGGAAAGAAAGAATCTCTCTAAACTCGTTCGTCATATCAACATGCTTAATCCGACAGGAAACGATTATTCCTGGGAATATATCTTCTTTGATCGTTTGCTTAGCGATGAGCAAATTGATTTCTTACTCAAGGTGAAATTGAGAAAAGAATACACCATTGATGAGATGAGCAAAATATACGGAAAAGATGTTGTTGCTACAGCCAAATTCATTAATGATTTAGTGAATATTGGCATCCTTGAATATTGCACAGAAAAAGGTAGCAATATCGATAAGGTAAAAATGCCTGTTTTTGCTCCAGGAGGAATGGAAAATACTGCCTATACTGCAGCAATTCTTGATCATAGCCCAGAAATTGCTCCAGCCTTCCTTAACTATATTCTTGATCTCCAAAAGATGATCGCCTGTTTTGTTCCTCATGGAAATGCCCTTATGAGAACGATTCCTGTTGAAAGATCGATTGCTAATAATAGTAAGAAAGTCTCTACTGACGAGGTTTCTCATTGGCTTGATTGGGCAGAGAAAGAGGGCTGTATTGCCGTTGGATATTGCGAATGCCGCAGATTAAGAAGAATGGTTGGAGAAGGCACGGCCGATCTTGAGGGTGAGTGGTGCATTTCTTTAGGAAAACTTGCTTCGAGTTTAGTTAGAGCTGGGAAACATCGCCAAATAAGTCGTGAAGAAGCAGAAAAGATTCTCCGCGAAGCTGAAGATAAAGGCTACGTTCATCAATTATCGAACGTTGATGGCAAGGATTATTCTTGCTTTATTTGTAATTGTCCTTGGGATACATGTATGGCTTTAAAGACTAGCTGGTATACATCATCTCCAAATCTTTCTTCATCTAACTATAGAGCAAAGGTTGACCCTAAAAACTGCGTTGCTTGCGGAGGATGCGTAGAAGTATGTCCACAAAATGCCGTCCGTTTAGGCGAAAAACTTTGCACAAAAGAACATATTCGTATTAAACCTAAAGCAGTTCCAGGCGATCATTTATTCTTCTTTGGTGAAAAAGGAGATAAGTGGAATGGCAATTCTTTCTTGACTGATAGAGAAAATGTTTATCGTGAGACTGGTACCTCTCCTTGTAAGGTTGCTTGCCCAGCCCATATTGCCGTTCAAGGCTATTTGAAGCTTGCTCATGAAGGAAGATATGACGAAGCACTAGCGTTAATTAAGAAAGAAAATCCATTCCCAGCAGTCTGCGGTTCTGTTTGCCATAAATATTGCGAATTAGAATGCACGCGTGGAAAGATTGATAAACCGGTATCTATCGATGAAGTTAAACGTTTCCTTGCATTAAGAGACATCAACAAAGAAACACGCTATATCCCAGAAAAATATTATAAGAGCGGTCATAAGATCGCGATTGTTGGCGCAGGCCCAGCTGGACTTTCTGCCGCCTACTATCTTGCGATATTAGGGCATGATGTAACTGTCTTTGATAAGAATAAACTTCCTGGAGGCATGATGAGATATGGCATGCCATCGTTCCGTTTAGAAAAAGACTTGGTCGATGCTGAAATAAAAGTTGTAGAAGAACTTGGCGTTAAGATTAAGTGCGGCGTTGAAGTGGGAAAAGACGTTTCTTTGG
The DNA here is from genome assembly GCA_963611905.1 of Faecalibacterium prausnitzii. GTDB lineage: Bacteria > Bacillota_I > Bacilli_A > RFN20 > CAG-826 > UBA4951. Next base: position 4,278 of record CAVDTI010000047.1, on the reverse strand, counting down.
ATGATCTTCGCAAAGAAGGATATAAAGCCTTCTATCTTGCGCTTGGTTGCCAAGGTGGAAGAAATCTTAATGTTCCAGGAGAAGATTTAGAGAATGTTGTTTCTGGTGTTTCTTTCTTACATAAATACAACGAAGAAGGCTATAAACTCAAAGGCAAAGTTGTAGTTGTCGGTGGTGGAAACGTTGCAATGGACGTTGCAAGATCCGCTAAACGTGCTGGAGCAGAAGAGGTTAGCATGTATTGCCTAGAAAAGAGAGAAGAAA
>CAVDTI010000047.1:0-4004 GCA_963611905.1 Faecalibacterium prausnitzii | reverse complement strand
GATTGAAGACGCACTTGCTGAAGGAATTACGATTAACAATTCATGGGGGCCAAAAGAAATCGTCGGAGAAAAAGGAAAAATTACTGGCATTATCTTTAAGAAATGCGTTTCAGTTAAAGACAAAGATGGCAAATTCAATCCTCAATACGATGAAAATGAAACAGTGGAAGTTGATGCAAAATATGTTTTGACCGCTATCGGACAAAGTGTTGTCTTGGGCGATTTACTTAAAGATAGCAAGGTTGAAACCAGAAGAGGCAATTTCATTGTTGCAGATTCTTGGACGTATCAAACTGGTGAAAAAGATGTTTTTGCTGGTGGAGACGTTTATTCCGGACCTCGTTTTGCAATTGATGCGATTGCCGCAGGTAAAGAGGCAGCAGATTCCTTACATCGCTATGTCCATGAAGGACACTCATTAACATTAGGTCGTGTAAAGCGCAATAATTTCGTTTCAATCGATAAAGACAATCTTGCTACGATAAATGAATATGACCATACACCAAGGCAATATGTGAATCTTGATAAAGCGAAGCTCAATACAGATCGCGATCCCCGTATTCCATTTACTGAGGAAGAAGTTAAGAAGGAAACCTCGCGTTGTCTTTCTTGTGGAAGAGCGATTGTTGATACAGGCATTTGTATTGGATGTGGACTTTGCACGACACGCTGCAAATTTGATGCGATCCACATGTTTGCTCTTGATAAGCCAAAATGGGGCCCTGACTACGAACATTTAGTTGGAGCCGTTCTTAAAGAGGAAGTGGCTCGTGTTGGAAGAAGCATAGCTAGACCATTCAAAGGCAAAAAGGATCTAAATAAATAATGCACGAGATAGGTGTTTTAAGCAAAGCCATAGAAGAAATCGAGAAAGTTTGTTCTGATAATGGGGTTAGCAATTTAAAAGTTGTTACTTTTCAAATTGGTGAAGCAAGTGGCTATATAAACAAGTTTTTTCTCGATTATTTTCCAATTATCACTGCTGAAAAGCCTCTTTTTTCCGGATGTGAGCTGAAAATAATTCAAACCAAAGCCGAAGCAATATGTCTTGAATGCCATTCTCTTTACAATGTCATGAGTCAAAAAGGGAAATGCCCTCGTTGTGGTTCAAGAGAAAAAGAAATGATTGGCGGACAAGAATTCCTAATCAAAGAGTTAATTTATTAAATAAACGAAATGAGTTTATGTGAGAATACTGGAACAAAGAAAAAAGTATGTTCCAGAGATTCTACGCAATTTAAAGACACCAAGTTGCCTTCGAAAACGTTTGTTTTGTCGTAAACTTCATCATTTGCTTGCGTTAATGTTTACTTTATTTAACCAAAATCAGTGACTATATTTAGCTTCTGGTCTATCATTGTTATTAGGCGCTACTAAGTGGCTTGCTAAACGTGGAGAATAGTAATGAGTGGTACTTTATTGACCTTTCAAGTTGATAAAAACACTTCTTCAGTGTCTTTTATCACTGATAAGAAGAAGGAATCTTTTTCCTTTGACTTTTTTTACGCCAAATATCTAGACAAAGACGTTTTAAAGATAAAAGAAGAGGGATATTCAAAAGACAATCTTCTTCGTTTTATCAAAAGAGGATTGGTTAATGAGGAGTTTTCATTTAATTGTGTAGATAATGATAGATGCATTTTCAAAATAATCGGTGAAGATGATACTTCTTTTGAAATTAAATTAATTAGAAACGAAAAGACGGAGATTGATGTATTGGATTACGATTTTTTAACGAAAGTACATTCTAGAAATTATCTTTTCGAAGCAATAAACAAAGAATTAAATTCTGGTAATAATGGCAATTCTTATTTAATCATGTTTGACTTAGATAATTTCAAAGTCATTAACGATACGCATGGCCATCTCATTGGCGACGTTTGCTTAAAAACGGTCGCGGGAAAGCTTAATGAAGTCTTTGAGAAATATATCTTTGGAAGATATGGCGGAGATGAATTTATAGCTTTTGTTAAAAATGTGTCTGAAGAAGTTCTTGATGATTTAATTACTAGGTCTCTTCAAATTAAATTCGCTCAAAGCGAGAAGATGTATTCTAAAGGTGCGGTTACTTGTTCTATTGGCGTATCCGATAGAGTGGGTTCAAGAACCTCGATTACTGAACTTATTGAAGAGGCAGATAAAACATTATATAAATCAAAGAAACTTGGAAAAAATATCGCAATGAAAAACGATGGAAGTGCGTTTTATGGCGATATTTCAAGAAAGAAAGAAAATAAGCTAGCACAAGGACAATCTTCACTTATTTTTCGTGAAGAAATTGCCAAAAAAAGAACAAGACAAGTCCTATATTTGGCTTTGATTATCGTAGGATTTACGACTCTTACGGTTTTGTTGGACCTTTTCTTTAATAAACAAGTAACCGAGCAAACAAGGGCAACTGCGATGGAACTGACGGAAGAACAATCCTCCATTGCTACCTCGAAAGCTTATAACGATTCACAAGAAGTTTTCTCTAAGCTTGAAGCATCGAAAGATATGCTTAATGGAATTAACGCTAGCGATAGTACTTCTTTAATTAACGAGATGCTTAATTCTCTTTCAAAAAACGCTCTTATCAATGATCCTGGCATCTTATTGGAGAATGGTGATATTTACTTTTTGAAAGGCGTTAAATATAACATTTCTTCTTTTGATATCGCCTCGGAAATAACGCAAAACAGCAAATCATCTATCGAAAGAATCTCTGTCTTTGGCAAAGAAGATCAGATTCTTATTGGAGAACCTTATGTTAGAGACTTATCCTCTTTTAGCGATGATGCCTTAGATATTGTTGGCATTACTTCGATGTATTCTGTGAAGGAATATTCGACGATGGTATTCGATACCTTTAAAGATGGCTATTATGGCGCGATTATTGATTCAAATATGTTCAAAGTATGTGAATCTTCTACCTCTGAGATTGATATCTTTAGCAATTACAGTAATTTTAATGATTATTTTGAAGATAATAATTTACTCGAAGAGAAACAAATCTTCAATGATATCGTCGAGAAAAATGGCCACTGCATTGATTTGATTTCATTTAACGGAAGTCAGTATTTTGTTTTTTCTTCTGAAGCAACGATTTCTAACTGGTCAATTGTTGTTATTACAAAATATGAGACAATCTCTGCGACATTCGGTTCGATTGTTAATTTCTCATTGTTTTCTTTGAATGCAATGTGTGTAGCCTTCCTTTGCTTTTCGATTTCTATTTTCATTTATTGTAACAAAGTCACACTCGATGGCTACAAGGGCAAATATATCGATCCATTAACTAATTCTATTAACGAGCAACGTTTTATTTCAGACGCAGAAATTCTTGTAACTAGAGAAGATGGACTAAGATACCTCGTTTACATGAATATTCGTAGATTTAAATTTATAAATACTGCGTTAGGTAACAAGAGCGCCAATGTCTTCCTTGCTAATATGGCTGGATATTTAGAAAGCAGGCTTAAAGATAATGAGATCCTTTCTAGAGAATATTCCGATCGTTTTATTATGTTGCTCGAAGAAGACGATGATGACAATCTTAAAGAAAGAATCAATTCAATTGCCAAAGGAGTGCTTGATTCCGAAACGCTGAATAAGAATTCAAGAATTTCTTTCGATATTGGCGTCTATAGATTTGATTTCAAGACGGAGAATAAAGTTCCTGTTTGGCTCGCAATAGATAGGGCGAAGAAGGCTGCAAGCGAGGTTTCTAGAAGCGGCAACACCTTTGGGATAAAGTTCTTTAGCGATAAGATGCTTGAGGATGAAGAACTTGAAGTCTACATCGAACAATCGCAAGAATTAGCTTTGCAAGAGGATCGATTTGAAATTTATTATCAAGGTAAATACGACTTGCATTCGAAAGATTTTAAAGGCGCGGAAGCACTTGTCCGTTGGAAAGACGAAAGAAGAGGCTTTGTTAACACCCAGAAATTTATCGATGTTTTCGAACGTAATGGCTTTGTCATTAAACTTGACCTCCATATCTTTGAGAAAGTCGTCAAAGA
>CAVDTI010000046.1:0-7788 GCA_963611905.1 Faecalibacterium prausnitzii | reverse complement strand
AATCAACATAGTCTTTGTTAATAGAATAAGAATCTCCATTTTTAATGATTAACGAACCGTTTTCCATTAATTCTAGAGATTCATTGAGTTCTTCTTCGCTATCACCGGTGATATAAAGAAGATCGTCGTAAGATAAATCACCCTTTGTATAGAGGAATTTCGTTATTTTCACTCTGCTGGGATTAGATAGAATGGCGAATCCTGCCGCAGCTTCATCTTTATGCATATTTATTTCTCCTTTTTGATACTAAGCAATTATATAGTATCTTTTTAAATTAATCTTCCATAACGCTTTAAAGATACATCTGTAATTGCAAATGTTAGAATATAAGTATAAAAACAAGGAGATAGGATATGTGTACAGCTGCTTCATATAAAAGTAAGGATGCATATTTTGGAAGAACGCTTGATTATGAGTTCTCTTATGGGGAGAAAGTAACGATAACGCCTAGAAACTACCCATTCAATTTTAGACATCTTGGTTTAAACAAACGTCATTACGCAATAATTGGAATGGCTCATATAGATAACGACTATCCTATGTATTATGACGCGTTAAACGAATGTGGTTTAGCTATGGCGGGGCTTAATTTTGTCGGAAATGCATCTTATAACGAAGTAGATGAAAGGAAAGAAAATATTGCTCAATTCGAATTTATATCTTTTATTCTTGCAACCTGCAAAAACATTGATGAAGCGGTCTCTACAATCAAGAAAATAAACCTCGTTAAAACGCCATATAACGACAAATACCCTGCCTCAAGCCTTCATTACATTCTTAAAGATCCAAAATCATGTGTCGTTGTTGAATCGATGGAAGATGGCGTGCATATATATGACAATCCTACAGGATGCTTGGCAAACAATCCCCCATTCAATTACCAGTTAGAAAATCTTAAGAACTATGCAAGTCTTGCAAATGATGAGCCAAAGAAAACGTTTTCCTTTGATAATAAGTTTTATTCTCGAGGGATGGGCTCATACGGTTTGCCTGGCGATTTATCAAGCCAAAGTAGGTTTATTAGAGTTGCATTTACATCACGTTTCTCTATTTCGAAAGAAGATGAACATTCTAGTGTTAATCAATTTTTTCACATTCTTGAATCTGTGTGGCAAAGTAGAGGGCTTTGCAAGATTGGCGATAAGTATGAAATAACGATTTATGCGTCTTGTATGAACTTAGAAAAAGGCATCTATTATTACAAGACATATGACAACAGTCTTGTTAATGCAGTTAATCTTAGAAAAGAGAATTTGGATGGGGATTCGCTCGTTGTTTTTGAAATTTTAAATAATCAATTTAATGAGCAAAACTAGTGAAAAGATTATTTGAAAAGAGATTCGGAGGACGTTAATTGAAAAAATAGATTAGACAACGATTATGCTTTTTCGTGTAATCGTCTATCTAATGCTCTACGTTAGAACAATAGAGGGAGAGAAGGCAAAATGAATGTAACAATAAGAAAGAAAGGAAGATGGCTGACTCCTAAGCAAAAGATAAAGGGCTGAGTTTATCAGAGGCAATAAAAAGGGTTTCCTTCGAGAACATAGAAGAGAAATGTGATCTGATTGAGGAGAAAGTGGTCGGAGAAGGAATTACAAGCGGAACGGAGAAAACATATTTTCTCGATGAAACAGAGAGAATGCTTGAACTATGATCGATGCGAATATCATGCGCGTTTCGCAAAGAATATGATCAAAAGATTTGGGAAAATGAATCATTAACTCACTCGATGATAACAAATAAGTCCTTGATAAAGTCATTGAGTCAAGAAGAGGGCGGAAAAGTTTATAATAAGACTTAAATCTATAGAATCATTGTTGAAGCGATCGACTCTAGGTTTGTAATGGGGCGTGGCAAAAGCTAGTAGAGAAAAGATGCATATGAATCAAAAAAGGCTGTTGTCCAACCAGATTAAATTCTGATTTTAACAGCCTTTGTTTTTTTGCTTTAAGAGACAGACTACGCTTTGAGAATAACTTTAGCTGCATCTTCTGCGGAGAAAGTGAATTCTTGAGTCATCTGAGCACTCTTGTTTGAAATGTAGTTGAATGTATAACTTCCATCAGTCCCTTTCGCCGCCTCGTTAATCGTATTGAGGCACGCAAAGGTGAATTTCTCTGTCTCTGAATCGTATGACCACGTTCCGTATTCTACAGTATAGTAAGTGTAGAAATGGAATGAGTAGGAGTGGTTTGAATAGAAGACAAAACCGAAATGAGTTCCGGAGGCATTTGTTTTATCAACATTAAGAAGTTCAGTTCCTAGGAAGGAAGTATTATCCGCTTCGATAACAAACTCTTGAGTTAATTGAGAATTAATTCCAGCAACGTAGTTCATTTTATAAGAACCATCTTCTTGCTTCGTGAACTTATTGGTATATTCAGAAGAATAAACTAAGACAATCTCATCGTTTTCGGAGTCATATTTCCATCCACCAACTTCGCTTTGCCAAGTTCCAGTAAAGTTATAATTAAAAGAATATGTATGATCTCTGTTGAGTTTGAGATTTACTCTCTCTGGGGCTTTTACGCCTTGGAGCGTAATATCTGCAATTGAGAAAGTATCCTTGTAAGAATGTTCATCCATCATGAAATCTTGTGAGCATTGACTGCTCTTCGAATATTCGTAATGGAATTTATAACGTCCATCATCCTCTTTAGAGGCGCTAGCAACAGTTTTTCCATCGACAGTTAGGACAACCAATCCTTCATCGTTAGTGGAGAATGTGCCATCTTCTTTAACAATGCTATCTGTTCCATTATAGCTAACCTTGAAGAAGAAATTAAACGTCTTATCAGAATTGAAGGTAAGAGTGCAATTATCACCCATCTTTTCGCCTTTAAGCACTTTTAAGGAGTGAACAAAACTTGTTCCCCAAGCATCTTTGCTCATTGTGAAATTTTGAGTTAAGCCAGAACCTGCAGAATGTTCGCAGTATATGACATAGTTGCCATCTTTTATAGAGGAAGAACCCGTTTCTTTATCATCGACCTTAAGGGTTAACTGATCGGTTGTTTTATCATATGACCAAGTTCCTTTTTCTTGGAAGTTATGAGTTTTGAATTCAAAAACATAAGAGCTATCAGAATAGAAAGTTATACAGATTGCTTCGTTGTCATCACCTTTAAGTTCTAGGAGTTTTGTGACTTGGAAATAGGAGGAGAAGTCGGCTGCAGAAATAACATACTTCTGAGTCAATTGCTCGCTTAAGGCAGAAATGTAGTTGATTACATATGTGCCATCTTCTTGCTTAACACTGACATTTGTACGTGTTGTCTCATCGCTCTTTGTCGCATTTAAAGTAAGAACATCGTTATCTTTGTCATAGACCCAGGTACCATTTTCATCGACCTTATTTGCTTTCCAAACGAAATGATATGTTCCATCGTTGAAGAAAGCTAATTTAATATCGGCATTGCTTTCGCCATTAAGAACGAGCATCGCTCCTTCTGTTGGATCTTTTTCTTCTTGTTTGTCACTTGCAAAATCTTCAGAGAAGGCTTCGAATCCGTAAGCTTTGACATCTCCTAATAACCCTTTGAAGCCGACTTTCGTGACCTTATAAGCAGGAACTGAACCGATTGATAAGCCAAGCCATTGTTTGAAGTTTGAATCATCTGGAAGATCAAATTCCATATTGGATCCATTGTTATTTGCATACATATGACCTTTTCCTGGATTGATTCTAACGGCGTCGTATTCTTCGGTGCTATGCTCAGGATAAGATTTGTATGTTCCTTTTGTAACAAATGCGGAAACAGGCATTTTGTCGTTCTTCGAATCCATGCAGAACGTATTTAGATAATATGTGCTATCATCCAAAACGGTGAGCATGTAATAAGAAGGGCGAGAGGTGAATTCGCTATACCAGTAAGTAACAGCATTGCTTAAACCTTTTGCTGTATTTCCATTAGAAGTTGTGCCTAGAGCAAATGTTCCGTTTTCATTAAGAGCAAATGATGCGGTTTCTGTATCAAAGGCTTTTTTGAAAGCTGCTTTAGAACTTGTTTCATCATCACCGCGGTAGAAAACAACATTGCTTGTATCGGTTCTATCGGTATATACCATTGGGCCGAAATCAAGGGTAATTACGTTATTATCGCGTGTATATCCAGTTAATGAGGCGAAAGAGGTGTTTGTATAGCTATCGCCTGTTGTAGGAACGTACTTCTCGTAAACGTTTAATGCGACCTTACTTTCATCAAGGATAGAAAGGAGCTCATATCTTTCGATTGTTGTTCCTTCTACATTCTTTGAAGAGGTGACAAGATATGTTTGAGGAATGAATACATCGTTTTGTTCTTCCGATGAGGAGGAAGAGGATGAATCATTATTTGTTGTATCAGTCTTCTTTGTTTGGTTATCAATATGAAGTTTATAGAAGAAGCCAAAGAGGGAAAAATCTGAGTAGTCACAAGAAGTAAGCAAACCTAAACTAAGAAGAGTACTTGCCCCAATGACTAATAATCTTTTCTTATTCATGATTATTTAACCTCACTTTCTTCGGATGTTTCTTTTTTAGACTTAACGTATTTAACTTGCTTAACGGTAGCGACCGTTCCTAATGCAATAGCAGCAATTCCGCTATAGATGATTCCGTCGACTATAGCCATTTGCCACCAAGTCATAACGCGAATCATGATTGTAGTAGGGGTAACACCATTCATCGCGTTAGAGTTGGCAACTGTATATAGAATACGTTTGCAAGCTTGTCTCATCGCCAAAACAAAATGAGGATCGTTTTGATAATCAAGAGCTTTAAGGAACTTATATTGTGAAGTTTTTGCTGATGAATCGAAGGTGTCTGTTCCAGCAACAACTGCTAAATATGGATCGTATGTGCTTCTTTCGTGAGCACTTGTTGCAGCTCCGCTAGTTGTATAGTCAGAGACTGCGAATCCATCTAATCCCCATTCGTTACGTAAGACTGTTGTCATTAAACCTTTATGAGCGCTTGACCAAACAACACCGACTCTTGAGAAGGCTGTCATAACGTTATGAGCGCCGCCTTCAGTAATAGCGATTTGGAATGGTTTGAGATAAATTTCTCTGATTGATTGCTCGTTAGCAAAAGTGGAGATAGAACGGCAATTTGTTTCTTCGTCGTTTAAAGCGAAGTGTTTGACAAAGACGTAAACGCCTTTTGATTGAATGCCTTTTGTTTCAGCGGCAGCAATCTTTCCTGCTAAGAAACCATCTTCGGAATAATATTCGAAGTTTCTTCCGCTATAAGCACTTCTATGAGTGTTCATAGCTGGGCCATATAATCCGGAATAGCCTAATGAAAGGCCATCTTCACCGATATGTTTGCCAACTTCTTCCATGAATTCTTCGTTCCATGTCGCGCCCATGATGTTTTCATCGGTGTATGCGCACATGGTCTTAGAATTTCCAGAGATATCGGTAAGTTTTCCAGAGAATCCTTGTGGACCGTTTTCGTCTTTAGTTTTAGGCATGCCAACTGAGGCGACGGATTGAATTCCGTGATAACCTAAGCCAACCATATTTGACATATCATCATAGGAAAGTTGATCGAGTAAGGAATCCCATTCTTCATCGTCATAAGCTTTTCCTCTCATGTTGATTAACGTTTTGCCATTGTTTGCTTCCATGGTTGGAAGAGTCTCACCTTCTACTGTGGTCTTTTCGTAGGCTTTGATACCAGTCATTTCGTCGTGGAGTTTGTCGTTTAAGGCAATCTCAACCTTGCTTGGCCATGTTCCAACCCAATTACTTCTGGATAAGTATTTGATGTCATCTTTTCCGTAGTAAGAAAGGCTTCCTTCATCGAATTGATTGGTGATCTTTTTTCCATCTTTTCCTAAGGAATACGTAACGTCATCAACCGTTTCTTGATTGAAGGTATAAACATAGGAAGAATTGCCTTCTGTGGTTTCTCCATTAACATCTTTAATCAATGTTTTGTTTGGATTTCCGCCTTTTTTGGCAATGATATTATTTAAAGCGTCATGGGAGTTCTTACCAACGGAGAGGTAATAGTTGCCTGCATCAAGGATATAGGTTCCCTTGCCTTTAGAATCATAGGTTACGAATTCGCTTCTGGGTACGGTTATTGTCACCTTTTCACTAGCATTAGGCTCTAATTCCTTTGTTTTGGCAAAACCACAGAGTTCAACGGCAGATTTTTCGATTCCGTTTGTCTTATCATAGTCTGTGTATTCGCTTTGGAAATAAACCTCGACGACTTCTTTGCCTTTGCTACTTCCTACGTTTTTGACGGTAAGAGTAACGCTGATTTCGTCTTTCTTGCTATCAAATTTATAAACAGGGGTGCTGTATTCGAAGCTTGTATAGCTTAAGCCATAACCAAATGGATAAGCGACATCGGATAAATAATTGTAAGAACCGACTCCGGTCTTGCCATAAACCATGTCTTCATATCTTGTTTCGTAATATCTATAACCAACATAGATTCCTTCTTGATAGACATTATAGTATTTGTTTCCGTCAAGGGAATTGAAGACCATGTCGTTCTTGTATTTGTCATCACCAGAGTTGCTCCATTCAGCGGAATAGAAGTTTTGCATGCTTGGAGCAGTGGTGTTGTCGTTGCAGTATGTATCAACCAATCTCCCTGATGGAGAAACATTACCAACAAGAAGGTCTGCGACTCCTTCTAATCCTTGTAAACCAGTATAGCCAACCCAAAGGGCTGCATCGACTTTGGAATTTCCCGCAGTAAGGAAATCACATTCAAGAGGGTTTGCAGAGTTGATAAGAACGATGACTTTGGCGAATTTTGTTTTGGCTTGTTCGATTAATTCTAATTCATTGATTGTTAATTCAAGTGAATTACCGCTGCCATTAACTGTTTCGGAGGCGTTTCCTTGGTGTTCGACATCAGCAGGAAGGTCATACATTTCGCCTCCTAAACGTGAAACGACAATGATAGCCGCATCACTATATTCTTTGAAGGAAGCTTCGACTCCACTAGCGGCAACAAGTGTTTTATAAGGGATTTCGTTAACTGTGTACGAGCCCTTAACTCCGCCGTCTCCTCCACGAATGGAGTTATCACCTTTCTTAGGGTTTGTTTGGTAGTTGTTTATCTCACCAACATAGTAGTTCCAGACGGTTTCATTAACCGAGACTCCTCTTTTTGTTAATGTTTCCTTAAGAGTAGGGGCGTTATCGGCATTGATGTCGGCTGAACCTGTACCGCATACGAGGGTGTTGCAGCTTGAGTGACCAAGAAGGGTGACTTTTGCTGTCTTTGATAAAGGAAGAGCGTTATTTTGATTCTTAAGAAGAACGCTTCCTTCTTCAGTAAGTTCTTCAGCGATCTTTTTATCGGCTTCTTGAAGTTCATCGGCTGTTTTGTAATCGCTTTTGAAATAAGCGGAGTCATATTTGGAAGGATCTCCAACTTCGACTTGCTTATTAGCAGCGTCTTCACATCCGAGTGCTTTGTTGATGACGTTTGCAAAGTTATCAGTGACACCCAAGGCTACGCCAAAAGTGACTGCTAAAGTTGTAAATACACCAGTAAGAACCCAAAGAACTATTGGCTTTTTTCTTGCTTTCATATCTTCTTCTCCTGTTTAAGCGTGTAAATTATCACATATTGAAAGCGCTTAAAAATTGCAAAAATAATGTAAAAATATTGCATTTTCAAATGATTCGACGTTTTTTGACCGTTTTTGATTGAAAGCGTTTCCATTTTTTGGCTTTTTTGTTTTTACGAATTCACAAAACTTTAGACTTTATCTAATGTTTTAAGTAACATAATCGGTAAATCGATAAAATAGTCTTGAAAAGTAGAA
>CAVDTI010000045.1:0-4767 GCA_963611905.1 Faecalibacterium prausnitzii | reverse complement strand
GTGCTTAATGATTATATCTTCGACTGTTGCAATTGGTTTTTCAGCCATACTGGGTATGTCAGAAATTAACGTGTTAAACATCGTTCTTCTTGTTTTTTCTTTAACCAATTTTATTTCTGCTCTCTTCTTTTACGTTTGTTTCATAAGGAAAACTGTAGATTACAACCTTTTCAAAGGAAAAATATATGCGTTAGTCTTACCTTTGCCTTTAGTGCTTTTGACTTTTGCAATTCTCTCCCTAGGAACATACAACACGATACTGACGCAATTTAATCGCAGGGATCTTATGTTTTTGGGGACATGGAATGTTTTCGTTCCTATCCTTGTTTTCGATCTTGCTTATGTCGTTTTTTCCTGTTATGCATATGTTAATTGCTTTTCCGATTATTTTCTTAAACGCAAACCTAGATTAGACCAAGTTATTCATCGCTAGTTTTACTTAATGGATACATAGCGTTTACCTAAATACCGATTTTGTGTATTCTCATAATTTTTTAAATATGTTAAATTATTAGCGCTTATGGAAAATAAAACCGCGCCAATGACGGGGGGAGTCTCTTCTTCTAACACGGCTGCACCTTTTAAACTCAACATCAAGCGGACCATTATTATTGGTTTCGCATTCTTTGGAATCCTTTTACTATGGCAAGTCTATGATTCATGGTGCCCAACGATCCTAACTGATTTGTTCTTGCAAGCAAAATACGGGGTTAAAACAGATGCTGCGACAGATGAACAAGTAAAATCTTTGCAATATCTTGTTGGTGTAATTATGGCGATGGACAACCTTGCTGCTTTGATATTGTTACCAATATTCGGTCACTTATCAGATAAGACTCACACAAAAATAGGAAAGAGAATGCCCTATATTCTTATCGGCACATTCGTTTGCGCAATTGCTTTTCCTTTCATTCCTCTTTTCTTCCATTTTAATAACTTAGGTGGAACAATCGCCATGATGACGATAGTTGTTGTCTTCATGATGATGTATCGTAATCCGGCTGTTGCTTTAATGCCTGATATCACGCCAAAACCACTTAGATCGAAAGCTAATGGCATTATCAATATCATGGGCTATATTGGCGGAGCCTTTGCCACGGTTGTTGGCCTTTTCTTTGTTATGAGTGAATACTTAGGATCAAAGAAAACAACGAATGCCGCAGGAGAAAAGGTTTTAGCGGAACATACTTGGGCGTATAGAAATATTTGGGCGATCGAAGCTCCGTTCCTCATTGCCTCTGTTTTAATGGTCATTTCTGCGATTGTTTTGTTTATCTTAATCAAAGAAAACAAGATTGAAGAAGAAATGAAAGATGAACTTGCTCGTGGAGAAGCAGTGGCTGCCACAGTTGATAAAGTAGACGATGATAAACCAATGACAAAAGCAAATAAGACAATGCTTTTCTTGATCTTAGGCGCTGAATTCTTCTGGTTTATGGCTGATAACGGAATTGGTACGTTCATGGGCAACTATACCGTTTATTACCTTGGGGCCTCCTCCTCTAGCAATATGATTAATACTATCGTTGGTGGACTTGGATCAGTTCTAGGCTTCGCTCTTGGTGGATATATCGCTGAGAAGATCGGCCGTAAGTGGACGATATTCTCTGGTTTATCACTTTCTGCAGCGGCCTACACTTTATGGATGGTTTTAAGCTTTACCATCTTAAAAGGATCTGCAGGTTCAGGAACATTCCCATTTGTAATTTATATTGTTTGGTTCTTAAAAGGATTTGGAATGTCTCTTGTTCATCTTAATTCCTTCCCTATGGTCGTTGAACTTTGTTCTTCTAAGAAGATTGGTGCATTCACTGGCTATTACTACGCTTCTTCCATGGCTGCGCAAACTGTTACTCCTATCGCCTTAGGATCACTTCTCTTAATTGATGGATTTACCTTCAATTATCTTCCTGTTTATGCGCTTTCTTGCTTAGCTGTTTCTTTGATTGTTTTCTTCTTTGTTAAGTCGGTTAAAACAAATAAATCCGAAATCAAGAAAGGCTTCGAAGCCTTTGATGGAGACGACTGATGCCTGCTATAAATACTCATTATCTTTTTGCAAAAGAACATTTGGAAAAAGAAAACAAATATCCCGACGCGTTTATTCTTGCTTCGCAAGGGCCTGATCCATTCTTCTTTTTTGGACAGCTTCCTTGGAAAAGAAAAGGCAGAGAAAATCACATAGATATAAATAAATTTGGAACAGGACTTCATAACGAAGATATCACTGAAATATATGTTTCGATGTTACGTTATGCTAGAACATCTCCCGATAAAGAATTGCTTTTCTCCTTTATTAAAGGTTTCTTCCTTCACTATGTTCTAGATAGGAATTGCCATCCTTACGTTTATTCAAAGACTGGTTTTTCCTCGGATCCTGTAATGAAGAAGTTCTACTCTTCTTGCCACCCCAAATTTGAATCCGCGATTGATGAAATCTTAGGTTTAAGAGACGGTTCTTGGGAAGAGAGCGTCGGTTATTGTCTCAAAATTGATGATGAAAGCCTAATGAAAATCAGCAAAATGATTTACGTTGCTAATTCAGAAACGGATAAATATCCATCTTTAAAAGAAGATTCGTATTTTAAATCTGTGCATGATTACAAAGCAACGATGAAATTCATAAATAAGCCGCATCATTTCAAGAGATTCTTAACTAAATGTTTCGGCAAAAACTCTTTGCCGTATTCCCTCAATTATCCAAGAAATGTTGAGAAAACATATGGAAATATTGATTTTTTAAATGAAAAGCATGAAGCCTGGCCAGATCCCTTCTCTGGAGAAGAAAGAAGAGAATCCTTCCTTGACTTAGAGAAAATGGCTTATGAGGATTTCTTAAAAATTCTTCCTTTGCTTGAAAAAGAAATTAATGGTGAAGACAAGAAAGAAGATATTCGTCTATGGGTATCTTCTCTAACACATAATGGTGGCAAAATTGGCGTCCCAATGAAAGCCATGGCGCCGGTATTCTCTAAATAGAGAATAGTTAACATTTTCTTCTTTATCCCATACAATATACGTGTATGGGATTTTTTCGTAGAGGTTTTTGGCAGAAAATGGTCATCTACTTATTGGTGATCTTAGAATTTTCATTGGCTGCTTTCTTTATTTTTAGATGGGTTACAGATGGTTTAAACAGCAATGCGGGCATTTCTTTCCTAATTACAATCGAGGTTATCAATGCCGTTCTTGGCTTGATGATTATACTTTCTGGATCGGAATCCTCATATAAAGTCGCATGGCTTTTTATCGTTGGAATGTTGCCAATAATTGGGACTCTTTTGTATCTATTATTTGCTCATAAATATCGCACAAAGAGGCAAAAACGCTATTTTAGAGAATATTTCTCTGTGATTAAACACGGCGAAAGGCAAGAAGAAATAGACAAACTCGCTAAAGAAAAAAGCGTTGCCGCATCAAGAACTGCTACATACCTAGAAAATGCAACGAATTCAGTTTTATACGGGCAAAGTGAAGTCTCTTATTTCCCATTTGGCGAAGATATGTTCCCAAAGATGCTCGAAGATCTAAGGAATGCTAAACATTATATTTTCATGGAATATTTCATCATCACTCCAGGGAAGATGTGGGATGCAATTCTTGAAATTTTAAAAGAGAAAGTTAAGGAAGGGGTGGATGTCCGTGTCATGTGGGATGATGTAGGAAACGCTTCGTCAACTCCAGTTCTTTATGATGTTGAATTACAAAAACTAGGTATTAAAGCCAGAGTTTATGGTAAGATTCGCCCGATTATTGATGTCCGTTATTCTCAAAGGGACCATAGAAAGATCATGGTTATCGATGGATACATTGGCTATACAGGTGGAGTTAACATCGCAGACGAATACATTAATGTAAAAGATAGATTTGGTGTTTGGAAAGATAACGCTATAAGAGTAGAAGGACAAGCAGTCTATGGATATACTCTTCTTTTCTTGGCCACATGGAATACGAATTTTGATCCTAAAAATGTGATTGATTATAATTACTATAAGCCTGATACTTACCTTCCAGAAATAGATAAAACCTTAAAAAATGATATTCTAGTTCTCCCTTATGGTGATGTTCCTTATGCGGATCATCCGGCTGGAGAAGGAGGTTATCTTTCGATAATCAATAACGCTTCGGATTATGTCTATATAACTACTCCATACCTTGTACCATCCGAAAAAATTATTAATTCTTTAGTTATGGCTGCATTATCCGGAGTTGATGTTAGAATTATTACTCCTGGAATTCCCGATAAAAAAGCCGTTTATCAGTTAACAAGATCTTATTATGGTCAGCTTCTTAAAGCGGGAGTTAAAATCTATGAATTTAAAGATGGATTTATCCATGCGAAAACATTTGTTTCCGATGGCAATTTGTCTACCGTTGGCACGATAAATCTTGATTTCCGTTCGCTGTATCTTCACTCGGAAAACGGCACCTTGCTTGTTGGTGAAAATTTAGCAAAAGAAATAACGGAAGACTTTAATGCAACTCTTTCTAGATGCGAAGAAATCACTTATGAAAAATGGTTTGAATGGAGGAGGAGAGCGAAATTCCTTTGGGCAATCCTAAGGATATTTGCTCCATTCTGCTAGATATGAATATTTTTGAAACATTTTATAGCAGAAGTTACCAATTGTTTTTGAATAAGGTTGCAATGCCTTTTATAAAATTTCCTAAACAAGAAATTCTTGAAGGAAACGGAGGTTTGCTAAAATTACCAGCCGTATTAAAAGAAAAAGGCTATAAAAAACCTTTTTTGGCTGTTTCTAATTC
>CAVDTI010000044.1:4082-5934 GCA_963611905.1 Faecalibacterium prausnitzii | reverse complement strand
ATTGATGACAAAACGATTATTTGAACGTATTAAGTTCCAAAAAAACCATGAAAACACTATTAGATAAACGTTCTATATGACAAACAAAAAATTTCTATACTTGATTTTAGGTAACAATATATTTCGATATATCCTAAATAAATTCTAATTTATATAGAAAAAAGACACCTATGTTATTTCATAGATGCCTTCTTTGTTATTTTACTTAGATGAATTTACAAATGAATCAACGTCTACTTTTGTCGTATCGATAGCTGCAATTTGTTTTCTAAGTTTAAGAACGTATGATGGAGAAACAGACAACTCATCAACCCCTAAAGCCACAAAGAATGGCAATAGTTTTTCATCACGGGCAAGTTCACCACAAATACCAACAGGTATATTTGCTTTATGGCCGTTTTCAATAGTAAGTTTAATAAGTCTTAGGATTGCTTTATGATGAGGATTAAATGTCTTATCAAGCAATGGATTAACACGGTCTATTGCAAGAGTATATTGCGATAAATCGTTAGTTCCTATCGAGAAGAAATCAACATGTTCTGCTAAAACGTCCGACATTATTGCAGCCGCAGGCGTTTCCACCATGATGCCAACTTTCATATCCTTATTGAATTTCTCTCCTCTTGAGGTGAGGTTGTTTTTAGCAAGAGTACACATCTGCTTAACAAACTCCACTTCACTTAGAGAAATGATCATTGGGATCATAATTGCAAGATTTCCGTATGCTGATGCCCTATATAAGGCTGTCAATTGATCTAGAAACATTACAGGACGATCTTTACATATTCTAATCGAGCGATACCCTAAGGCAGGATTTTCCTCTTCAGGGAGATTGAAATAATCAACCTTCTTATCCGCGCCAATATCAAGGGTGCGGATGATTACCTCCTTCCCCTTCATTGCCTCCACGACTTTCTTATAATGAAGGAACTGTTCTTCTTCGCTTGGATAGTCCTTGCTATCTAGATAGATAAATTCTGATCTAAATAAGCCAATTCCTTCTCCATCGTTTTTGATAACGTTCTCCACTTCATAAGATGAAGCAATATTCGAATAAATCTTAACTTTTTTGCCATCAAGAGTTTTTGTTTCTACCCCTTTTAACTTAGAAAGTTCTTCAACATCTTTAAGATATTCTTCTCTGATTTTAGAGAACTTTGTGATGTCTTTCGAAGATGGATCAAGAATGAGTTTTCCTTTTAAGCCATCAATGATGGCAAACTTACCACTGAGTGAGAGATCCACTTTCAAATCATCCAGAGAACAGATCGAAGGTATTTCAAGCATTCTAGTTAAGATTGAAACGTGTGAGTTGATACTGCCCTTAACAAGAACTAAGCCAAGAAGAAGGTTCTTATCAAGTTTCATTAACTCGCTTGAAGGAAGATCATCGCAAATAAGGATAGATGGTTCTTTTAAAAGATTTGTATCTTCTTTGTTAGAAAGACAATCGACAAGTTTATCTCCTACTTCAAGAACGTCTTTCGCTCTTTCTTTCATATAGGAATCATCCATTGCCTCAAACATACTAGAAAGTTGCTTGCTAGCCTCCAAGACTGCTTTTTCAGCAGGTTCTTTATTAGAAATTCCTTCTCTCACCAAATCCTCAAAATCTAAATCTTCAGCCATAAGCTTATGGGAGAGGAAGAGCTGAGCTTCCTCTTCTCCTAAACTTGTTAATGTGTCTTGATATAACTTTTCGAAAGAGAGTATGGCCTTTGAACGAGCTTCAACGAATCTGTTAAATTCCTCTTCTTCGCCCAAAAACTCATTTTTGATTTCTTTTTTTATATCTTGGTAAACGACTAATTTTCCAAGAGCGTATCCATCAAAGATACGTTTTGAGCTGTAC
>CAVDTI010000044.1:0-4072 GCA_963611905.1 Faecalibacterium prausnitzii | reverse complement strand
TTCTTCATCCGAGCCATCTGCTTCGATAAGAACTTCTTCGCCACTCTTAACGCAAAGTCCCATGACTCCGAAAATTCTCTTTAAATCAGCTTTTTTGCCTTTGTTTGTGATTGAGATTGCTGAAGAATATTTCTTTGCTTCGGCAACAACAATTCCTGCTGGGCGGGCGTGAATGCCCTCTTTGTCTTTAATGACGTAAGTGAATGATTTCATTTTTATTTTCTCCTTTTGAAACTAATTCCTTTAAATTTACCAAGTTCTGGATTTGGATCATCTTTTTTAAGTAAGCTAAGCATTAATGCGGTAATGACTGTACCAATAAATAATGAGAGAAGATACCAATACCAATTACCAACAACAGCGAAGACGAATATTCCACCATGCGGAGCCATAAGCGTACATTTGAAGAGGACGCTAAGTAAGCCTGAGACTGCTGCTCCAACAACCGAAGAAGAAATGACTCTTAACGGATCTTTTGCGGCGTAAGGGATTGCTCCTTCAGTGATGAAACCTGCGCCCATGATGTAATTAACCATTGCTTCTTTTCTTTCTTGTTTCGACCATTTTTGTGGGAAGAGAGTCGCCGAAAGAGCGATACCAAGCGGAGGAACCATGCCGCCAATCATGACAGCAGCCATCATTTGATAGCAATAGGATTGAGTTGCAGCATCATTTGTCGCAGCAGCTTGTGTAAGCATAGCCGTTCCAAAAACGTAAGCTGCTTTATTAATTGGTCCACCCATATCTACTGCCATCATAGCAGCAAGAAGAGCTCCAAGAAGAATGGTTAATTGATGTTCTCCTAACCATTTTAATCCTTTTGTGATGCCGATGTTGATATATGTGAATGGAGTATTTAAGAGGAACATTGCTAAGCCAATAAGAGCAATGCCAAATACTGGGTAAATAAGCATTGGCTTGATGCCATCGAGTGATTTAGGGAATTTGCACGTGCATTTTTCTAGGAGTTTCACGATATATCCTGCTAAGAAACCTGCAACAAGAGCACCTAAGAAACCCGCGGTAGATCCTGTATCGTTTCCCGATATTTGAACTTCAATCGAGAAGGAAGAAACGGTTGCAAGGCTTCCTCCAACAAAGCCAACTGCCAAACCTGGACGACCTGCAATGGAGTAGGCTATGAAGGCTGCTAATACTGGTAACATGAAGCCAAAAGCAACCCCGCCTGTGGTTTTTAAGAACCACGACACTGGTGTGCCTGTGCCAAAGTTAGAGTCTGTAGGAACTCCTGCAAATGTATCAATCATGAAGGCAATTGCAATCAAGATACCCCCACCGATAACGAATGGTAACATATGAGAGACACCATTCATTAAGTGTTTGTAGAATTGGTGGATTAATGATCCTCCAGCACTCTTATCTTCTTTCTTGCTTTCTTTGCTATCGGAATGATAGATAGGCGCGTTTCCACTAACCGCTTCTTTGATAAGAGCTTCTGGCTCGTGAATGCCTTTGCTAACTGTTGAAATCACGACACGTTTCCCATCAAATCTAGACATTTCAACGTTAACATCTGCAGCAACAACAATGCCTTTCGCATGTTCAATTTCTTCATCGGTAAGAAGATTCTTAATTCCACCCGAACCATTTGTCTCAACTTTACAAGAATAGCCCATTTCTTCGGCTTTTTTCTTAAGCGCTTCTTCAGCCATATAAGTATGGGCAATACCATTTGGGCATCCTGTGACGCCAAGAATTTCTGGGAATTCACTCTTTGGAGTTTCCTCTTTCTTTTCCTCTTCGATACGCTCTGCTTCAGCTTTGTTGATGACCTCAAGGAATTCTTCTACGGTTTTTGCGTTGATAAGATTGTTTTTGAAGTCTTCATCCATCAAAAGATTGGATAGCCTTGCTAAGACTTCAAGATGAAGGTTATCTTCCGTATTTGGTGCGGCAATTAAGAAAAGCAAATTAACTTTCTCTCCGTCAAGAGATTCATAATCAACTCCATCCTTGAGCACCATTGCAGCTAATGCCGGGGCTTTAACGACATTGGATTTACAATGAGGAATAGCAATTCCTTCGCCAATACCTGTCGTTGATTCTTCTTCTCGATGATAGACGCCCTTCTTATAGGTCTCTAAATCTTCGATGACGCCACTATTTGAGATCAAGGCTACCGCTTTTTCAATACAATCACTTTTCGATGAAGCGCTAGTGTTAATATCAATCGTTTTACTTGATAATAAATCTGTGATTTTCATATGTCCTCCTTTCATTTATATCAATTTTTCTAATTCATTTACTTTTTCGAGCGTGGCTAAATCTTCTGAGAAGGCTGAGGCGCTGCCTGAAGCTATCCCTCTCTTAAATGCTTTGTTAATATCACCACTTCTATAGTATTCATCGATGAATCCTGCGACTAAAGAATCGCCTGCACCGACGGTGTTAACTACCTTTCCTTTTGGAGATCTTGTTATTTTGTAGTTTCCATTTCCTTCAACTAGAAGAGCACCATCTCCTCCAAGAGAGACGATGACGTTTTTTGCTCCAAGATCGATTAATCTTTTTGCGGTTTCCACTAATTCTTCATCGTTATTTATTTTTGTGTCAAAAAGTTCTTCCAATTCTTCTTTGTTTGGTTTAACTAAGACTGGGTGATATGGCAAAGTCTTTAGAAGAGTATCTTTTGTCGTATCGACGATTAACTGAACGTTTTGCTCTTTTATTCTTTCTAAGATTCTTTCATAGGTATTGCTTGGTAAGGTGTTTGGTATTGCACCAGAAATAACCAAGATGTCTTTATCATTTAATTTGGTGAGTTTTGCGATCAGTTCTTCGATTTTCATATCATCTACTCTTGGACCTTGACCATTTATTGCCGTCTCCACCATTCCTTTGATTTTGACGTTGATTCTTGTGTTTCCATCGAGTTCAACGAAGTCTGTATCAATATTATGTGAGGCCATTTCGTCTTTGATATATTTGCCAACGAATCCTCCAACAAAGCCCATTGCGACCGATTTAGTGCCTAAATTTGATAAGACGATTGAGACGTTGATTCCTTTTCCTCCTGGAAGCATGCTCTCTTTCTTTGTACGGTTGATTGCTCCTACCTCAAGTTTGTCTAGATCAACGATGTAATCTAACGCTGGGGAAAATGTTACCGTGTATATCATTACTCTCCTACCTCCAAAACATTCTCTTTCTTGTATTCTTTTTTATTCATTTTGTTTGTGATTAAGGTTGCATCATCAAAAGAGGCAAAAGATACGCCCTTTTCAAAGCCGAGTTTTGATGAATCAGCTAAAATAAACGCCTTCAAGCTTCTTTCTAAGGCTGTTTTCTTGATGATTGCTTCTTCATAATCTGGAGTTGTATATCCTTGATTTAAAGAAATGGCGTTTGAGCCAAAGAAGCCGAAATCAAAGGTAAATCTTTTGATGGTTTCTAAAGGAAATGCTCCAACGAAAGCGTCTGTGCTAAGTTTGATTTCTCCACCTGTAACATAGACTTTGTAGCCTTTCTTTTTTAGTTTCTGAGCAATAGTCATTGAATTAGTAACAAAGATGTTATTTTTAGAAACAATATAGTCACATAAGCAAGAGGTTGTAGTTCCGGCGTCAATGTAGACTAAAGAATTATCTTTTATTAATGTTGCGGCATATTTAGCAATTTGGTTCTTTTCTTCAACATTAAGTAGTTCTTTCTCACTCATATCGAGCTCGAATAAGCTTGCACTTGCCGCCCTTAAAGATTTTGCTCCTCCATGGAGTCTAACAATCTTTCCTTCTTTTTCTAGATATACTAGGTCTCCCCTTATAGTAGATTCACTAGATGATGTCTTCTCCATCAATTCATGAAGAGAGACATACTCCTTCTCATCTACTAAATTCAAAATCATTTCTAATCTTAAATTTTTAAGCATTAGTTTTTTTCCTCTGCCATTATTGTAAAAGCGCTTACATTAATAATCAACAAAAATCGTTAATTTTCATTATATTTCATCAATATTATGAATATTAATTATTTGTAATAATTAAAAATCATTATTATTTTTATTAGAAAGAAAAAACATTAGTAGATGGTATCTTCTTTGATATCTAAGAGG
>CAVDTI010000043.1:0-5599 GCA_963611905.1 Faecalibacterium prausnitzii | reverse complement strand
GCCTATGATGTAATGAAATGGAATAAAGAAAAAAATGAGCATTCATATACACAAGAAGAATTGTTTTTTGGGCCTCTCAATTTAAAAAACAAGCCAAATGATTGGCTAAAATATTGGGATGGAGAATGCAAAAGAGTGGAGTCAGTTCTAAAAAGTAACAGTCTTCCTGATAATATAAAAAAGTATTATGAAAATTTATTAAATTTTATAAAAATAAATGTATTTAATAACTAACAAATAACTATTTTACTACTAATATAATACTAAAAATATAACTAAACAAAAGTATTTATCGAATGTTTTCTTCTAAATAGGCTTTACATGATAAAACAATAGAGTCTGGAGTGGATGCTCCTGAGGAAATAACGATGTTTTTGTATTGCGACAGTTCTTTTATGTATTCCTTTAAGTCGTCAACGTTCAAAATCGAATAACATTTTTTACCTGGAAAACGTTTTCTAACCAACGAAATGAGCTTTTGCGTATTATTGCTGTCCTTGCTGCCAATCACTATGAAGGCATCAGTCTCTTTACCGGATTTTATTAGATTGTCTTGCCTTGATTCTGTTGCGAAACAACGCTTAGCCGCAATTCTAGCTTCGGGGATTTTCTTGATTATATCGCGAGTTGCAATTTCTATTTCATTGCTCGTCATAGTCGTTTGAGAAACGATAAGTGGAGATTTCGACTTAATTTTTTCAAAGTCAAATGGAGCTTTGCAATCGTATAAGTGAACTTTCGATTCGTCTATCGAAATAGAAGCATTGGCCTCTGCGTGATTCTTAACACCAATGAATATAACCTCATTGCCATCTTTTGTTTCTTTTACGATTTTGTTCTCGTTCGCTTTCACAAAATGGCAGGTAGCATCGTATATTTTCATGCTTTTATTTACTGCCATTTCATCAAGTTTTGGCGCATGTCCATGGGCCGAAAACACAATGATCGATCCGTCTTTCAAAGAACTTAGTTCTTCTTCGAACTTGTTACAATCATCTTTTAGAAAAACAAAACCAGCATTCTTCATTTCGTTTAATACAGTCTCGTTATGGACGAGGTTTCCTAGAATGTAAATGATCTTCTCAGGATTTTCTTCTTTCGCTTTATAAGCTGTTTCTATGGCTTGTTTCACGCCAAAGCAGAATCCAAACGGTCTTACCAAAGTGACTTTCATGATTTGATTATAGCTTCTTCCTTTGTTTTTGGCTTCGTTTTTATTTATAATCTTGGCGTTATGAGTTTCAGTAAATTTGCTTTATCAAAAAAGATGGTCTCCGCTCTTGATGCCTTGGGCTACAAAGAACCATCAAACGTACAAAATACAGTTATTCCAAAGGCATTACGTGGAGTTTCTCTTCTTGCTCAAAGTGAGACGGGATCTGGCAAAACGCACGCTTATTTAATTCCGATCATTGAAAAATGTGATTTGAATTTAAACCGTACACAAGCAATAATCATTGCTCCTACAAGAGAGCTGGCGAGACAAACGTATGATTTTGCGAGGCAATTTCAACGTTTCTATCAAAATTTAAGAGTTCGTCTCTATACATCAGAAAGTGATGTTACATCCAATGAAGAAGGATCAAGTGTCCCTCCACAAATAGTCGTAGGCACACCGGGTAGGCTTAAAGATTTATTGGTCGATAAACATATCTACACTCTTCAAAACGTCAAAACAGTGGTTCTTGATGAAGCAGATATGTTACTAGATTTAGGCTTCTTTGAAGACATAGAGAGTGTTTTTGCGCTTCTTGGAGAGCCTCAAACAATGGTATTTTCTGCTACATTGAAGCAAAATCTTCGTGATGAACTTAATAAATTCGTTCGTTCTGATTTTGAATATGAAAGTGAAAAAACGGAGACATCATCAACGGTTAAGCACCATTTAGTTGATATAAAGCATCAAGGCACAGGAAATGCGGTTGTTTCATTTTTAAACATCCGTAAGCCATATCTTTGCATCGTTTTTGCTTCAACAGTTAAAACTGTTAACGAAATATCAAAACATTTGAAGGCTTCAAATGTAAATGCTGTCTATTTCAGCGGAGCGTTAGATGATCGTTCAAGGAAAAAAGCGATCCGTGAGATCCGCTCCAATAAATATTCCGTCATTGTTGCTAGCGACCTTCTTTCCAGAGGCATAGATATTCCAGACGTTACCGATGTAATCTCAGTTGATTTACCTTCTGATACTGATTTCTATCATCATCGTGCCGGAAGAAGCGGAAGATTTGGGAAAAAAGGCGATTCATGGATATTTTATAACGCAGACTCCATAAAAGAAGCCAAACGCATTATGGATGAGGGGGTCACATTTGATTTTTATACCTTAAGAAATGACGAACTTAAACCAGATCCTGTTGGATTGCTGCCTAAGACTAAGCTTAAAAAGAAAAAAGAACTTCCCGAAGAAGAAAGAAAAGAGATCCTCATTGCAAAAGCCTTATCACGTCCTAAACATATCGAACCTATGTATAAGAAAAAGAAACAATTTGCAATTGAGAAGGTGAAGAAAAAATATCGTAAGAAAGCCATTCAAAAATCGATTAGAAAAGAACTCGAAAAGCAATATAAAGCAAAGGCGAAATCTGCTAACGATAAATATAAAGGCGAATAATCAAAGTTTATTTATTTCTTCTATTAAAGCTTCATAAATGGAGGAATCATCAACGGTTTTGATGGTTTCTCCTTTTTTGAAAATAACCCATCTGCCATTCCCTCCAGCCGCCCCTAAATCGGCGTGTTTAGCCTCTCCTGGCCCATTAACTACGCAGCCCATAATGGCAACCGTTTTCGTTATCTTGTGTTCTTCCAAGTAAAATTGTATTTTCTTAGCTAAAGGTAAAAGATTAACCTGTGTTCTTCCGCATGTTGGGCATGAAATAAAAGTTGGCCAGTCCTTTTTCAATTTAAGATCGTGTAAAAGCCTATTTGCGGCCTTAATTTCTTCGACAGGATCCTCGGTTAAAGATAATCTAATGGTATTTCCTAAACCATCCAGCAATAATGGGGCTAACGTTGCAGATGACCTAATCAATGAAGTTTCCATTGGCCCAGCTTCAGTAACTCCTAAATGCAAAGGATATGGCAATCTTTCAGCGGCCAAGCGATAAGCTGCAATCGTTTCGATAGGATCGCTGCCTTTTAAGGAAATAACAATGTCATAAAACCCAAGCTTTTCTAAAATGGAAACGTGTTTTAACGCAGACTCGAAAAGATATTCTCCTTTGACAATGGCTTTGCCATTATAAATTGTTTTATCTATTGAGCCTCCATTAACGCCAATTCTAATAGGAATTTGACGCTCTTTGCATTTTCTAACGACTTTTTCGACATTTTCAATACTTCCGATGTTTCCCGGATTTAAGCGAATGGCATCTACGCCAGCATCTATCGCAGCTAACGCTAATTTGTAGTCGAAATGAATATCAGCAACAAGCGGAATACAAACCTTCTTTTTGATTTCCTTAAACGACACAGCGTCTTCCATATCTAAACATGAACAACGCATTAATTCGCACCCATAGGCAGCACATCGATTAATTTGCCCGCTAACTTCGACAATATTTGATGTTTTAATCGAAGCCATCGATTGAATGAAAACATGATCATTTCCACCCATTAAAATATTTCCTATTTTTACTTGTTTAGTGTTTTCTCTTTTGAACATAAATAAATTTTAAACTTTTTCTTTGTTTTCTTGTAGAACTTTTCACGAGTCTATGATAACATAAGCAACGCTTAAAGAAAGAAGAGTGAATAAATATGGCAAAAAGTAAACGTGATCAAGTAATTCTTGCTTGCAGTGAATGCGGTGAGCATAACTACATTACAACTAGAAACAAGAAAACCCATCCAAACAAGATGGAAATTAAGAAGTTCTGCAGCCGTTGCAAGAAAGAAACCCTTCATATTGAAACAAAGAAATAACGAAAGATAAGGCTTCGGCCTTATTTTTTTATGAAAATTGAAAAATTACATTTTAAACCGCAAGAGACATGCAACACGTATATCGTCTCGAATGAGAACAAAACGTGTCTCGTAATAGATCCAGGATCAAATGAGAATTCATGCCTAGATTCTTTTTTACTACGTCATAGTCTTAAATTAGCTGCCATACTTATAACTCACGGTCATTACGACCACATTTCTGGTTTGGAAACCTTGAAAGCAAAAGCTCCTGTTTATATTTCTTACCAAGATGAATGCTTTCTTAACGATCCGTATTTAAATTTGTCCGCTTACACGAGAGAAAAACCTATAATCATCGAAGAATTTGAAATATTCAACATCAAAGATAATGACGAAATAAACATCGAAGACGTGTCTTTTAAAGTGATGGAAACGCCTTTCCATACCGGTGGAAGTGTTTGTTTCTACTTAGATAGCGATAAAACGCTGTTTAGTGGAGATACATTATTTCATTTAGGAATTGGCAGAACAGATTTACCTACTGGTAGCAGCAGGACAATTTTCTCATCGCTAGCGAAGCTTAAGAAACTTCCAGAAGACACGAAAGTATATCCAGGCCACGGAGAAAACACGACTCTAAAGAACGAATTTCTTTACAATGAGTACCTAATGTAGCGTTTTAAGTAGATACTTAAAAGAAATTGGTTTAAAATTACAAATGGTTCAAAAAAGGAGAATAATATCATGAACGTTACAGAATTACGCCCAGGCAACTATTTCGAAGATGAAAATACCTTATACCAAGTCATCGATATTTTGCTTAACAAAACAGCAATGAGGAAGATGGTTGCAAAGGTTAAAGTTAAAAATGTCCGTACAGGAGCAATCACAGAAATCGCACGTAACAGTGGTTATGACGTTGAATTAGTCAGCATCACAAAGAGAAACATGCAATATCTTTATGATGGCGGCACAACCCTTGTTTTCATGGATCCAGAAACCTATGAACAAGTCGAACTTCCAAAAGACACGTTGAAGAACGAAGCCCAATATCTCGCACCTAATGGCGAAGTTATCATGGTTTCTTATGAAGAAGAAATCTTAGGCGTCGAACTCCCAGCAAAGGTCGCTCTCGAAGTCGTCGAAACCGAACCAGGTGTCCGCGGAGATACAATCAGCAATGGCGGAAGCAAAGACGCCAAGCTTGAAACAGGCTTAACTATCAGAGTCCCATTGTTCATCAACGAAGGCGAAAAAGTCATGGTTGATACAACAACAGGAAAATACGATAAGAGGGCCTAATAATGTCGATTGAAATTTGGCAATTCGTCCTTTATCTCATATTAGCCTTAATCGTTGGTGGAATTGGTGGCTTTTTCGGTGCTAGAGCATTGATAAAACGCGAATTAAAGAAAAACCCACCAATAAACGAAAAGATGATTAGAGCAATGTTCGCTCAAATGGGCAGAAAACCATCTGAGGCGCAAATTCGTTCAGTCATGAATTCGATGAACAAAAACTTATAATCATTCACAAATTGCGAATGCGTCCCAATAAGGGGCGCATTTTTGTTATGTATGAAAATGATTCAATAAAAAAGGAAAAGAAGTGGTCTAGCAACTTATAATTGCTTTTTGAAATATCCACGCAATTATTAAGTCTAACATTCCATGCTGATGATTATGAA
>CAVDTI010000042.1:9846-16960 GCA_963611905.1 Faecalibacterium prausnitzii | reverse complement strand
CCCATACATCATTAACAAGCCGATCCATCTCTATAACCTTGCTTGGCTACAATATACTGGTTTTTTTAACAAGGATAAAAAGGATAATTCCACTTGGGAAGCAAAAGAGGATGGGGATGGCTTTATTGACCAATACTATTTCAGGGTCGAAGCCGATCTAGACATGACTGGTTGGGTTTTGCCTCCTATAGGGTCGAAGACAAAACCATTTGTCGGTAATTTCACCGGAGTTAATCACGTTATCTCAAATCTTACTATTTCTAACAAAATCGGCACGGAAACGGGGCAAATAAGCAAACATCCTGGAACGATTGCCGAGTCTGATTTTAATGATACGGATAATCCGAATATCATCGGTTTCTTTGGCGTTGTTGGGAATCCTAAATTTGACGAAAGTGCGACGGAGTTAAGCTATACGAAAAGTGTGAACTCCATTTCTGATTTTTATCTTGATAACGTGAAGATATACACATATGGCACCGACGTCTTGTGCGGCATATTAGCTGGATATGTCAATGGATCTTTTACGAATGCCGGCGTGCATTCCGGAAACTTAAATGTCGCGAAAGGCACGACTAATATTTCTAAATTCACGAACGTGTCTAGCTATACATTGATCGGCGACTATAACAAAGCGGAATATAAATATGATCAGGATAAAAGTGGTGGTGATGCTGGGTATGGTACTTCGACGAACATTACCGAACTTCACTCTTATTTAACAAATCTTGGGCAAACGGATGGTGATGACGCAATAGTTAAAGAAGGCGTAGCCATTCCTTTTCAGGCCGATCCAAATGCGACATCATTAAACACGAAAAGTGGAACGATGACTCTTGGTGGAAGAACTGTTACCAAGGCATCAACAGTCGCGACGAATTCAAATGCCACGAATATTGGCTATTATGTTGGTGGCAAACCATCATCGAATATCGATTCAACGGCAACAATGAGAATAATGAAAGACCATTATTCGGATACAACGATCGATTATGAGAATAACTTAACAGTTTCAACAAATTCAGACGTAAAAACCGTGCCTGATAGGGTTAAGGAGTATCTTGCAGGCTATTCTTCCGATGGAAAGACAAAAAATGGTCATTCGGTTATAAGGATGGCAACGATAAACAATCTCACAAACACTATGAAAAACGACAGTGGTTATTATGGTATAGAAAGCGGAAACATAAATGGTAAAACACAGGATATATTTGTACCAAATAATTGTATCTGGGTCGCGCCGATTCAAGCTGGGACCTTTGAATTCGTTTGCGTGAATGAAAATAGCTATACATCCGTGCTTGTTATTTGGAAATTAAAGCGAAGCCAAGCCGGAACATATTCGTCATCTTTTTCTTCGATACCTGATATCAATAAACAAGAAGAAAATTTTAACGATCACCCTAGCGCAGAAGCTGTAGGCATGGTGTTAACTTCTGGTTGGCGTTCATACACTGCTTATTATTATGGCACGCCAGTTACTTCCGAAGACATCGAAAATGGCGTTGAGTTTGCGATAACTCTTTATCAAGCTTATGGGGCCAATTATTCTATTTATTTAACTTATCTAGACATTGGTTCAGACGGGGGATCTGATGGCGATACTAGAACGACGTTAACGGGTTTTGATTTTGTCAAAGAAGAGGATGGCTCGTTGGTAAAAATCAAAAACTATGATTCAGCGACAAAGAAGTATGTCGCTAATGATGCGTATGTAAAATCTGAAGTTACGTTCACCATAAGTGGAACGTCCACGTCTTTATGTTCATATTTTTTCAAGAGAACCGGAGACGGAACGGATGCCGTTTTATTCTGCCCTGATCTCGGTCTGAATAATGGCTTCACATTAAGCGTTAACGGAACGTCTGCGAACGCTAAATACGATTCCTCTTTGTCAAACGAAGATACGACTAGTGCTTAATCTCTTCAAACGATAATTGAATATCGTATTTTCTATAAAAAAACTATTGTCTAAAAAAACGATAAATAATATCATTTTGCAGTAAAAGGCAAAGCTGGAGAAATCCTGTGACGCAAAACTATAGGGTCCTCTTGGGATAGCCAGCTACCAAACTGGTAAGATGAAGAAGGATTTATTTATTAAATATAGTATGGCCTTGGTTTTCGGGGTACTTGTTGCAACCTTTGCGGCCACAATAGCTTTTTCGTTTGCGTGGTTCACAAACAACAACAACGTCGCTCAAGATTTTTCCGGGCAGACTAAAGGCGCTTATTTTGCCGATGGAGACGGCTCCTCGGCAGACCCATACATTATTAACAAGCCGATCCATCTCTATAACCTTGCTTGGTTACAGTATCTTGGCTATTTTAATGAAGACAAAGATGGCGACGGGACTGTAGACAAACAATACTATTTTAAGGTAAGTGCTGATTTGAATATGAGTGGATGGACTCTTCCTCCAATAGGGAGGACAACTCAACCTTTTATTGGCAATTTTAATGGGGGAACTTATACAATATCGAATCTAACGATATCCAATCAAATTGGAACTACTACCGGTTATATAACTAAACATCCTGCCGCAGTAAGCGAAACCGACAATCTAAATATCATCGGTTTCTTTGGCGTTATTGGGAAACCAGAATTTGACGGAAATGCGGCGCAATTGAAATATGACAACGCCGTGAACTCTGTTTCTAATTTTTATCTCGACGGAGTCAAAATCTATACATATAATGCCAATGTCTTATGTGGCATGTTAGCGGGATACGTAAACGGAGAACTGACCAAAGCTGGCGTTCATTATGGTAATATGATTATCGCTAGTGGAACCCAGAATCTATCTGCTTATTCTTTTAGCAATGTTTCTAGTTATTCCTTGATCGGGGATTATAACAAGAAAAATTATAGTTGGGATGATGATCCTGATGGCGGGAATGTTGGGTACGGTACGAGTACGGATATTCGAGCATTATATGATGAGATGTCAAGGTTAAACTTGGTTGAAAAAGACACTGGTGTAATTTCCTCTGGCACTGCACTTCCATTTAAATGTTCAGACGAATCAACTTTATCCGGAGGGGAAGGCTCAAAGACTATCGATACATATGATAGAAGTTTGGCAATTAATTATTCAAAATCAATATCAGTAGCGGATGGTGCCACAAACATTGGCTATTATAGTGGACCGGAAATAAAGACTTATAAAGATTACTTTGCTAAAACGAAAGTCAGTGATGATTATGAAATCGATTATGAGAACATTACAGTGGCTACCAAATCGGATGTTAAAACTGTCGATTCTAATATTAAAACTTATTTAACAACGGAGATAGACGAATTAACAAGAAAGGGCGATTCTGCTTTAGTTTTATCTGGGACTAATTATCTAGATACAAGTACCTTGGGTGTCAAAGGTGGTTATAATTTAATAAAAAATGCTAAAGTTGGAGATTATGAAGGAGATTTATTGATTCCATATAGAAGTATTTGGGTTGCTCCTATTCAACCGGGTAAATTTCAAATGATAATTGTTAATAAAAGCACCCAAACTGCACGACTTGCTGTCTGGAAAGTTCAAAGAAATACTCCTAAAGATTATTCAACTGGATTTGCTAAAGTTTACTATGATAATACGGTTGTTGGTGTCGAAATACCTTCTTATTCAGGTTCAGGTGCCTATACACCATATTATTATGGCGTAGAGGTCACCCAAGACGAT
The DNA here is from genome assembly GCA_963611905.1 of Faecalibacterium prausnitzii. Lineage (GTDB taxonomy): Bacteria > Bacillota_I > Bacilli_A > RFN20 > CAG-826 > UBA4951. Next base: position 13,277 of record CAVDTI010000042.1, on the reverse strand, counting down.
ATAGATAATGGTTACGAATTTGTTATTACAAAATACATAGCTGGAGCGAACGTTTATATTACTTATATTGACGTTGGTGCAAATGGTGGCTCCGATGGAGATGGTCGCACAGCGCTTACTGGCTTTGATTTTGTTGAAAAAAATAGTAACAATTCCATTGTCAAAATAACTGATGATGGATATACAAAATCTGAAGTCGCTTTCAAAATAAGTAACACGAAAGAAAACACCGCATCAAGTTCTGCCTATTCCTTTTATTTTAAGAGAACTGATGCAACGACAGTACTTTATTATTTCACCCCTTCTTCGGGCGGAGGATTCACTTTCACGCCTTTAGGAACGACAGATAACGCTTCGCAAGGCGAATCATCAGACTTTGATGAGACAAGCACGAGTGCTTAAGCATATTGTTTTAAATATTCAAAACTTCTATCTATAATAGAATAGTTATGAATTCTTATAAAGACACTCACTTTACAGGCGAAAGAGCCCTCTTCAAAATATCTGATTCCCAAATTAATAATTGTATATTCGATGATGGAGAATCTCCTTTAAAAGAAGGAAGAAACCTTCTTGTATCTCATTCGACCTTTGGCTATAAATATCCTCTTTGGTATGGAGATAACCATTACGTTAAGGATACCATCTTCCTTCCGGAAGAAAGAGCAGGTATTTGGTATACCAATAATTCCACATTCGAAAGCCTCTTAATAGAAGGACCAAAGAACTTTAGAAAATGCCATAACCTAACATTAAGAAATATTCAGTTTACAAATGCGGAAGAAACTTTGTGGTGGAATGATTCTTTGACTTTAGATAATATCGAAGTAAAAGGCCATTATTTCGGAATGGGTTCTAAGAATTTGCTTATTCGCAATCTTAAGCTTGATGGTAATTATGGCTTTGATGGCTGTGAGAATATCAAGATATATGATTCGATCTTGAATACAAAAGATGCATTTTGGAATTGCAATAACGTCTATATTGAAAATTGCGAGATTACTGGAGAATATTTTGGCTGGAATTCTTCCAATATCACTCTTCGTAATTGCAAAATATCTTCCCATCAAGGATTCTGTTACATGAAGAATATCACTCTTATCAATTGTGCTCTTTCAGATACAGATTTGGCTTTTGAATATTGTGAGAATATATCTGCAGATATTAAAGGAAGACTAGATTCACTGAAGAATCCAATCTCAGGAGAATTAGTCATTGAAGAACTTGGAGAATATATTCAAGATGATTCCAATATAGATTTCTCAAAAACAAAGGTTGAGGTAAAGAAATGAAATATAACTTCGACGTTCTTCCCAATAGAAGAAACTCTGGATCCATTAAATGGGATGTAAAAGAAGGCGAACTTCCAATGTGGGTTGCGGATATGGATTTTGAAGTCGCGCCTAAAATTAAGGAAGCTCTTCTTTCTCGAGTTCTTCATCCTGTATATGGGTATACTGATGTATATGACTCTTGGTATAATGCATATATTTCTTTTTATCAAGATAGACATAATTTTGAGATAGAAAAAGAATGGCTTGTTTTTTCAACAGGCGTTGTTCCGACAATATCTTCAAGTGTAAGAAAATTAACGAATGAAGGAGATGAAGTAGTCTTACTGACTCCAGTCTATAATATCTTCTATAATTCTGTTATTAACAATAATCGTGTTGTAGTAGAGGTTCCTTTAAAATATATCGCCAAATCGTATTCGATTGATTTCGTGGCATTAGATAAGGCATTATCGAGCAAAAAAGCTAAATTGTTAATACTTTGTAACCCTCAAAACCCCATAGGTAAAATATGGAGCAAGGATGATTTAGCGTTAATTGGTAGACTTTGTGAGAGACATAACGTCATTGTCCTTTCCGATGAGATTCATGGAGAAATTACTTCTCCTAATAAAGACTATGTTCCATTTCTTTCTGTTAATGAAACGAATAGAAAGGTTGGCTTTGCTGCAGTATCGGTAACTAAGTGTTTTAATCTTGCTGGATTACAAACCTCGGCAATAATTATCCCTAACGAAGAAATCAGAAAGAAAGTGGTTAGACAACTAAATACTGATGAGTGTGCTGAGCCAAATGTGTTTGCTATTCCTGTTACTCTAGCTGCGTTAAATGATTCTCGTGATTGGCTTAATGAGATGAGGGAATACGTTGAGGTCAATAAAGAATATGTATATGACTTTATTAAGAAGAAAATTCCAGAGATTCATCCGATAAAACAAGATGCGACATATCTTATGTGGATCGATGTTTCTTCAATTACCGACAACGTAAAAGAATTCTCTTCTTTCCTTAGAGAAATGACTGGTTTGTTTATTACTGCTGGATCGGTGTATGGCAAAGGTGGAGAAGGGTTCCTTAGAATCAATGTTGCAACAAATCTAAGTAATGTTAAAGACATGTGTATACGCTTGAAAAAAGGAATTGAATTGTATAAAAATAGGTAAAGAAAAAAGGCATCATCATTTGATGGTGCCTTATCTTTTTCTTACCTAAAATTAAAGGGCTTTGCCTTTGGATCCAAAGAGTTCGATCTTTTCTTTAACGGTGGCTTTGATTGCTTCGTATCCTGGTTTTAAGAGCTTACGTGGGTCGTAGCCTTTATCAACGTTTTCACTTGTTGGATCGGCTTTGCCAGCGGCGCAATATTTGATTGTTGCAGCGGCAAACGCTAATTGGCATTCGGTGTTAACGTTAATCTTGGATACGCCTTCTTTAATAGCAGCAACGATTTGTTCGCTTGGGATGCCGCTGCCACCATGAAGAACGAGTGGGATATTGCCTGTAGCAGCGTTGATCTTTTCAAGAACATCAAGATGTAAGCCAGTCCAGTTTTCTGGATAAATGCCATGAATGTTTCCGATACCAGCAGCAAGGAAATCAACGCCAAGGGCAACGATCTTTTTGCATTCTTCTGGATCTGCAACTTCTCCATCGGCCGTGATGCCATCTTCTGTTCCACCAATTGCACCGACTTCAGCTTCGATGGAAATGCCTTTTTCGTGTGCTAAAGCTACTAATTCTTTTGTCTTTTCGACGTTTTCTTCGAATGGAAGGGAAGATCCGTCAAACATGACAGAGGTGAAACCTGCTTCGATGCAGGCTTTAGCTGCATCGTAGTTACCGTGGTCAAGATGAAGGGCAACTGGAACTGTGATTCCAAGAGATTCATCTAAGGCTTTAACTAAAGAAGCGACAACTTTATATCCGCCCATATATTTGGCGGCGCCCATAGAAACACCGAGAATGACAGGTGATTTTAATTCTTGTGCAGTGGTGAGAACTGCTTTTGTCCATTCAAGGTTGTTGATGTTAAAATGGCCAACGGCATAGTGTCCGGCTTTGGCGTCTCTTAACATTTGTGTAGCATTAACTAACATATATTTAGATACTCCTGCGATTTTTCGCGCCTTTATTATACAT
>CAVDTI010000042.1:7061-9836 GCA_963611905.1 Faecalibacterium prausnitzii | reverse complement strand
CTAGTTTTATTGGCCTTTTGGAATTAAAATTTCTTTATGAAAATATTGATAGACGATTATTTTTTATCGATAGCTAGAAAAATAATAACTAATCCTGAATATATATCGATGAAGAAATACATTGCTCATGGAAGATATAGCGTTTATGACCATTGTATAAGGGTTGCAATATATTCCTATTCATATGCCAAAGGAAAGAATCTTGATTTAGATTATGAATCTTTGATTATTGGCTCTCTCCTCCATGATTATTATTTATACGATTGGCATCATACTCATGAAGGACATAGATTCCATGGATACAGACATCCATTTATTGCTTTAGCCAAGGCTAGAAAAACATATAAACTCAATCCGAAAGTATGCAATATGATTCGCTCTCATATGTTTCCTTTAACGTTTTGGACAATTCCTTTATCTAAGGAGGCGTGGATCCTTCAAATGTCGGATAAGAGATGCGCAAGACTAGAACATGAGAGCATCAAGCAAGAGAAGAAACAAACAAGCAAAAACACTTTTTCTCTTGCGTCATTATAAGCAAATATTCAAAAAGCTGCCGTAAAAACCCCTTGCTTTTTCTTTGACAGGTTTGTAAAAAGAACGGAGAAATCCCACTAATTTTTCTTTCTATGGTGATTTTTTGTATGTTTTTCGTTACAATAATTTAGATGCAAAGAAAAGCTGTTGTTTATTTCCAAAGTGGTGGACCAACACCAGTAATTAACTCCTCGTTATATGGAGTCATTAAGGAATACCAACTCCATAAAGATGTTTTTTCTCATCTATATGCTTCGAGATACGGAGTTGAAGGACTAATTGATGGAGATCTTTGTGACTTAGATGAAGAAAATCCAGAACAGATTGAACTTCTTAAACAGACGCCAGGACAAATTATTGGATCATCAAGAAAGAAATTGCCTTCTTTTGATGACCCTCTTTTTCATAGGATATTGAAAACGATCAACGACTATAACATTGGTTACATTCTTGTTAATGGTGGTAATGACTCCATGGATACCTGTAACCGCCTCGATACTTATTTCAAAAAAGAAGGAATGGACATCAAAGTCATTGGTATCCCTAAGACTGTCGATAATGATTTAGCTATTACTGATCATTCGATAGGTTATCCTTCTGCAGCACGCCATATCATGGACATGGCGATGTTTGGTAAGCTTGACTTAATGAACTATAAAAAAGGAAAGATAGTTCTAATGGAAATAATTGGTAGAGATGCGGGCTGGCTTACTGCTTCAGTGGGCCTTCTTCCAAAAGAGGTTAGACCAGATTACATCCTTCTTCCGGAAATGGAATGGAACGAAGATAAGTTCTTAAGAGAAATCGAAGAAATATATGATAAGCAGAAATATGCTTTAGTGGCGTTATCCGAGGGTATTCCTCTAGAAAGTGCAAATTTTTCCTCTGTTGATTCCTTTGGACATAAATCTTTAGAAGGTTGCTCTCAAACCCTAGCGAAGATTATTAATGAAAAACTTGGAATTTCCACTAGAACGATAATCGAATCTGTTTTGGAAAGATGCGATTCTTCTGCAATTACTGTTATCGACTCTTCTGAAGCCATTGAAACTTCTAGATTTGCCGTTCGTTCTTTATTGAATGGCGAATCAGGAAAAATGGTTTCCTTAAAGAGAATTTCTAATAATCCATATAGAAGTGAGTGCGTTTTATCTTCTTTAAAGGATATTGCAAATGTTGTAAGATGCATACCTCAATCATATTTAAAGAATAATCAGGAAATGTCGGAAGAATTTGTTACCTATTTATCTCCGCTTGTATCTGATGTAATGCCTATAAAGAGAGATAAAGGAATAGTTTCCTACGCTCATTTTAATTTCATAAAAGCCAAAAAAGACTAAAATATTTTAGGAGGAAAGAAACATGAAAATCGCTATTACCGCCGAATCCACAATCGATTTGCCTAAGGAAATGCTTGATGAATATCAAATCAAGACCGTACCTTTTACCGTAATTATGGGAGAAGAGGAATTTGCTGATGGAACGATCGATCCAGAATCCCTTTTTGAATTTACAAGAGTGAATAAGAAACTCCCCAAAACAAGTGCCGTTAACCAATTCCAATTCGAAGAATTTTTCTCTGAAGTTCTCAAAGATGCGGACGCAGTAATCCATTTTTCTTTATCAAGCGCTATCTCTAGTGCATTTAAAAATGCAGAAGAAGCGGCTAAAGAATTCGATGGCAAAGTTACTGTTATAGATACAAAAACATTATCTACGGCCATTGCACTTCAAGCGATATATGCTAAAGAGCTCGTAGATGCAGGCTATAGCGTTAATGAAATAGTGGAAAAAGTTCTTGAAAGAAGATCTTCAGCTTTTGCTTCCTTCACCATTGAAACTCTTGATAACCTCTATAAAGGTGGAAGATGCTCAGCTTTATCAATGCTTGGCGCAAATATCCTTCGCTTAAAACCACAAATTGTTGTCAAAGAAGACGGTTCGATGACAAAAGATCACTTATATCGTGGTAACTTAATGAAAGTTAACAATGAATACGTTGATGATGAACTTAAAGCTCATCCAAATCCAGATAGAAAAATTATATTTATCACGCACTCTGGTTTGCCAGAAGACGTCATTGAGATGGTTAAAGGCAAACTTCAAGCAGCTGGCTTTAGAAGAATTGTTCCTACAAGAGCCAGTGCGACTATTTCGGTTTATTGTGGCCCTCATACTGTCGGCATTCTCTTTTATGGCGATGGAGAGCATCCAGTGACGTCTAAAAACTAAACAATT
>CAVDTI010000042.1:1166-7051 GCA_963611905.1 Faecalibacterium prausnitzii | reverse complement strand
GTCTTAGTCATCCATTTTCGTGGGTGACTTTTCATTTTATAAAACTCGATGAAAGCCTTCACATTTTGTTGAATAATTAAATCCAAGGATGTTAAAATAAAGAACGTTGAAAAATATTTAGGGAGTGGTTTTATGACAACCAAATTTGTCTTTGTTACGGGCGGAGTAGTTTCTTCATTAGGTAAGGGAATATTCGCCTCTTCTTTGGCTTTACTTTTAAAGAGTAGAGGGATCAAAGTGTTCATGATGAAACTTGATCCATATTTGAACATCGACCCAGGAACGATGTCTCCATATCAACATGGTGAAGTCTATGTTACAGACGATGGAGCAGAAACCGATTTAGATTTAGGCCACTATGAGCGTTGGACTGATTTACATCTTTCCAAAGAGAGTTCTATTACATCTGGAAAAATCTATTCAACGGTCTTAGAAAAAGAAAGAAGAGGAGACTATCTAGGCGCTTGTATCCAAGTCATTCCCCATATCACAAATGAAATTAAACAAAGATTAACTGATGCCGCAAAAGCTTCAGGAGCGGAAATCATCATCGTTGAAATTGGTGGAACTGTTGGTGATATGGAATCAACTCCATTCTTGGAAACCATTCGTCAAGCTCGTTTAGAATTTGGCTACGAAAATACTTTCTTTGCACATAATACTTTAGTTCCATATCTTAAGAGTGCGGATGAAACAAAGACGAAGCCAACCCAACATTCTGTTAAAGAACTTCTTGGCTTAGGTATCCAACCTGATGCAGTTATTCTTCGTAGCGAAGTCCCTCTCCCTGAGAATCAAAAGTCAAAGATTTCTTTGTTTTGCAACGTTCCAGTAAATGGTATTTTCGAAGCAGATGATCTTGAGAGCGTTTATGAATTGCCATTCGCTTTGCATGAACAAGGCTTAGATGATTATGTTTTGAATCACTTTGGAATAAATAATGCTCCAGAGGCCGATTTAAAGGAGTGGCGTCGCTGGTGCGATTCGGTTGCAAGCCCAACAAAGAAAGTGAAAATCGCCCTTGTTGGCAAATATGTTGAACTCCACGATGCATATCTTTCTGTTGCTAGCGCCTTAAAACATGCGGGATATTACAATTCAGCTAACGTTGAAATTGGTTGGATTAAAGCGATGGATGTTAAAGACAAGAATGTCGCTGAACTATTAAGCGGATATGATGGCATCCTTGTTCCTGGTGGCTTTGGCGAAAGAGGCTCTAAGGGGAAGATGTGTGCAATTCGTTATGCTAGAGAAAATAATATCCCATTCTTGGGTATTTGTTTTGGCATGCAACTTGCCTGTGTCGAATTTGCTAAACACGTTTTGGGCTTAGAAGATGCAAATACCTCTGAATTTGATCCACAAAGTCAAAATCCAATCATTGACCTTTTACGTGATCAATATAGCGGAATTGCCATGGGTGGTACATTACGTTTAGGTTTATATGATTGCGGAGTCAAGAAAGATACGTTAGCTTATGAATGTTATCAATCCGATAAAGTTCAAGAAAGACACCGTCATCGTTATGAATTTAATAACAAATATCGTGAGATGTTTGAAAAAGCCGGAATGGTTTTCTCTGGTATAAATCCTCAACAAAACCTCGTTGAAATTGTTGAATTACCACAAAACGACTTCTTTATCGCTAGCCAATTCCATCCTGAATTTACCTCTAGACCATTGCATCCAAATCCTCTCTTCAGAGAATTTGTTGCACATTCTATTAAATACAGCGAGAAGAAATAAGGCTATACTAATAGAGTGAAAGCTTTATTTGTCTATAACGAAACATCTGGTAGAGGGCATTTCAAAAAGAAATTCCCTTTAATAAAACAAGAATTAGCGTCTTCATTTGATGAGATGCTTTTTCTTTGCCCAAAAGATAAAGATGAAGCTAGAGAAATTTATCGTAACGTATCACCTAAGTATGACGCCTTGATTGTGATTGGCGGAGATGGAAGCCTCAATGTTGCGATAAATGAGTTAATGATTCTAGAGAAAAAACCTATTCTTGGTTATATCAATGCGGGCACGCTAGGAGATGGAGGCAAGATTTTTGGCGTAAACAAAAGCTTAAAAAAATCGTTAGAGATCATCAAAAACGGAAAAACAAGGGGAATAGACATAGGAAAAGCAACAGACTCTAAAAAAGATTATTACTTTTTATATTGCTTGGCGTATGGCACATATTCCTCTCTTCCATATGAGGTTAAGAGAAGAAAAAAGAAGGCTTTTGGACACCTTTCTTATTACATTTCTTCGACAAAAGAGATGTTCATTCCTTCTACGGTTAACTATTTGATCAAAACGGATAATGAGGAAATAAAACTGAAATCCCCATTTATTCTCTTCCTTAATGGAGAATATATGGGTGGATTCAAATTAAACAAAGGAAGCAAAATCAACGATGGATTGTTGGAAGGATACTTTCCTAAACAGTCCTTGTTTAACGGCATCCTTCGCTTCTTGCCCTTCAAAAGAGAAGATGCAAAACTCATTAAAGAAGTGATTGTTAAACCGGAAATAGATGATTTTTGGTGTCTCGATGGAGAAAAAGGCCCCTTTGGAGAAATTAAAATCAGCGTTGTAAAAGACTCAATTTCCATTTTTTCACACTAAAACCCCTATATTTTGACAATTTTTGCTTTACAACTTGCCAAAAGGAATTTACGATAAAACTTGTAAGAAAGGATTTACTATGAAGAAATCACCTTTTGCTTTATCAATAGTGTCAGCCATTTTAGCGTTAGGCGCTGGCGCTTTGCTCATCTTCTTGCCTAACATTTGCAGCGAATTAGCCCCTTACATGAGTGCTAATTTCCAACATGACCTAGTCAATGGTTTCTACAATGCTTTTAAAGCAACTATCACCTTTGGCGTTGGAAGTGTAGTTTTCTCCAGCGTAGTTGTTGGATTACTAGGATTTGTCTTTATTTTCTGGTTATGGCATTTCATTATGATTTGCGTTACCAAGAGAGCAGATAGCCTTATGACCAACTTATTCTGGTTGATCTTTGGCGTTGTTGATGTCTATGTTGCATTCGCCTTTATTGGCTTTGCTAACTCTTCAACAGGTTACGTGTTTAACGGAACGCTTAATGGAAAGAATATTACAAACGGCATTTCTTTAATTTCAAACCTAACCGGTGCTGGCTTATTCGAGAACTTCAAATCAATTGCAATTCTTTGCGCCATTCTCCTTTTAGCCCTCATTTCTTTAATCTTAGGATTTATTGCTGTCATTAAAGCAATTCATAACGATAGAGTCTATCCAAACGTTTCTCTTGATGATGAAGAAGAGGAAAAAGCGGACAAGAAAGAAGAAAAACCTGCCGAAAAAACAACAAACACCTTCCAAGACGACAAGAAGAATCCTGTCATCGTTCAAAACATCACATATTCTGGAAAAGGCGAACCTGCACCTGCTCAACAATCTGTTCCTCCATACCCATATGCATATGCCTATCCATATGGCGCTATGTTCCCACCTCCACCAGCCCCAAAAGAAGAGCCTAAGAAAGAGGAAAGCAAGCCTCTTACCGAAGAAGATGTTCGTAAGATCATTTCCGAGGCCTTAGCCGCCCAACAAGCTCAATTCTTCGCTTATACACAAGCTGCTCAAAAGCCTGTTGAAGAACCAAAAGAAGAAGTCAAAGAGGAAAAGAAAGTCGAACAACCAGAAGTTGAAGATCGTCCTCTTACTGCTAAGGAATTACGTTCAATCATCAAAAATGAATTAAGAGACCATGATCATCCAGAAGAATTACTTCCATTAACCGATGAACAATGCAGAGCTCTTATCCGTGATGAATTAGAGGAATACTATGCTTCTACTAGGCCTAACAAAGAGCCAAAAGAAGAAATAAAAGAGGAACCAAAAGCTGAGCCAGCAAAAGAGGATGTCGAAGAAGATTTCATGACTGCTGACGAACTTAGCAAAATGATTCGTAACGAGGTCGTCCAAATCGTTGGTGAAAGACCGGTCGAAGAAACGATCACGATTGATATGGTTAAAGATGCCATCAATGATGCTTTAGCGTCTTATAAACCGGAAATCGAAACCTTATCCAAAGAAGATGTTTCTTCAATTGTTAAAGAAGAACTCGCTTCGACAAATGATGCTTTGGCTTCCACAAACGAAGCCCTTAATTCGGCAAAAGACGAATTGAGTGCTACAAAAGATGGTTTAAATTCCGTAAAAGATGAGTTAGCCTCAACCAAGGAAAACTTAGCTTCTGTTAAAGAAGAACTCGCTTCCACAAGAAACGAATTAGCCTCAGCTAAAGAAGAAGAAGCTAAGCAAACCGATAGCCTATACGCTCTTAAAGAACAAACATTTAAGAACGAATATCAAGCTAAGTTTGATTCCGCAAAGAACGCTGAAGCTATTGAAAGTCTTAGAAAATCTCAATTGTACGCCGATGATATTAGAACCATCATCTCGGATGAATTAGACAAGAAACTTGCTACTTTGGAACCAAAAGTAGTGGAAAAGGTTGTCGAAGTCGAAAAAACTCCTGAACCTGCACCAGAAATCGTTCCTGAAGCAAAGGAAGAACCTGTGGTAGTTGAACCTGCCCCTGAAGAAACGGTCGCCGCTCCTGATACGGAAAAAGCTGCCCGTGTTCCATTCGCTAATCGTGTCTTAGCTTTAGATGATGAAGTTAAAGAATATTACAACGAATTAAAGGAAGAAGCTGTTTCTTATGGCTTAAAGAGCAGATTATCTATTTCTGGTGATACATTTAGACTTCATACCAAGACCTATTTCAAGATGATCGTTGCTGGTAAGGGATTAAAACTTTACATGGCTCTTGATCCTCATGATTACAAAGATAGCACCATCCCAGTGAAAGATGCAGGAACAAAGAACCTTTATAAAGACATTCCGCTCGTCTTCAAAGTTAAGAGCCCTCTCTCTTTGAAACGTGCAAAGATCTTAATTAAGGATGTTTGTGAGAAAGATGGTCTTGTCAAACAAGATATCGAACACTTCAACTACGTTTCCCAACTTGACTCCTATCGTGTAAGCGGTGGTAATGAAGAAGAGGAAGCTGATGAAGAAGAATAATTCCTAATTCTTGAAATTTGGACCCTGAAATATGGGTCCTTTTTAATTTTCCCTAGAAATATGTTACAATTATTGACTTGTAAGGAGGAATTAAAGCTTTGCCACTTTGGGTTACATACTTGATTTTGACAATTATTCTTATTTTAGCCTCTGCTTTCTTCTCCTTGTCTGAAACTGTATTTTCTTCAATAAATCGTTTTAAATTTGAAGTTAAAGCCAATAACGGCTCTAAAAACGCCAAACTAGTTTTGTGGGTTGATGATCATTTTGATTCTACATTAGTTACTGTTCTTATTGGAAACAATGCTGTATCTATCGTTTTATCTATGATTACGACTTTTTTGTTTGTAGATAACATTCTAACGATGCTGGATTCATCACTTGCGTCTTTGATTGGATCGTTGATTTTAACTATCATTCTTTATATTTTCGGAGAAACATTGCCTAAGATTGTAGGAAGAAAACTTCCTAATAAAATTGCCTCTTGGGCTGCATATCCTTTGGCGGGATTAATTATCATTCTTTATCCATTAACCTTGGTTTTCAAAGGGATTTCTGCGTTATTTAACAAGATTTTCAAATCTTCTCCTGAGCCAGAAATGACAGAAGAAGAGTTTCAAAATGTTATCGAATATAATGAAAACCATGGCCTTTTGGAAGAAAATGAAAGTGAGATTATCCAAAACTCTTTAGATTTCTCTGATACAAAGGTAAAAGAGATTTTTACCCCTAGAGAAAAGATGTTTACGATTAATTTGAAAAATCTATCTTTAAACAAATTGGTAGAGATTGTGTGTTCTACCTCATACTCTAG
>CAVDTI010000042.1:0-1156 GCA_963611905.1 Faecalibacterium prausnitzii | reverse complement strand
AGCAAATTGCTTTGGTTTATCGTAAAAACGTTCTTTTAGGTATGGTCACGATGGAAGACGTTCTTGAAGAATTGGTTGGTGCCATTTCTGAAAAAGAAGCGGTTCCTAATAAAGAAATGACAAGAAAGGGGAAGAAATGAAGACTATTGATATTGTTTACATAGTTTTAATTGTTTTCTTAGCTGCTTGTTCTTTCTTTTTTAGTGCGGCTGATATGACATATTCCTCGGTAAATCGCCGCCGTTTAGAAGCAAAAAGCCTCAAAGGCGACAAAAAAGCAGAAAAGGCTTTGAACTTAGCAAACAATTATGACAAGACCATATCCTTTATATTATTTGGCAATGATTTCTCTAACGTCTTGCTCTCTTCATTAGGTGCGCTTTTGGGAAGAGATTTGCTTATGCCTGTTGTTGGTGAAGAACTTGCAAGTACGATTTCTTCAATTTCTTTGCTTGTTTTCTTATTGATATTCTGTGAGATTACACCTAAGCATATCGCTTCAAACCATTCTTTAACTTTATCTAAGGCCTTCATACCGTTTATGAAGATTATATCTATTATCTTTTATCCTTTTGTTTGGCCTTCTTATAAGTTCGCCTCTCTTTTATCGCGACCATTTATTGAAAAAGGCGGCAATGAAAATCCTTTAGCTAGCGATGAAGAACTTGAAGCGATGGTTAACACGATTGAAGAAGAAGGGATTATCGACGAAGAAGCATCGGAACTTTTACATCGATCAATTGATTTCAAAGAAACGAGTTGTTATGAAGTTATGACTCCTAGAGTTATGGTTTTTGGTTACGATACGGATGAACCATTTGAAACTTTCTTGAAAAGAGAAGGTGTTTTCCATCATTCGAGAATTGTTGTTTATCAAGGAAATTTCGATCATATTTTGGGCTATATTCCTGTTAAAACCCTTTTAAGAGAACTTGTTAAGGGCAAAAAGGTTAATTACAAAGATTTCCTTTTACCTATTGTCGAGGTTCCAAGAACCATGGTAATTTCTTCTGCAATGGCTTTAATGAAAAAGAGCAAACACCATATTGCCATAGTACGCGATGAATATGGTGGAATGGAAGGAATCATTACTCTTGAAGATATCCTTGAGGAATTAGTTGGCGAAATGTGGGATGAGAAAGATTCTCCTACAAAC
>CAVDTI010000041.1:0-2807 GCA_963611905.1 Faecalibacterium prausnitzii | reverse complement strand
TTTCTATGCCACGAAAAAAGCCACTTCGTTTAGAAATGGCTTTATTAGTTCTCTTAAAACTTATTTACGTTTGGCAAGCGCGAAGAAATCGTGCATATTTTCTTCGTCAACACCTTTAACGAAGTGATATTTGCCATCCTCACCTTTTGTAAGTTTATCTAGCGCCCAATAGGCAAATCCAATAACGATAAGTGCGACCAATATTCCACCAAGTAATCCGATAAGGAAACCATAGGAAGATGATTTGTCGATATTTGTGAATCCGTATGGGTAGTAGTAGTCCCAAAGGTTTTCTGCGATTGCTCCTCCTGATGCATTTCTCTTAATGCTAAAACGGAGAATAACGACAAACCAATAGATAAGTGGAAGAACAACGCCAAGAAATGGATAAGAGAAACGATATGTTCTCTTTCTGTCAAATAAAGCGGAATCAAGAACAACTAAGATTGGCATAAGGAAATGATGGAAGATAGAAGAGAGGTTCCAATATCCTTTGGTCCAAATCTTATCTGGCAAAACAAAGGCTGCAACAACAAAGGTGGCAATGATCATGATGTTGGAACAGAACTTCAAGAGAGGAAGATAGGTGTTGTTCCCTTCTCTTTTTCCTTTAATAAATTGAAGAATAGTAGAGATAAAAGAAGCACCGATTGTAAGTTCTGCTAAGAAACATGACCAATGGGTATAGTAGAGGAATGGAGATATGGCCCCTCCATCAGAGGCGATGTTCCTTATTGTGAATGATGTCACAAGAGAAACGACTGCTACAACCAATAGAGCAGAACGGAAAATCAGTTGAGCTAGTAAATTATTTCTTAATTTCATGTTAGAGATCCTTTCGTACAATGTGAAATTATAGATTTTTAGGGCTTTTTTACAATATTTTTCCTCTCTATTAGCAAATTTCATCATGGAGAATTGGATTCTATAACCTATAATCCCATCGTTAGCAGGTTAAAGAAGGCTGAAGGATTTTTTTGGAAGGCGTAATCGTGGAGGAGAAAAGACTAACTGAAATAGAAAAAGAATTAGAATCTTTGCCAAAACTCAGGCCTTGGTGTTTTCGCTTAAGAAAGATGGCATCTTTTCTAAGTCAAGCGAACAAGAGAAAGATTATGTTTGCAAGAAGATTCTCGATGAAATCAAAGGAAGAATGCTAGAAGAAATTGTCTTATATGAAAGCCTTAGGAAACTGAGAAAAAAGTGTGATGTCTTCAAACCTCAATTCCTTGATGGCGGATTTGATACGGTCATAATGAACAAAGAGACTTATGAATAAAAATCTATGAAATTAAGCCCTAGAAAAAAGATCATCTCAGTATCGACACATTAGTAACGAAGAATGTTGCAAAGAAATCGAACGTTTCTAAGGCAAAATCATTGGTAAATACGTTTTATATCACGGAGAAGAAGGAGAGGGAAACGGTATCAAATATCTTAATGCTTCTTCTTGTTTAAAGAATCTATAAGACTTCAGGCAAGAACATTAACATATAGATAGGAATGTTGATAATTTTCTCGCTTTCTTTGAATATATTGCTTTTTGATACGATATATGAAGTCTCTATTTCCGGATATGTTTTTAAAAGATTATCTAGTGCAAGATGACTGTATTTTCCGTTTTTGTTAGGACTTCCCGATTTTATTTCTAGGGGGAGGATATTTCCTTTTACTTGCAATAAGAAATCTATCTCACCGATTTTCTTATTATTTAGGTAGTTCAATTCATATCCTTTTGAGGCGACCTCTTCTGCAACGACGTTTTCAAATGGCGCGCCAAAGTTAATCGAATAGTCTCCGTTTATTATTTTTATCGCACCATCTTTATCAAACAATTGGCAAGACAAGAGACCAATGTCATTGGAAAATAATTTTAGCGTTTTTCGATCTTCGTTGAGCTTAAGAGGATATTTAGGCTCGTTGATATTATAAGTTGGCAAAGCGACTCCAGCATTTGTAAGCCATAAGAATATATCGGTGATATCCAGATTTTTAACGTTAGGATAGTCAAGTTTTGACTTACGAAAATGCTTATCTTTACGGCTCAATTCATTCGGGATGTTATTGAAAGACTCGCTTATTAAAATTTTTTGTTCAATGGGAGCATATTTTTGAATATCTTTATTGTAACCAGCAAGAATCTGTTTTTGCGCCGTTCTTACTTTTGCTAAGTCTAAGGACTCTATGTATTTAAATACAGCCTCAGGCATTCCTCCAACTAATAAATATTGTTGGAAAATCTCACATATTTTGCTGTGAATCGTTTCATCGACTTTAGAAACGGTTTCGAATTGATTTTTAAGATACGATATTACTTCCTCACCTATTCCTTTTGCCCATAGGAATTCTTCGAAACAAAGGGGGTGCATTGTATATGTATCCATGTATCCAACAGGATTAGATTGAATTTCTGATAGATTCAGCCTCAATAAAGAACCAGACAAGGCATAACGAAATCTCCCGTCATCAACTAATCCTTTCATGAGTGTTATTGGGTCGATCGTCTTATGATAAAGCTCAGGATTGTTTTTCAATAAGTCTTCACGGTATCTATATACTTCTTGTATTTCATCTAAGAAAATGTACGTTTTCTTTTGAGTTAGAGGAGAAGAGGCGACAAGAGAAAGTTTCATATAGAAGTCTTCGACCGATCTTAACTTCGAAAACAAATCCAATGCCGTCTTGTTTATCGCAAAATTAATTTCAGCAAAGGGTTTCTTGTTTCTTTTAAAACAATCTCTAATTGAGTATGTTTTTCCTATTTGTCTAGCGCCAAAAAGGAGAATTGCAGTTCTTCTGTCATTAAG
>CAVDTI010000040.1:3227-6219 GCA_963611905.1 Faecalibacterium prausnitzii | reverse complement strand
CTTCTTTATCGACGAAGCGTTCTTTCGGGCAAGAAGAAAGAAAAAGCTTTTCCAATTCCTTAAGACTAATTATGTCCAAAGAAAG
The DNA here is from genome assembly GCA_963611905.1 of Faecalibacterium prausnitzii. Classification (GTDB taxonomy): domain Bacteria; phylum Bacillota_I; class Bacilli_A; order RFN20; family CAG-826; genus UBA4951. The sequence goes on along the minus strand of CAVDTI010000040.1, from coordinate 6,134 downwards.
AGAATAGGCTTCTTTTAATTTCTGATAATAATTTTTTCTATTTTGATGACTTATGACAACATATTGTTTATTTTGGAGGAACTTAATTGGCATAAATCATATTATAGATTATTTTTGTGGTTTGTAGGCACGAGTTGCCTTAACTGCTTCTTTCCAACCGGCATAAAGTTCTTCTGCTTCTTTTGCGCTCATCTTTGGAGTGTAACGTTTTGAACAACAATGATTGGATTCAATTTCTTTCAAATCTTTCCAGAAACCGCATCCGAGACCTGCAAGATATCCTGCTCCTAAAGCGGTAGTTTCTACGCAAGCAGGCAGCCTAACTTCACACTGAAGGATATCAGATTGGAATTGCATAAGCATGTCGTTTGCCGAAGCTCCACCATCGACTTTAAGGACACTTAGATCAAGATTTGCATCTTCTTGCATTGTTTTTATTACATCGGTTGATTGATAAGCGATGGAATATAGTGCGGCTCTAGCGATGTTATGACGATCAGCACCTCTAGTTAAGCCGAATATTGCTCCTCTTGCATCATCATCCCAATATGGAGTCCCAAGTCCAACAAAGGCCGGAACAACGTAAACGCCATTTGTATCAGGTTTTCTTGAAGCGTATTCTTCAGATTGAGCGGAGTGTTTAAACCAATCCATTTCATCACGAAGCCATTGAACGATAGCTCCTCCGATAAAGACTGAGCCTTCAAGAGCATACGTAACTTTGTCTCCAACCTTCCAAGCGATGGTAGTTAATAAGCCATTATGTGAGAAAATTGGCTCATTTCCAGTATTCATCAACATGAAGCACCCAGTTCCATAAGTATTCTTTGATTGGCCTTTTTCAAAACAGCACTGTCCGAAAAGAGCGGCTTGTTGGTCACCCGCAACACCAAAAATATGAACTCCTCCGCTAAAGAAGCTAGCTTCGCCAAAGTCGGCATTGTTATCCATGACTTTTGGCATCATGTTGATATTGATATTCCACATCTCAAGGAGTTCTTTATCCCAGCAAAGATCTTTGATATTGAATAAAAGAGTTCTTGAAGCGTTGGAATAATCTGTAGCGTGAACTCTGCCATTCGTCATCTTGTAGATAATCCAAGTATCAATCGTGCCAAAAAGAAGCTCACCTTTATTCATTCTCTCTTCGGCGTGAGGAACGTTTTCTAAGATAAATCTAATTTTAGACGCGCTAAAATAAGGATTGATACGTAAGCCCGTCTTTTCACAAATCATCTCGGTTTGCTCAGTGTAACGTTCACAAATATCTTGTGTTTCTTTTGATTGCCAAACAATTGCGTTATGGATGGCTTTGCCAGTGCTCTTTTCCCAAACGACGCTTGTTTCTCTTTGGTTGGTGATACCAATTGCCGCTACTTCATCCATCGAAGCACCTGAAACGATCAATAATTCGTTAATAACATCGACAACGGAAATCCAAATAGAGTTTGCATCCTGCTCAACCCATCCAGGTTTTGGGTAAAGACACTTAACTGGACGTTGAGCTTGGAAAAGTTTTTCGCCAGAGTGAGAGATAAGAATGGCACGAGTCGAAGTCGTACCTTGGTCTATCGCCAAAATATATTTCTTCATAGATTTATGGTCCTTTTACCTATTTGCCGATATTATGAAACAAATTTCGAAAAATAAAAAGGCTTTGTTGCACACAAAGCCAAATTTTTTAATCAACTTAATTAATTAACCGCGTTTATTGGCAAGCGCTGCCTCAATATCTGCGACTTCTTTGATGATTTTCTTAGTAAGAACCTCGCAACCATCATTGGTGATTAATAAGTCATCTTCGATTCTAATTCCAATTCCTCTGTCGGCCATATAAAGTCCAGGTTCGTCAGAAATAACCATGCCTGGTTCAAGAGGAATTTTCTTATAGTCTCTAGAAAGTGGGGATAAATATGGGTCATGAGTATCAAGACCAATAAGATGGGAAACACCATGGAAATAATAATTGATGATATCTTCTTTATTTTCGATAAAGCCTGCAGCAAGACATTCAGTGGCTAAATAATCCACGGTTGCTTGTTGAAGCTCTTCGATTGTAATTCCAGGACGCGCTTTATTTGCGACCATCTTATTGCAACCAAGAACTATTTCATAAACTTGTTTTTGAAGAGGGGTAAATTTGCCATTGATTGGGACTGTACGGCTAACATCCGCGCAGTAATAATTCTTTCTTGAACCCAAATCGCAAAGAAGAAGATCGCCATCCTTAAGCGTGTCTTTTGGCGTTGGGTAATGCAAGGTCGTGCCATGTATTCCTGAAGCCATAATTGTCGGGAAGGCCAATCCTTCATAGCCATTTAAGTCATTAACGGTCTTCAAGAAGAGATCAGCAAGTTCGTATTCATGTATACCAGCTCTCATACAAGACCAGATTGAATAGATGCCAACTTGGGTTGTATCGATAGCGGAACGTAATTCTGCAATCTCACGAACGGATTTTCTTAAACGTAAGGTGGTAAGCAATGGGTATGCATCAGATACGACAACGTGAGAATAGGTTGTTTCAAGAGTTTTCTTAAGATCTCTTGTGTCCATATCATCTGCAATCTTGATTTCACGGTCTAAATCTAAATAAAGCTTATTGATTTCACCATAGACTGCAAATTTAGGATTCAATATTTCATCAATTTTGGCAGTCAAAGAATCAATAACTTGAATATTCTTAAATCCAGAGATCTTGCCTGCCTCGGCAGGAGTTAATCTCTTTCCATACCACTTCTCTTTTCTTTCATCGAATGGTGAGATAAATAAGAATTCCTTCATTTCACCATAGGAGTTAACGAGTAATAAGGCAGAGTCTTCTTGATCGATTCCGGTTAAATAGTAAAAGTTTCTGTTTACTTCAAAAGGGTATGTTTCATCTGCTGAAGAGACCTTTCCGACACC
>CAVDTI010000040.1:0-3217 GCA_963611905.1 Faecalibacterium prausnitzii | reverse complement strand
AAGGCGAGAAGACGAGCACGTCTTTCTTCAAATTTACTAGCGTTAATCATTCTCAATTCTCCTTCTAATAATTTCCGTTTTTCTTTCTTTAATTTCCGTATTAGGGAAATTGTCTAAAACACCGTCTATGATTTTAGCATCTCCAAGAAGAGAAAAGCTCACTGAAATTCCAAATGTTGTATTTTTCATCTCAATTTGGCTGTCTTTTATCTTTCTCTTTATGCCTTCAAAATCCGAATACGATGCATAAATTGAATATGACATTATCGCAATTTCCTCTGCAAAAACCCCTTCGTTTATTAAAAGAGAGGCTGCTTCACGGTATGTTCTAGTTAATCTAGATAATCCTAATTTTGTTCCACCGAAATATCGAACGACGCAAAGAAGAAGATGATCAATTCCCTTCATTTGCATAAGGCTAAGAATTGGAACACCAGTTGAATGAGCCGGTTCTCCATCATCTGAGGCCTTTTCATACGGCGTTAAACGTGCTGCATATGGGTAATGAGTTGCCTTGGGATATTTTTCTTCTATTTTTCTCAGAACAGAATCGATATCGTCAAACCGATCTAAGGGAACCATTATTGCAATGAATCTTGATCCTAGGACATCTATTTCTTTTTCTTGCCAGCTATACGGTATTTTCATCTTTTTGATTATATCAAGAATTTTTAAATGAAATGTTAGTCTTCTTGCATTAAACTATGTCCATTATGAAATATTTACACAATCCATTTAATTATTCTACTTGTTCCTCTTGCGGGAAACATTATGATTCATTGAAACAAAATTGCCCTAAATGCAACGAAGAAAATTCTAAGCTTAATCCCCGTTATCGCTCCTTTCAAAAGCTTCTTCCTTTAGGACCAATTAGAGAAATAGGTTTGTTTCTTATAGGTTTCGTTGTTTTGAGCGTTCTAGCTCAAATCATTGGGCAAATAGCACTTAATGTTACTTACGCAAACTATGTGGCTGCTGGTCTAATGGGTGAAGAATTAACCAATGCCATGAAAGAATATGTGCAGTCAACAAGTCTATCGTTATTGATGAACGATTTGACTTATTCTATAGTTTTTGCCGGCATGCTTCTTTACTTATGGAAAGATAACCTTCGTCTTTGGAAATCCTTTGCCACAATCAAGATTTTCTATGGTTTGGCAATCGGAATTGGCATTATCATCCTTAGCGCAATTTGGGGCGTTATCGCAACTGCCTTGGGCGCCACTACTAACGAAAATCAAAGCGCAGTTAATAGTATGACAAAAGCAGCTCCATTTGTTGCAATCTTAGTTACTGGTTTAATTGGACCTTTCGTTGAAGAATTAACGTATAGAGTTGGCGCTTTCACCTTCTTAAAAAGAATAAACACTGTTCTAGCATATGTCGTAATTGGCGCTTTGTTTGGTTTGATCCACATCAAAAACTGGGGAAGTTTAAATGAATGGCTTTCTTATCCATCTTATTTGATTGCGGGATTAGCTCTTTGCTTTGCCTACGATAAGTTTGGTTTCGGTGTAGCCTTTACTGCTCATGCCTTTAATAACCTAGTTGGTGTTATATTAACTCTCGCTTCTTCATCTGCAGCTGGCCAAATCGGAAGCTCAAGTTCCTTTAACGTATTTTAATCATGAAAGAAAAGTCTTTAGTATTGAACGAGTTTTGGCTCAAAGTTGTCGCTTTGTTAACAATGACAATCGATCATGTCGGTTACTTTTTAAGCGTTTTTGCTAATGGAAATACCGCGATGAGTTCTGTTGCCTTGGTTTTTAGGATCATCGGAAGAATCTCTTTTCCACTATTCATCTTTATGCTTGCAGAAGGCCTTCATAAGACTCACGACAGACTCAATTACATTTTGCGTCTAGCAATTCTTTGGGCAATTATCTTTATCGCTCAATTTATCATCAACCAAACCAACTTATTTGGACTTACGATGACATCGGGTCAGGCATTTACAGATTTATTATGTTATGCCTTATTCATTTTCTTAATCGAAAAGAAAGAATATTACTGGAAGGCCCTTTCTATATTGCCTCTCGGATTTATCGTTCTATCATACGCTATGCAAGTTAGCGAAATATATGCCGCCACGAATAATCTCACTTCAGTTTGGACAACCTTCATACCTGAATGGGCTAGATGTGCGTATTCTTTGTATGGATTCTTAATGTTCTTAGGTATTTACTATGCTAGACCATTTGCTCTTAAAACCATCGAAAGCATGGAAAAGAAAAACGAAATCGATATGAGCCAATTTAAAGAAGGAAAGAAATTCCAAAGCCTTCTTAATGGAATTGCCATTTCTTCTATTGTCGTTATCAATGTTATCTTTTGGGCAATCGCCTATTTCTGGCCAAAATTAGATCCGTATTTCAGCATATTGCCACAAAGTTATTCAATCTTAGCTATAGTCTTCATTATGTTTTATAACGGTCAGAAAGGATACAACAAGAAATGGTTCTCATACGCCTCGTATTTCTACTATCCAGTGCATATTGCTTTGATAGCGTTGATTTTTACTTTAATATTTAAATAGTTAGGAGATAAGAAAAATGATTAAAGAGATAACAAATGCCCAAGAATTCGATGAATTAACAAAAGAAGGTCGCGTTTTAGTTGATTTCTATGCCGTTTGGTGTGGACCATGCAAAATGCTTGCACCAATCGTTGAAAAGGTTGTTGAGGAAAATCCTGAAATTTCTCTTCTTCGTGTAAACGTTGATGAGAATGAAGAATTATCCAGACGTTTCAATATCGTTTCCATTCCAACCTTAGTTTATTTCAAAAACGGTGACGAAATTGGTACAAACGTTGGCTATATCGGTGAAGATGGTGTCAAAAAGTTCGTTGAAATCTTATAAATAGATAATTTTTAAAAGTTTCTTTTGCTAGATATATCTAAATATGATATATTTTCTATCGCACTGATACGGACCATTGGTGTAGCGGCCTAACATGTCTCCCTGTCACGGAGAAGACCACGAGTTCGAATCTCGTATGGTCCGCCAGACGGTTGCAGGTGTAGTTCAGTGGTAGAACATTAGCCTTCCAAGCTAAGTATGCGGGTTCGATTCCCGTCACCTGCTCCATTAAGAAACGATAGGATTGATAAAAAATCAGTCCTTTTTTCATATTTTAGGGCTATTTCGCTTAATTTTTGGTGAAGTAGCCCTTTTTTCTTCGCTGTTTTTTATCAATTTGATTTTATCAAAAGCAC
>CAVDTI010000039.1:0-2843 GCA_963611905.1 Faecalibacterium prausnitzii | reverse complement strand
GATTTAAGAAAACGGTAATTGTCTGAGATATACCAGAAACACCACCTGCAACATACTTATCCGTGCTCCATGCATTAGTGGCTGAATTATATGTTTGTAAGGATATAAAACAATTAAAACCGAATGCGAATATAAGTGCTGATAATGTTGAAATTAGTAAAGCCCAAGTAAAACTCAGCGAATGTTTTACCGCTAGATGATCATAGAGCCAATCATTGATTTTCTCTTTTGTCACTTCAATTTTGTTCTTAATTTTCTTCATATGTGATTAGAGATTATATTATTTGCACGCTTTTAAACAAGTAAAATCTTGCAATTTGTCCTTTCTTCCCTTTTTCTTTAGAAAAAACAAATATGTTTTATTGCCTACTCAATATTGAAATGGTAAGATTTATTCGCTGTTTGTTAAACAGGCTATTTTTTGTCGGAGGTATCCAGCATGATATTATTAAAAGCAATAGGCGCATTCTTTGTTAAAGTTTGGCGTTGGATCAAAGAAACCGCTTGGGTTCAGCCATTACTTATCGTTGGCGCAATATTCGCTATCATTTTCTCAATTCCATACATCACAAAATGGGCGCAATCCTTCTCTGGCGAAGGAAGCGGACAATTCTTCAAGCAATACGACGTTTCTATCAACAATGAAAGGTTTGTCCAAAACGAAATTGCTACTGATGGCGACCAATTAGCTCAAGATTTATTGGTCTACACTTCTAAAGCCTACGAGGACGAAGATCACACAACTACTTCTGCAGACTACAAAACCTTCACTGATAAGTATGGCACCAAATTCTTCCTTGTCTTCTACAAGAAAGATACCTCTTCCTCTGATAACGTTGAATCTGGATTACGTTATTTAAAGGATAACTGGAATTTAGGAACATATAACTTATCTGCTAACGATGATACGAAGCTCGACTTCAATTTAAAAGCAATCGATGCTTCCTACACTTCCGATAATGATTCTGATTATAAGATCACAATTGGCGGACAAAGCGCATTCAACCGTTTCTTATACACCAACTCTGATTTATTTAATATTGCAGGACCTCAACTCTATAATGCTTCCTATCGTACAAGAGCTTCTGTCTCTGAAACCTCCTACGATCAATTCTCGTTAAATAACACAAGCTCTTCTACTGCTAACCCATTAAGTGAATTCCCAACACCATGTATTTGCTTGGTTGATTTCACTGATAAGGCATTAAAAGCGGGACGCGCTGGATTAAGTGAAGTTCTCTTCTCTGTTTCTGGTGATTCTGAACTTGATCGTGCTAAACTTCTCTTAAATATGTGGAATCACACTGACGCTTATAGCACAACAAACCTCTTCACAAAGCAAAACTAATTTGAAGGCAAAAAATAAAACGGGCATTGCCCGTTTTTTCTTTATATATAATAGTTTTATTTCCTATTTCTTATAATGTTCAAGAACAACAGAAGGAACTAACGATGATATATCAACACCGTTGTTTTCAAGTTCATTTACCGCAGAAGAAGAAATAAATGTCTCTTCCTTTCTTGCCATAAAGAAGACCATATCCACATTAGGGTTAGCGAATTCGTTTGCGGCCGCAAGTTGGAATTCATACTCAAAATCTGTGACCGCTCTTAATCCTCTTATAATATGTTTAGCTCCTACCTTCTCGCAATAGTTAACTACGAGTCCAGAATCGAAGTCTACTTTGACGTTAGGCGTATCTTTTGTCGCTTCCTTCATCATGGCGACTCTTTCTTCCACGCTAAAACGAGATACCTTATTTGGATTAACCGCCAAAAGAAGAATAACCTCATCAAACACTTGCAAAGATCTCTTTAATATTCCAATATGTCCATTAGTAATTGGATCAAAAGAGCCAGGATATACTGCTATTTTTTTCATTTTTGTCTCCATAATATTTTTATTTTGCTACGTCCATAACGATAGTCTCTAACCTCTTGAAAAAGCATCTCATCAACAATGATATCATTCTCATACTCAAGAACGATAACTCCATCGTCTTTAAGGATTTTCTTATCCAATAAGAGATTTATACCATTTTGATAAAAAGAAACATCTTTATATGGCGGATCCATAAGGACGATGTCCACTTGTTCTTTAATCTTATTTAGCCCATCGACATATGAAGAGTTAATAACATAGGAATCCGTTATTTTTAATGTGTCTAAGTTTTTCTTTATAATTTTTGCTGCGTCTTTTGATTGATCGATGAAGTAACAAGTCTTTGCTCCACGAGATAGCATTTCTATGCCAAGTGCACCAGAACCCGCAAACATATCAAGAACCACTGCATCATCAATTTTGTTTCTTAAGGCGTTAGCAAGAGCCTCTCTAACCATGCTTTTTGTAGGAACCGTGACATCTGGAGGGACTTCTAAGAGTCTTGTCCGATATTTTCCACCTGCAACCTTTAACATATTTTATTTAGCCTCACTAGAAAGAGTCTTCGAACGAAATGGGCCATAAATTATGTCATCTATTTTCATATATATGTCCCTGACTGTAGTAAAGGCCTCATTGTATTCTTTAACCAAAGGATAAGAATCAAGTTCTAACTTTGCTTCATAAAGAGCCTTTTGTTTCTCTTTCGCCAAAGGAGAATCGTAATCGCTATAAGAAAGACAAGAAACATAGTCTCTTTCTAGATCATCTTTTTTCTTGGTTAATTCAATTACATTATTATCTTTATATAGTTTTTCTTCTAATTCGTTTAGCCTAACTATACGTGGATCACCCCTTAAGGCGTCATGCAATTCGTTTAAAGACTTAAAAAGTTCTTCTTCCATAACAATAACATTTTATCTAAATCAACTTTTATATGCTACAATTCCTACTGTATGAA
>CAVDTI010000038.1:0-13600 GCA_963611905.1 Faecalibacterium prausnitzii | reverse complement strand
CAATAAGATTGTTTAAATATTGCATTTATTGTTTGATAATTAGTTCAAATTACAGGCAATTATTGTCGTTTTTGTGAGTTTTTCCTTATATTTAAGCCTTTAAATAGAGTTAAAAAATCGTTTAAATATTCTTGTAAGCGTTATCATAAAGCAATATTTGCAATCTAAAAACGAAAATATTGCAATTTAAGTATATATTGCATGGAACTAGAATATTCCTAGCCACTAAGGAGGAAACTTAATGAAATTATCATTTCGTTGGTATGGCTTGAATGACTCGATACCTCTTGAGTACATCAGACAAATACCAAATATGTCGACAATCGTTACTTCGGTTTATGACAAAAAGGCTGGCGAAGTTTGGGAGAAGAGTTCTCTCGATAAGTTAAAAGAAACCTGCGAGAAAAACGGTTTAAAGATGGAGGTCATCGAATCAATTCCTGTTTCTGAAGATATTAAAATGGGAAATGAGAAGAGAGATGAGCACATTGCCGCGTTTAAAGAGAATTTAAAACTTTGTGCGGAAGCGGGGGTCAAAGTGGTCTGCTACAATTTCATGCCTGTCTTTGACTGGTTAAGAACTGATATGCATCATCAATTATTTGATGGTAGCAACGCCCTATCTTATTCACGCGACGATTTCGAAAAAGTAGATCCAAATCATCTTCATCTTCCAGGTTGGGATGAATCCTATGCCCCAGAAGAATTACAAGGCTTGCTTGAAAAATATAGACAAATTTCGCATGAGCAACTTTTTGAAAATCTTGTCTATTTCTTAAAGGCAATCATGCCTGTTTGTGATGAATACGGAATTAGTATGGCAATTCATCCAGATGACCCACCATGGGACGTCTTCGGTCTTCCAAGAATCATCACAAGCGAAGAAGATATCGATAAACTCTTTGCTGCAGTACCTAATATTCATAATGGTTTAACGTTCTGCACAGGAAGCTTAGGCGCAGGAAGAAAGAACAATCTTCCGCATATGGCAGCAAAATATGCCAAAGCCAACAGAATCTATTTCGCTCACTTAAGAAATGTTAAGTATACCGATGATAAAGATTCCTTCACGGAAGTTGGACATTTTTCCAAATACGGTTCGTTAGATATGGCCTTAATCGTTAAGAATCTTGTTGATAATGGATTTGATGGATATGTTAGACCAGATCATGGCAGAAACATCTGGGGCGAAGATCAAAAACCAGGATATGGATTATATGATCGTGCACTTGGATGCGCATATATAAATGGTTTATTCGAAGCGGTAACTCGTTTCAGCAAATAATAAAAGAGGAAAAAGAAAATGGATAACAAATTACCTATGTTCGTTGATTACACCGACAAAGTCGTAGTCATCACTGGAGCAGGAGGCGTTCTTTGCTCCGAAATGGCAAGAGCTTTTGCTCTTTGCCATGCTAAAGTCGCTTTATTAGATTTACATTTCTCTGCAGCCGATGCTAAAGCAGAAGAAATCAGAGCCCTTGGCGGAAATGCTAAAGGATATGAAGCAAATGTTCTTGATAAGGCTTCACTCGAAAAAGCCCATCAACAAATTCTTGCTGATTTTGGTAAGTGCGACATTCTTATCAATGGTGCAGGCGGAAATTCTCCAAAAGCATCTACTTCCCAAGAATTCTATGATTCAAAAATGGATGAATCTACAATCTCCTTCTTCGATTTAAAGACTGAAGGGTTTGAATTTGTCTTTAATCTCAACATCTTAGGAACTCTTCTTCCGACTCAAATATTCACACCTGATATGTTAGGCAAAGAAGGATGCTCAATTCTTAACATCTCCTCAATGAACGCCTTTACCCCATTAACAAAGATCCCTGCATATTCTGCAGCTAAAGCTGGTGTTTCTAACTTCACAAAATGGTTAGCAACTCACTTTGCTAAGACTGGCATTAGAGTTAACGCTATTGCTCCTGGATTCTTCTCCACAGCACAAAACAAAGCCTTACTTTGGAACGCTGACGGCACCCCAACAGAAAGAACACACAAGATCTTAAATAACACTCCAATGGGAAGATTTGGTACAGCAGATGAACTCCTAGGCGCAGTTCTCTTCCTTTCTAACGCTACAGCCGCTTCCTTTATCACGGGCGTCGTCTTACCGATCGATGGTGGCTTCAGCGCTTATAGCGGAGTTTGATCTATGAATAGCTTCTTTAGTGAAGATGTTCTTCTTAAAGGTGAAGCTAGCAAAGAAATCTATAAAGAGATAAAAGATCTCCCAATAATCGATTATCATTGCCATCTTGATCAAAACGCCATTAAGAACGACAAAAAATTCACTGATATTGGTGAACTATGGCTTGCTGGCGACCATTATAAGTGGCGTGCTATGAGAATGGCCGGAATCGATGAGAAATACATCACCGGTTCGGCATCATATCATGAAAAGTTTCTTAAATACGCTTCAATAATGCCATCATTATGCGGGAACCCACTTTATTACTGGACGCATTTTGAACTTAAACAAGTATTTGGAATCAACGAAAGTTTAAATAATGAGACTGCTGAAAAAATCTATGCTGAAGCAAATGAGAAAATCAAAAGTCTCTCTGTTCAAAAACTCTTAAGACTCTTCAACGTTCACTTTGTTGCCACAACAAACGATCCAACTGAAGATTTAAAAGATCATTGCAAGGTAAATGAGACCAACGTTACTCCAACCTTTAGACCTGATAAGCTTTATTCCTTTGATTCAAAATATCTAAACGAATTAGGTGACGTTGTAGGATATTCGTTAAACACCTTAGACGATTTGGAGAAAGCGATCTCAGAAAGATTAGACTTCTTTGTGAGCAAAGGTTGCAAGATCACAGATCATGGATTTAAAGATTTCCCCCGTAAATACGCCTTGGATTCCGAAGCAAGGGAATTTTATTTGAAGAGAGACAACCTTACTGAAGAAGAACGTGATTCCTTATTCGGATATCTTCTTGTCTTCTTGATGAAAGAATATAAGAAGAGAAATCTCATCATGCAAATCCATTTCTCTGTTACTAGAAACATCAATACTCCAATGTTTAAGAAGATTGGCGTCGATGCAGGATTTGATGTCATTGCAGAAGGAGTTAATGTTTCTGATTTAATCAAATTCTTAGATAAGTTAAGTGACGAAGAAAGACCAACAATCATTCTTTATTCACTCAACCCTGAAATGTTAAGAGAGGTCTCTTGTATCTCCGGTGCCTTCAGAAATGTTCTTGTTGGTGCTGCTTGGTGGTTCAACGATACTCTCTTAGGCATTAGAAGAAATCTTGAAATAATTTCTGAATATTCCCTTCTAGGAACCAACTTAGGAATGCTTACGGATTCAAGATCATTCTCTTCTTATTCGAGATTTGACTTCTTTAGAAGAATTCTTGCAACATTCTTAGGAGAAAAAGTTGATGCAAACGAGTATCCTTTAGATGATGCAAAAAAATTGGCATATCAAATTTCTTACGGCAATATCAAAAATTTATTAGGAGAATAAATTATGGAAAATGTCTTAGAACAAATTAAGCATTACCGTCTTGTTCCAGTGGTTGCCATTAACAAGATCGAAGATGCTATCCCAACTATGGAGGCCTTAGTTAATGGTGGACTTCCAGTTGCGGAAATTACTTATCGTACAGCATGTGCTAAAGACGCGATTAAATTAGCAATTGAAAAATTCCCTAACGCTTTAATTGGCGCAGGGACCGTTATTAATCCTGAGCAAGCAAAAGAAGCAATTTCTCTTGGGGTTAAATTCGTTGTTTCTCCTGGTTTAAGTGAGGAAATCGCTAAGATTTGTAAAGATTCTAACGTTCCTTATCTTCCAGGATGCGTCACACCAACCGAAATCATGAAAGCCTTAAGCTTAGGAATTAACGTTGTTAAATTCTTCCCAGCTGGAAACTATGGTGGATTAAAGACAATCAAAGCCTTAAATGGACCATTTCCGCAAGTTACCTTCATGCCAACTGGTGGAGTTAACGAAGAGAATATTCTTGAATATCTTGCCTATCCTCGCATCCTTGCCTGTGGTGGTAGCTTCATGATGAAAGGTAGCTTCAAAGAAATCGAAGAAAAAACAAAGAAAGCCGTTGAGCTTGTAAGAGGAAAATAAGTATGAAAGCAGTTACTTTAGGCGAATTAATGCTCCGTCTTCAACCAGATAATTATTTACGTTTTGTTCAATGCGACCATTTGGAAGCAACATTCGGCGGAGGAGAGGCAAACGTTGCTGTCTCTCTTGCTAATTACGGAATTGATGCAGCCTTTGTTAGCAAAATCCCATCCCACGAGATTGGACAAGCAGCCGTTAATTCTTTAAGAAGATATGGCGTTGATACCTCAAATATCGTTAGAGGTGGAGATCGCTTAGGAATTTATTTCCTTGAAAAAGGCGCCTCTCAAAGACCATCTAAGGTTATTTATGACCGCGCTAATAGCGCTTTTGCCCTATCTAGTGCAGAAGAATATGATTGGGACAAAATCCTTGAAGGAGTTAATTGGTTCCATTTCTCTGGGATCACACCAGCTTTAGGCGATAATGTCGTTGAAATTACTAGACAAGCTCTCAAGGCTTGTAAGAAACATGGTGTTACCATCTCTTGCGATCTTAACTACCGTAGCAAACTTTGGTCCAAAGAAAAGGCCAAGGAAGTCATGAGCGAGTTCATGCAATATGTTGATGTCCTTATCGGAAATGAGGATGATGCAAACGATGTCTTCGGAATCAAAGCTGAAGCAACCGATACATCTTCTGGAAAACTTAACAAAGACGGATATGTCTCTGTTGCAAAGCAATTAAAAGACAAATTTGGTTTCAAATATGTTTGCATTACAATGAGAACATCCATCTCTGCGACAGATAATAAGTGGTGTGGCATGATTTATGACGGTAATGCTTATATGTCGAAAGAATATAATCTCCATATTGTTGATCGTGTTGGTGGTGGTGATTCATTTGCTGGCGGCTTAATCTATGCCTTACTTAATGATTATCAACCACAAGCCGTAATTGAATTTGCTGTTGCTGCTTCTGCCTTAAAACATTCCATCGAAGGCGACTATAACTTTGTCAGTGTTGATGAGGTTAAGAAACTTGCTGGTGGAGATGGCTCTGGCCGCGTTCAAAGATAATTTTTACTCCTATGATATAAATAGCCTTGGGAATGTGCCCCAAGGCTTTTTTCGTAAAATAAAAGGCTGCATTTTCTAAAAATAAACGGGAAACGCAGCGATTTTTTGATTTTTTAGTTTTTTGGAACGATGTGGTGTTTTCTACAACGTGCTTCGTAATTTTCTTTTGCACCAACTTGAATTATTGGATCATTTGCTTTTGCTGGTTCACCGTTTATCAAACGCTGAGTTCTTGTGGCGGCACATCCGCAAACTGTGCAAACTGCAGATAGTTTTGTTACGAATTCCGCTCTAGCTAAGAGTTCTGGCATAGGACCGAATGGTTCACCTTTGAAATCCATATCAAGTCCAGCGACAATAACTCTAATTCCTCTATCTGCAAGATCTTCGCAAATCTTAACAACGCTCATATCGAAGAATTGAACTTCATCAATCGCGACAACTTGTGTATCTTCTCTAACCAACTCGAGAATAGAAGATGCGTTTTTGATTGCATATGCTTCATATTTGCTTCCGTCATGAGAAGCAATCGCCGTCTTGTCATAGCGATCATCAATCGCAGGTTTAAATGCGATTATTTTCATCTTTGTATAAGAAAGAGTTTTAACTCTACGGATGAGTTCCTCACTTTTACCAGCAAACATTGGTCCTGTGATGACCTCTAACCATCCTTTTTGAAGTTCTTGATACATACTGAAAACCTTTCTTACAAACTTGAGTATTATACATTAAAAGAAATAAATCTAATCTACAAAAAAGAGAAAATAATTATCTTGAAGATTTATCGTAAGGAATACCTTCTGCCTTCGGTGCATGAGATTTCTTTGAGAAAAGAATCAAAGAGAGCAAAGCAATTAAATAAGGAGCCATGCAATAGAAAGCTTTGGAGTTATAGAAGGTCTTTGCTGCACCACCAAAGGCAATCGTCATAAATTGGGCGAAAGACATAAATAAGGCAAAGAATAAGGCTGCTAATGAAATATTTAAGGCTTTCCAGTTACCTAAGATTTCGATGGCTAAGACTAAGAAACCGTATCCAAATACGCCAGAAGTAAGATTCCATTCACCAAGTTGTAAGCAAGTGAAGATGATATAACCGCCAATTGCAGCAGAAACTGAGCCAATAGCAGTGCCAATATATCTCATTTTATTAACTTTAATTCCGACTGAATCGGCTGCAGCAGGATTTTCGCCACACGCCCTAATTCTTAATCCTAAGCGCGTCCTATTCATAATAAAAGCAAGAACAATGATAAGAATAATTCCAACAATAACTGTGATGTTCAAATTAGAGAACATTCCGTTAAAGAAGCCGTTATCCGTCTTATAAAGCATGACATTATAGAACATAGAAACGTCAGTTTCAGGAAGGTCTGCTCCACGATGAACAGTGTTAACGATTAATACCGCAGCCGCAACAACGCTATTTAAAGCGGTGCCAACAATTGTTTGATCAGCTTTTAGCTTAATTGAAACGAAAGATAAGGTGAAAGAGAAGGCGATAGACACCAATATGCATACTAGCAATCCTAACAGATAAATAAAGTTAACAAAGAACCAATTGTTCAATAAAGGAGAGCCAGATAGGGCTCCGCTTATTTGCTGACAAAATAAAATGCCAGAAAACGCCCCAAGCAACATCGCTCCATCAAGAGCAATGTTGATAATACCCGAACATTCTGAGAACATTCCGCCATATGCTCCAAGGATGAAACCAACTCCGAATACGATGAAATAGAAAATCAAATTTCCCCAAAGGCTGTCAGTAATCATGACTCCTTCTAAAATCATTACTGGATTCATAAACTTTCCTCCTTGTTGTTAGAACGATATAGTTGCTTAAATGAAGCGTCGATTGTTTGCTTGTTCTTTTGATTGATGTTAGTGATCAACATGCCAATGAATGCGCTAAAAGAGGCTGCATAAATGATGACCGCTTTAATTAATTCCATATAGTATTTGGAATAGAGGATTGAAACGTTAACGATTTGTGTTTGCCCCTCTGAAAGATAGGCAAGGATAAAGGAAGAGAAAATGCATCCAATAGGATCGGTTTGGCCAATCAGAGCAACTGATATGCCGTTAAACCCATCCGAAAGCATGACGCCATCAAGTGAGCCAAAAGTGAAGCCTTTTGGCGAAGGAGTGGCAAATATCATATAGCCACATACGCCTGCTATAGCTCCTGAAATAACTAAGGAGAGAACGATTTTGCTATTTTGATTGATACCAGCATATTTAGCAGCAAACTTATTTGAACCGCAAAGTTTTAATTCAAAACCAAATTTTGTGTATTTAAGAATGAACCAAATAATAATTGCAACAGCAATGGAAATAAATATGCCGGCCGTAATGTTGTAGTAAGCTTGATTGGCATACCCTTCCGCATCAAATTCACTAAATAAAGTTGGAAGTCTTCCGGAGACGGACATTTTTGCCAATTGGGTTTTATTTGATTTGTCAATCCAGCTTTCTGGGAGATAATCACCGATTATTCCACAGAAATAATAGACAATCCAGTTAAGCATGATGCCAGAAAGGACTTCATTAACATTGAAATGTGCTTTTAATAATCCCGAGATTAAACCAATTGCCGAACCGCCAAGTAGGGCAACAAGAGCGCAGACATACCACGGCATTCCACAGAATGAACAAATCAAAGCCAAGAATGCACCCATGGTTAATTGCCCTGTAATTCCAATATTAAATAAGCCAAGTTTAAAGGCAAAGGAAATGGAAATACCTGCCATAACCATTGGAGTCATCGTACCAATAACGTGGGATATTGCATCAAAGTCGCCTTCAGACATTCCTTGGAAACCAGCGGTAAATAAAACGCTTAATCCAGCAAAACAATTTTCTGGATCACGAATAACCATGATGATAAATCCAGCAAAAAGACCAATTAAGATACAAATAATTGAACTAGCAACCGCTCTTGCTGCTTTAAAATGAAATAGCCAAGAAAAGAATTTAGCAATCGGAACGCATACATATCTAAGGTAACGCCAAACATATTTGTTTAAGAAATCACCAACTGGGGTAAAGATCTTTTTTAGAAAAGAACCTATTTTTACTGAGAGATTTTTAATTTTTGAAATAAATTCCTTCATGTTTATTCTCTCCCTTCTTGCACTTTAGCACCGGACATATAAAGGCCGATTTCTTGAACTGTCGTCTCTTTTGGATTAAGTTCTGCGACGATTTTCCCATCGTGCATAACAAGAATTCGATCAGAAACGTTCATTACTTCTTCAAGTTCAAGAGAAACAAGCAAGACGCCTTTTCCTGCGTCACGATTTTCGATTAATTGCTTATGAATTCTTTCAATCGCACCAACGTCTAATCCTCTTGTGGGAGATACTGCGATCAATAGTGGAGAATTCAAATCCAATTGTCTTCCGATGATTGCTTTTTGTTGGTTACCACCAGACATCGAACGAACGATTGTTTCCGCACCAAGAGATGAACGAATATCGTATTGTTCAATCAATTTATTCGCATATTCATTGATGGCTTTTTTGTTACGGATATCCATGATGCTATATGGTTTTTGGAAATATCTTTCTAAAACAAGATTGTCTTCGAGCGAGAAATCTAACGCTAATCCATATTTATGTCTATCTTCAGGGATGTGGGATAAACCCGCTAACCCTCTCTTACGGATGCTTAATTTTTCTAGGTGAGCATCGACGTATTCTTCTTCTTTGTAGATTTTTCCTTTGGATTCAACAAACTTTTTAATGGTTTTGTTGTAATGAGGATTCTTTACGTGATGGAGAACGATTTCTCCTTCTTTTGCTTTGCAAATACCTGTTAAGGCATAGACTAAATCGCTTTGCCCATTGCCTTCAATACCAGCTAGGCAAACGATTTCTCCTTCACGAACGTTTAAGCTAACGTTTCTTACGGTATCTTTGCCTTTTTCCTGGTTATAGACTGTTAAATTGTTGATAGTAAGAATGTCTTTTCCGGGTTTTGACTCTTCTTTTTGAGTAACGAGTTGAACGTCTCTTCCAACCATTAAACGCGAAAGTTCTTCTTCGGTTGTTTCTTTTGTGTTTACAGTTCCGACACATTGGCCTTTACGGAGAATTGTTACTTTATCGGTAACAGCCATAATTTCATTAAGTTTATGCGAAATAAAAAGAATTGATTTTCCTTCTTTGGCAAGATTTCTCATTGAAATCATTAAATCGTCGATTTCTTGTGGGGTAAGAACGGCAGTTGGCTCGTCGAAAATCAAGATATTCGAATCTCTATAGAGCATTTTAAGAATTTCGACTTTTTGCTGTTCTCCTACAGACATGTCATCAATTTTTTCGTCTAAATCGATGTGGAAGTTGTACTTTTTGCAAAGTTCTTCGAGTTTTGCCCTTGCTTCTTTTGGTTTGATGTAGCCAAATTTACCAGCAGGCTCTTCGCCTAAGATGATGTTTTCTAATGCTGAAAAAACTCCTACGAGCATGAAATGCTGGTGAACCATTCCAATTCCCATCTTGCACGCTTCATGTGGATCCTTAATAGAAACTTTTTCGCCATTTAAAATGATATCGCCAGAATCTGGTTTATATAAGCCAGAGACCATAGACATAAGAGTGGATTTTCCCGCTCCGTTTTCGCCTAGCAAAGCATGGATTTCGCCTTTCGTCAACGCAAGCGATATATCATCATTTGCCTTTATTCCAGGAAAATATTTGCATATATGCCTTAATTCAAGAACTTTTTCTTCCATATGATTACTCCCAATTAAGGAAAGAGGGCCGTGAAGGCCCCCTTAAAAAATTTGTTATTTGTAGTATGTTACTTTGACTTTGGAAACTGTTGGTTCTTTTGTCGTGTCGGAAGAAACGGTGATTGTATTGGCCTTCATCGCTTTGACAAGAGTTTCGTAATCCGCAAGTTTGAAGTTCTTAAATCCCCAGCATCCTTCGTCACCTGTGGAGGCTGGAGTTGGAAGAGCAACTGCGTCTTCATTGATACCGAGGTTTTCAATTTTGCCAGCTAAGCTATCGGAGAATTTTTCATAGTTGTTATTCTTCCAATCGGTCAAAGCGGATTTGATTGATGTACCTAAGCCTTTCATGGCAGAGGTTAAAAGATAATCTCTCATTCCATCTGGTTTGATAGAGGTATCAGCATGTTGATTTGTATCAACGCCGATCCAGGATTTACCAGTCTTATTGGCAATACCAGAAAGAGCTGTGGTAACGGAGTTATAGACGGCTCCGCCACAAGCGAAGATTGTTTCGGTCCCTGATTCATACCAGTTTTTGGCAAGATTGGTTGCTTCGGCGGTGGAAGCGAATTGTCTGGCATAGTAATATTGCATGTCAATTGAGCTGGCATCGAGGTTTAATTCAGCTGCGGCCTTTTCTGCACCTTGGATATAGCCATAGCCATATCTCATAACGGCAGGAACCGCCATACCGCCGACAAAGCCTAATTTTCTTAAGCCTTCTTTGACGGCACCATATCCAGCCATAAATCCAGCTTGTTCTTCATGATATTGGGTCATGGAGACTTTGCTTGTTAATGTGAATTCGGCATAGTCATTATCGGAATCTTGGTTAACGCAGTCTAAAGCTAAGAAATGAATGTCTTTGTATTCTTTATTTGATTGAACAATTTTAACGACAGGTTGGAAGAGGTAGCCAGGTAAGACAATAAAGTTTGCGCCCCAGTCTGCGGCTGCTTTAATAGCTGCAACTCTTTCTGTTGTGGTGAAGTCACCGCCTGTTGCTGTTGGTTGATAATATTTTGTTTGAATCTTACCGCTGCTGACGACTTGGTTTTCGACTTTTCCACCGCCATTTGCGACAGCCCATTCATTAACCGCTTCCCAAGAAGTTTGGTTAAAGTTGTGGTCATTTAACGTCCCGGAATCTGTTACTAAGGCAACCTTAATAACTGCATCTTCTGTGCTAGTAGAAGATTTTGTGTCTTCCTTTGGTGAACAGGAAGCGAGGGTGAGGAGTGAGGCACCTAATAAAAGAAGTGCTTGTTTTTTCATACTTTAATTTCCTCCTATGTGTATGAATTCTGGATAAGGCTCTATTAAAATACGACAACAGCTTTCTAATGAGTCACATCGCATCCTAATAGATCAAAGAACAGTTTTCTTATCCGGGAACTCATTATAATTCCAAAAGTAGAGTTAGCAATAGCATATAGATGACGATTTTTTAACATTTTTGGAAGAGCATTTTTACATTGACTTCCAATTTAATTTTGCGTGTAATTGTTTCTATGGTTAGTTTATATCCTTTGTAAGATAATGCGTAGAGTTTAAGGAGAGAAAAGATGATTGTAATTGGTGGAATGATTGGCATTGGAAAGACTACAACCGCACAAATATTAGAGAAGGAATTAGGACTTCCAACATATTTTGAAACCGTCAAAGGAAATGAGATATTGCCCTTATTCTACAAGGCAAATAACGAGGAAAAACAAAAATATCGTTATTCTTTCTTGCTTCAAATGTCTTTCCTTAGAGCAAGATTTAACACTTTAAGAAACGCTCTTAAAGATAAAAACGCAATCCTTGATAGATCTTTATTTGAGGACTGTTATTTTGCTAAGAAGAATTATGAACTTGGTAATATTTCTGAATTAGAAATGAAGATATACAATTCTTTCTCAAAAGAAATTTTAGAGTCTTTGGTTGACTTGAAAAATAATGATAACAATATACTGATATATTTGCATGGGTCTTTTGAAACCGTTTTCAAGAGAATTAAAAGTAGGGGGCGCTCTTTTGAAATAGATCCTGAGCTGATCACATATTACAAGTTTATCTATGATGGATATGACCAAATGATGAGGAAAAGTTATCCTTCAGAGAGGATAATTGATATTGATGTTGATAAGATAGATTTAAAGAACGATCCTGAAGCAAGAGAATATTTAATTAACGAATTGAGAAAGAAAGGCGCGATTAAATGAGAAATGAGATTGATTTGAAAACCTATAAAAAAAGAAACCAATATTATTATTTTTCTAAGTTTCCTGATCCAACTTATGGATTAGATGTGGATATTGATGTAACCGATCTTCTTATATATAAGGAAAAGAAGAATGTTTCTTTTTTCCCTCTTTTCTTATATTTCTTAACGAAGGCTATAAATTCTGTATATGAACTTCATTTAAGAGAAGTGGAGGGAAAAATCTATTATTATGATTCTATTGAACCTACTTGGACGGTTATGGGTGATTCTGGCGTCTATATAAATGTAGGATGCAATTTCGATGAAGACATGAATATTTTCGTTAAGAATGTCATAGAATTAAATGAAAAGGCAAAACATATGGATCCAGATGATGAATTAGATACATCACCTATATGTTCAGAACCGAATGTTATTTTTGCCTCATGTCTTCCCGTTTTGCGCGTTAAGTCTTTTAAACATCCAACACCTGCAGGAAATCATGATAATCTTTCTATACCAAGAGTGTTGTGGGATAAATACGAAAAAGATATTGATGGACGATATCATTTGACTTTGAATATCACTCTTTCTCACACCTTAGTTGATGGATTTCCTCTAGCTAATGTCTTTTTGAAACTACAGGAGTTAATTAACAATTTATGAGCAAGATTGATTTGATTAACGAATTGGAAGAATTTCATCCATTTAATGAAGAGGAAGAGTCTGAAAAGAGAATCATTCTTGATTTATTACGAAAAGAAGAAGACGTATTTTCTAGAAATAATGAAACATATCACTTAACCACCTCTGTTTGGATTGTTAATAGAACGTTAGATAAAGTTTTACTTTGTTATCACAACATTTTCCAGGCTTGGAGTTGGCTTGGTGGTCATAACGATGGAGAAGAAGATTGCTTGAAAGTCGCGTTAAAAGAAGCGAAGGAAGAAAGCGGTCTTTCTAATTTCAAGCTTCTTAATGAAGGAAAAATATTCTCTTTAGAAATTCTTACGGTTAATTCTCATTACAGAAAAGGAAGATACGTTCCATCTCATCTTCATCTAAACGTAACATATCTATTACAAGAGGATGAGAATGATCCTTTGGAAATCAAAGAAGATGAAAATTCTGGATTAAGATGGGTGAAGTTGGATGATGTGTATACGTTATCTAGTGAAAAATGGATGGTGGAACATGTCTATAAAAAGCTTAACTCTAAACTAGATATTCTTAAAAAGAAGAGGATTTTGCAGTAGTTATTTTATTTTTTCTTTTTTCGAAGAAAGTGGCACGTGGTTGTGATATACCAATTTTTCATCTTCGTTAATAACCATGAAATTACATTCCACAGATTCGCTTGGTCCAAGAATGATGCCGCCTTTAGAACGTATATCGGCAATTGTTTTTGCTAATTCTTCATATGATGCTAATCTAGATTCTAATGGTATTGAATATTTACGTCCGTTAAAAGCGGACATTTTTGCTTTGCCAGCGTCTTCAACGACTGCTTCATAATAAAGTCTTTCGCTTGGTGTTTCACAATATATGCC
>CAVDTI010000037.1:7206-14611 GCA_963611905.1 Faecalibacterium prausnitzii | reverse complement strand
CTTCTCGTTTAGTCACTTAAGCGCTTACATTTCTTTTGTTATCTTCTTGGTATCATCTAACAACAAGGAGGTAAAAATGAAAAGGAAAAAATTGTGGTTAGGTCTAGGTGGCATATCAACTTTTGTGCTCACTTTTACTAGCGTTGGTTCCCAATTAGCTAATAAATATGAGAAGTTGATTAACAACACCTTACACGCCGAAACGGTAAAAAAAATTACCGTCGACAACGCCAACGAAGACACCGAATACTTCAAGAGTGAATTCGGTGAGAAAAACGAAGCCAATCAAAAGAAATTGGTTGAAGCTGGTTTTGAACAAACAATCAACGAAATGAAAGAAGGCGCGGTTTTGCTAAGAAACGAGAACAACGCTCTTCCATTAAAAAGCACCGAAAGAAAGGTTTCGCTTTTTGGGCATGCGCAAGTTCAGCCCCTCTTATATGGTGTTTCCGCTGGATCCCGTCCAAATGCAGGTTATGCTCCAGATCTTAAAGAAGCCTTAGAAAAAGAAGGCTTTGGTGTTAACGAAACATTATTTAACGCCCTAAAGAACTCTGGCACAACAAGAGGTATGTCAATGCCTTGGGGTTATCTAACTGGTGGTTCTGCAGCCAATAGCGAAGATCCTATCTCAGTTTATTCTACTGAGGTTAAAGACTCTTGGCAAAAAGACTATCAAGACGCGGCCATTTATATGATCGCTAGACAAGGCCATGAATCCGCTGATATGTTGGTTCACGACAAAGCAGAAGGAAAATACACCGATCAATCATCGATGGCCTTAATTCCTGAAGAAAAAGCCATTCTTCAAATGCTAAAAGAAGAAAAGGCAGCAGGACATTTCAAGAAAATCATCGTCTTGTTAAATACTGCATCTCAACTCGAAGTCAATTGGCTTAGTGAATATGACGTCGATTCTTGCATGTTTATCGGTTGTGTTGGTGGACAAGGCATGAGAGGAGTTGCCTCGATTCTTAAAGGAGACACGAATCCTAGTGGAAGATTAGTTGACACATACGCAGTTAGTTCAACTTCTGCACCAGCTGTTGTTAACTCTATCGATAACACCCCTGCATATCTCAACGCTGATGAAATCGATAAGACATTGAATGTTGACAAGAATAGTGATGGCACTCTAGAAGATGAAAACGCCTCTCATATGACCTTCCAAGCCGAAGGCATATATATTGGTTATAAATATTACGAAACACGTTATGAAGATAGCGTTCTTAATAGATATAACGCCTCTGATAAAGTTGGAGCAACAGGTAACGCCTCCTCTTGGAAATACCAAGATGAAGTATCCTATCCTTTCGGACATGGCTTAAGCTATACAACCTTCAAACAAGAACTCGTTGGAAATCCAACTTATAACAAAGACACCGATAATTACGAGGTCAATGTTAAAGTCACCAACACTGGCTCCGTTAAAGGAAAATCAGTCGTTCAAATCTATGCACAAACTCCATATGAAGAGTATGAAGTAAAGAATAAAGTAGAAAAGAGCGCAATCCAATTAGTCGGATTTGGCAAAACTGGTATGCTCGAGGCAAATAAAGATGAAACAATTACAGTTTCCGTCCCTCGTTATTTCCTTGCCTCTTATGACTATACCAACGCTAAAGGATATTATCTTTCCAAAGGCGACTACTATCTTTCAGTTGGTGATAACGCCCACGATGCCCTTAATAACGTTTTGGCCGCAAAAGGCAAAACCGGCATGGTCGATATTGAAGGCAAGAGCGTCAATGGAGATTCTTCTAAAGCATACCACTTCGACTTAAAACAAATCGATACAACCTCTTATAAGAATAGTACCGTTGATTCTAGTATCATTGTCACCAATCAATTTGATGATTGCGATCTTAATTACTGGGTTAAAGATGCTGGAACCTATCTTTCTAGAAGCGATTGGAAGGCAACCTATCCAACAAAATCAACATCAGTCACAGCCGATAAGAAAATGATCGAAATTCTTGGCGGAGATACCTATGTTAAACCAACAAACGCTCCAAGTTTCGAAGAAGCGACAGCTGATTTAGGAACTGATGCAGGTTATACATTCGTTGCCATGAAAGACGTTGATTATAACGACGACGAAACATGGAATAAATATCTTAACCAAATGACATTCGATGAGCTCATGACAACTCTCGAATGCTCCTCAGGAAGAAATGCCGTTACTTCAGTTTCATTGCCACAAACTAAGGTCGGCGATGGCGTTGACGGCGGCATGGGACACTACCCATTCGCATATGAAGATACGACTGGAAAATACGGTTCTGGAAAATACGAACCAAATAAGATGTATTCAACCCGTTATACCTCAAAAACAATTTTGACTTGTACTTTCAATAAAGATTTGATTGAAAGAAGAGGGGAACTTGAAGGCGAAGACGGACTTTGGTGCGGACAAGTTGAAATTTGGAATGGCGGATTTGACCTCCATAGAACTCCATTCGGCGGAAGATCATACGAATACTGCTCAGAAGACGCCAATCTTTCAGCCATTGTTGGTGCAATCGAAGTTCCTGCGATGGAAAAGAAAGGCACATTAGCTGGTGTCAAGCACTTTACCGGCAACGATCAAGAATTCGAACGCCATGGCGTTTCCAACTTCTTCAACGAACAAGCTTTCCGTGAAGGTTCCTTACGTGCATTCGAAGGTGCATTAAAGGTCGGAAAAGCAACCTCCCTCATGCAATCCTTCAACCGTCTTGGCTTAGAATGGGCATCTTCAAAGTCTGCCTTAAACATCAACGTTTTAAGAAAAGAATGGAAATTTGAGGGACATTGCGAAACCGACGGAACGGATAACGCATTAACCGGCTTCATGTCTCACTATGCAACAAGTTTAACCGCAGGTTCAGATACATATTGCTTAAATGGCAATGCCGCTATCCCACTTCTTAAGAAACAAATTATGGATACGGACGATGGAAATCTTGTCTATGCCGTAAAAGAAGCAGCTAAGCACTTCCACTACGCAATGTCTAGATCAAATGCCATCAATGGTTTGAGTTCTTCAACACGCTTTGTTAGCGTCACTCCAGCTTGGAGAATCGCATTAAATACAACAATTGCAGTTAGTGCAGTTCTTACTGGCGCATTCGTTACACTCGCTGTTGTTAGTCAATTAAGAAAGAAAAAGGAGGATAAATAACATGAAGAAAGTCCTTGAATTCTTCAAAACGAACGAAATTGGTGCAACATTAAACGCTATCAGTTCGTTATTGATACTTGTCGCAACGATCTATTACCTTTGTTTCTCCATATCAGCTGGCGTATTTGTAACTGGAATATTCCTTAGTTTCTTAGCCGCCTTCGTCATTAGCGTTGCTTGTTTCTGGAACATCCCCTATGTTAGATCCTACCTCCCAATCCTCGTTGTATTCTTTATTAGCTTAGCTTTCACTCTCTTAGCAATGAACAGTGTTGGCGATATAACAGAATTCTTCTCTGGGGTTGGAATGTATGGCAACAGAAATAACGTTTATCCACGTCTTGGAATTGCGATCGTTTCTGTCCTTTCTCTTCTCGTGGAAATAGTTGCTAATTTCCTAGGAACAGAGAAAAAAGAATCTAATTAATTGTTTTAAGAACAAAACACTCTAGCTTTTGTCCAACTGGCATTTAGCTAGAGTTTTTTCTTTTCAAAGGCAAAAAATCTAATAATTTTCTGGATTTTATCCATTTTTTGTTGCATTCATTCTAAAAAGGCGGATAATATCAACGTTAATAAAGTAGAAAGCAGTTCCCACGAACTCGCCGGACTTCCAAAGGAAATCGGCCATATCGCTACAAAACTAAGCTTGAATTAGTATGCGTGCGTGGAAATTGCCACGCTATTTTGTTACTTGAAGGAGGAACCTTTTATACCTTACAACAACAATAACAACCGTCGTCCTGAAAAAAGACGCGATCCAATCAACGAGAACGTGCGTTATCCGCAAGTTCGCGTCATCGGTCCTGAAGGAGAACAACTTGGAGTTATGTCTTCTCGTGAAGCAAATAGCTTGGCGATGAGTTACCAACTTGATCTCTATTGCGTCGCACCTACCGCAACACCGCCAGTGTGCCGCATCTGCAACTATGGAAAAGTTCGTTTCGAAAAGCAAAAACAAGACAAGCTTAAGAAAAAGAATCAAAAAGTCCAAGAGCTAAAACAAATTCAGCTTACCCCACAGATTGGTCAGCACGATTTGGAAACCAAAGCCCGCAAAGCACGTGAGTTCTTTGAAAAGGGTGACCGTGTTGAGGTTTGCGTTGTCTTCCGTGGAAGGCAAATGACTCACACTGAAATCGGAGAAGAAGTCATGAAGAAATTCAATGAAGTCTGCGCCGATATCGCAAGTGTAGAAAAAGCCCCATTTTGGGAAGGTAAATGGTATAAGGAAATCCTCATGCCGATTAAGAAAAAATAAGAAGGAGAAACTATCATGCCAAAAATGAAGACAAGTCGTACCATGGCAAAGCGTGTCAAATTCACTGGTACAGGTAAAGTCAAAGTTCATCACGCAGGTATGGGTCACTTAGCCCCACGCAAAACAAGAAAACAAAGAAAGCATCTCGCAACCGCTTACTATTTAAGCAAGAACGATCAAAAGACCGTCAACGAGTGGGTTTCTAAATAAGGAAGGAGAATATTAGACTATGGCAAGAGTAAAAGGCAGTGTTCAAACACGCGCACGTCGTAAGAAAATCTTAAAAAAGGCTGAAGGATACTTCGGTTCCAAGCACCTTCTCTTTAAGACCGCTAAAGAACAAGTTCTCCACGGATATAACTATGCTTATGCATCACGCCGTGATCGTAAGAGCGATTTCCGTAAACTTTGGATCAAACGTATCAACGCTGGTTGCAGAATCAACGGAATCTCCTATTCCAAGTTCATCAATGGCTTAACAAAAGCTGGCGTTCTTTCTAAAGAAAATGCCGGTCTTAACAGAAAGATGTTAAGCGAAATGGCCATCCACGATGCAGCAGGATTTGCAAATCTTTGCGAAATCGCCAAGAAAGCCTTATAAGTTTCTGAATAAAAAATGACGCATCCAATTGGATGCGTTTTTTCTTTTGCCCTACTATTAAAAAAGAGAGATTACTCTCTCTTAATTACTTTGCATATCATCATGTTCATAGAAGGTAGAAACTCCGTCTTTTACAATGATGACAGAAACATTTTTAATGGCCTCATCAACTAAAGGCTCCCAATCAAAACGCTTTTCGAAATACTCGCATTCATTTATCTTTGGCTTTGTCTTTGGTTTCTTTGGTTTAAAGATCGTGCAACAATCTTCAAACGGGCGAACGGAAATATCGAATGTACCGATTTTTTGAGCAATTGATATACATTCTAGTTTATCAGTTACCGCTAAAGGCCTAATAATTGGAAAATTAGTCACATCATTAATAGCAATCATGCTATCAAGAGTTTGGGAGGCAACCTGTCCTACCGACTCCCCTGTGCCTATTCCTAAGCAATGATGAGATTTCGCTAGTTTATCCGCAATTCTAAACATCATCCTACGCATAATTGTAATGCAATATGGTTCTTCAACGTTCTTATATATCTCAAGTTGAAGTTTTGTGAAAGGCACGACATTCAGCCTGATATCCGCTTGATAAACATTTAATTGAGCTAATATGTCTTTGAGTTTATCAAGAACGGCATCGGAGGTATACGGAGGAGCAGCAAAATGGATGCATTCAATTCTAATGCCTCTTCTTAGAAAAAGATAGGCTGCAACAGGAGAATCTATTCCTCCAGATAACATCATCATAACCTTGCCGTTCATTCCAAGAGGATATCCTCCTGCTCCTGGATAGGAATGGGCATATAAGTAAGCATAATCTTTTCTTATTTCTACGTGTAAGGAAATGTCTGGATTGTGGACGTCAACCTTTAAGGAAGTGTTTCTAAGAATATGTGCGCCAATATCGCATGCGATATCAAAGGAACGTTTTGGATAGGTTTTATCTATTCTTTTGGCAATAACTTTAAATGTATTGCCTTGTTCTCCTTTTATAAGATTTAAAGCATTCTCTGAAAGAAGCGCAAAATCTCTTTCGCTCTTATAAACAAGAGAGATTCTTTGAATACCAGCAACCTCTTGAAGAAGAGGGATTATTTTCTTTGGATCTTCACCATTTAAACTAATATAAGTATGGTCATGATCTGTAGAATAGGTTAGTTTTTCGAATCTTTTTAAAGAATGACGTATATTTTTTCCCAATTCTTTAATGAATGCTCTTTTGTTTTCACCTTTAGTGCTAAGTTCACCATAATGGATCATTAAGTGGTCGTAATTCATCTATCAATTGTCCTTTCTAGTATTGAATTTAGAGTTTCTAAGAAGGTTTTCGCTTCTTCTAAAGTGTTTTCGTTTGAGAAAGAAATTCTAATTGAATTCATCGCTCTTTCTTTTTCTAAGCCCATTGCTTCGATAACATAGGAGACAGGCTCGCCCTTGCTATTACATGCAGAAACGCTAGAAACATATATTCCCTCATGAGATAAAGCCTCGGTAATTACAGATGCTTTTTTCTTTCTAAAAGAGAAATTTAGAATGAATGGAGAAGAATTGAGGGGGGAATTAACAATGATTTCCGGATTTTTGGAAAGTTCGTTTCTTAAATAAGTCTCTATTCCTTTGACATGGCAAACATTCGAATTTAGATTCTTTATCGCACTTTCTAAGGCTAAGGCTAGACTTGCATCTCCTGGAAGGTTATCCGTTCCTCCTCTAAGAGAATATTCTTGATCCCCTCCATCGATTTGACGTGTTAAAGTCACGTTTTTCTTGATGATTAAAGCGCCTGTTCCTTTTAAGCCATGGATTTTATGCCCTGAGAAAGAGAATAAATCAATCTTATCATAAGGAAGCTCTCTTTTTCCTATGGCTTGAGTTACATCAACATGGAAGAACGCTTTTGGATATTTATGCACTATATCTGCTAAACCGTCGATGTCGTTATTTGAACCAGTTTCATTATTTGTTGCCATGATTGAAACAAGAGTTGTTTCATTATTCATCGCTTCTTCTAAAGTAGAAAGTTCCACTTCTCCAGCTTCATTGACTGGCAAATAAACAACATCAAAACCCTTCTTTTCTAAGCTTTTAAAGACCTCAAGAACACTTGGATGCTCCACTTGGCTCGTAATTATTCTTTTACCACGACGAGAATAATTTTCTGCCACCCCTTTAATAGCAAGATTATTCCCTTCTGAAGCGCCTGAAGTGAAAATTAATTTATGGGATGTAGATATTCCAAGATTTTTGAGCATGGAATTTCTAGCGTTATCCAGTCTTCTATTTGCTTCTCTTCCATAGGCGTGGCGTGAAGAAGGATTGGCAAAACTTAATGCGTTCTCATTAAGAAAGCATTCTAAAACTTCTTTGCTAGGTT
>CAVDTI010000037.1:2989-7196 GCA_963611905.1 Faecalibacterium prausnitzii | reverse complement strand
TTTGCTCGTAGCAGCGTTATCAAAATATATCATTGTTAATTACTCGTTTCTGTGCTCTTAACGTCTTTGACGGCATTATATGATTCTTTGTATGAAGCATTAAAGAACATTGCTTCAGATTGTGAGACCAATTGGTCGGTCGCAGTATCGTTTATTCTGTATCTATTAGCATGGACTATGGCATTTTCCGCATTGTCCATTTCTTTTTTCAAAGATTCCACTTCCGCAAAAAGGTTATCGCCTTTGTTTTTAAGAGAGGCAACTTCTTCGTTAACTTTCTTGACGTTAATTGGCATCTTCATAAGATCAGCATACAAAGTATCGATTAAATCGTATATTTCCTTGAATCTTGGAGCGTAACGCTTATTCAATATTTCGACATTCAATAAGCGGACATCGCTTTCAGATGTGCGATTCTTTTCATAATATTCCTTGATCATTACCGAGGCTTGTTCGGAATCTTTTTTCAAAGAATGTAGATAATCCTCAAAAGAAGTAAGTTCGCTTTTCGCTTTAGTAACCATTTCATCCAAATTGTTCATTTTTTCAACCAAAACAGTGAATAATTGAGCAGAATTTGAATGAACGTAGTTATCTAAAAGGGTTTTTGATGAGGAAACGTCATTAATGCTTTGGCTGATTTCTTTGAATTTAGATAAATCTTCTGCCCCTAAAAGATAATAGGTTTTAATCGTATCCAATCCATTAGAAAGGTTAACGAAGTTTTGATGAACTTGGTTTTCTTCGCGGTAAATTGTTTCATAACGGCTTTCGAAATCTTTTCTGGCCTCTTCTTCTTTATCAAACTGTTCATTGTAAGCATCTATTCTTGAACGGATAGCCTCAATATTCTTAGAAACTCCATTGTTATTAAGAACTTTAACGTTTTCAATCATCTTGTTAACGTTTTCTTCCATTGCATCGATTTCTCGAGTAGAAAGGATATGCGTCAAAGGATAACCTTCGCTAATCATCTTTTGATATCTATTCCTTAAAGAAGAGATTTTATCAGGCAAAACAGAAGTTAATTCTAAGCAAATCTTAGGCAAGATATCTAAAAGCTTGTCTATCTTGTTTAAAAGATCGTCTACTTTATTAATATATGAATCTTTCGATTCTTGATACAAGGCTTTGTCTTTTTGTTCATCCGCACGCAAGATATCTCCATCAATCTTCTTAAACAAAATGTTGATAGAATCGGAAATAAGAGCTAAATCATCAGCCTTATTAAAATATTTTTGTTTGATGGCACGGTATTTTTCTTTCTCTTGAAGAGCGATTTTTACCACCTCATCTTCTGCAGAGAATACTTGAATCAAGTCTTTTCTTAATCCTTCAACGGAATCGGCGTATTCTTGGATTTCTTTTTTTGCTCTTGGAAGAAACATCTTTATTTCCTTCCAATGCCTTGCATCAAGAGCATCGCTTAAGGAGTTAACGACTCCTTGCGCATTAGCGTCTCCTCCATCACGAACATCTTTGAATTTCATTTGCCATTTCGTGAATTGATCAACATAGAGCAAATTCAATTCGGAAATAGCCTTTAAACGAGTGATGTAACGTTGAATATCACCGAAAAGAATGGCGTGTTCTCTTTCGAAAATACCGATAACATCGCGTGACTGTTTCTTTAAGACGCCACGAGAAATGATTGTGAAATATAAAACAAAGCAGAGTGCGATAAGTGCGACTACCGAAATAACAATTATAGAAATGATAGCTGATTTTGGCATAGTATACCCCCGTGAATAATAATATATCACGAGTGCACGTATACGCGAGAGAAAGAACGAAGTTTTTTAGCATTATTTTCTTGACTAAATATATAACGGTAACTAGAATAATGCGTGCGTGAAGGCTAGCAGGCTTCTATGTTTCTGTCTGACGTTGTTTCACTTAAAAAGTAAGACCAGCTAACGGTACCGAAAAGAGACAACACCCGAGAAATAGGAAAAGCCCTCTATACTTTGTTAACGCAAAGAAAGGAGACATAAATAACATGTCTAAATACACTGGATCTAAATGGAAAAAATCCCGTCGTCTTGGTTTTAGCGTTCTCGAAACTGGCGATGAACTCAAAAAGAGAGCATATGGACCTGGCCAACATGGTCAAGACCGCAAGAGAAAACCATCTGAATATGGTGCTCAATTAGTCGAGAAACAAAAACTCAAAGAATTATATGGAATGAACGAAAGACAATTCCGCCGCTTGTTCGTTATCGCAAAAGCCGATAAGACAACAGTTACTGGTACTGCCTTCTTCCGCATTCTTGAGAGCCGTCTTGACAATCTTGTCTATCGTATGGGTTTCTCCCGTACAAGAGCTGGCGCCCGTCAATTAGTTAACCACGGACACGTTACAGTAAACGGAAAGAAAGTTGACATCCCATCTTACATCTGCAAAGTTGGCGACGTCATTGGTTTCAAAGAGGAATCTCCTCTTGCAGTTGTCAAAGCTTCCATCGAAGGAAAGCCAGCAACACCTGCTTACGTCACTGTTGATGCCGAAAAATTCCAAGGAACCTACGTCCGTCTTCCAGAAAGAAACGAACTTCCAAAAGAAATCAACGACGCACAAATCATCGAATACTACAACAGAAAGTTATAATCTTCGAAAGATTGGGAGCACTCCTTCGGGAGTGCTTTTTTCTTTGCTTTTAAGCACAAAAAAGGCGACCATTTAAGAGTCGCCTAATATTGCTGATTGTCTTAATTGGATCCAGTAGTCTCTTTCTTTGACGGAAGAGCTTGTTCAGGATATTTTGCCAATTCCTCTTTGCTTGGCAAGTTAGCAAAGTTCCAAAGATGTTCTTTGAGTTTGCTTTCGTCTGAGTCAGCAAGAACCTTCTCGTAATATGAGTAACCGGTCTTTTCATCGATTGAAAGACTCGTTAAACCTATCATCATTTCATCAGTGACTGTTTCCGAAGAGGATGAGCTAGAAGAAGAATCCGTTGCATTCTCCCCATCATCAGATCCATACAAGCTTTCGTAAATAGATTCATCGATCGATAGATTGAAAGATAGGGCACTATTAACGAGATATTTGCTGTTGTATGAAACTTCATAATCAAACGAACCAGATTCAATTGCTTTATCAAGTTCACCCGCGATCGTTTCTAACATATCCTTAGTTATTGTGATCTTAACGCCTTCTTCTCCTTCTTCACTGGTTGGAATATCAACGGTAAATTCAAAGTCGTCATCAAGTGTATCGATGAAATCATCAATTGCTTTGCCAACTTCTTTATCGCTAAATTTCACAGAAAGAGTATAAACATCGTTCTTTCTTGAAGAAACAATGCAGTCAGAGAAGTTATCATTGAGAACTTCGATAGCGTTAGAAATTATCTGTATCCATTTTGTCCAATCGAATGTATCTTCGCTAGTATCTTCGGTGCTAGAATCGGTTGACGAGACAGTCGTAATATCTTCGTCAGTATCTTGATTTTCAGAAATCGTGACATATGCTTTCGTTAAGATTTCGTATGTTGGATCATTCTTTGGATCGTCATCTTTGTAAACGGAATATCCATTTTCATCAAGAGCATCTAAGATGAATGGCGTTGCAGCTTTTAGTAAATGAGCAGAATTACTCTCTTTGCCATTTTCATCATCCAAATCGTAATAAAGACGATCTGGAGTATCTCCAGCAAAATACGCATTTGCATACATATCTTTAGCAAGTGTTTTTATAACGGCATCAATTGCTTTTGCTTCATTGTCTTTTTCGCTAATAAGATGTCCAATGCCATATTTATCCTTATCAAGCGAAACATTTGCCACCTTTAAAGAGGCGTTGTAGTCTTCCGCTTCATCTGGATCGCCAACATGAGTTTCTACAGCGGTGATTTTATCAGCCTTCACAAGAAGGTCCCAATTGGTGGAAGAGAGTTTGTTATTTTCGTCTTTTTTGTAACGAAGTCCCCCAAATGAAGCGCTAAGTGGGCTCATTTCCGCTTTAAATCCATTTTCGGAAGCGGTGTTTTCTAACACACTTTTAAGAACCGCAAAATCTTTATCGGCATCTTTATCAACATCCGGTAATTCAGCACTGTGGCTGGAAGATGAGGAAGACGATGATGTATTTTCCGAAGAGGATGAGCTGGAATGTTGTGAAGATTCCACTTCTTCTTTCGATGAATTCTTAGAGCTTGATGAGCTGCTTGATTCTTGTGGGTTGCAAGAGGCTAAAAGAAAGGTTGCA
>CAVDTI010000037.1:0-2903 GCA_963611905.1 Faecalibacterium prausnitzii | reverse complement strand
AGTTTTCATAATCTTTTTTCCTCCTAGTGATATTTAAGTTTTATTTCGGGAGAATTTCAACAAAAATTTAAATGTGATTATTTATAATCAGCAGTCTTACTTCTATTGTTGTTAATGAATGTGTTGTAAGTATCGTTGATTGAACTCCAGTTATCTTCACCGAGGTTCTCATTGGTGATGTTTCCAGACATTGTTACTATCGAAGCGAGTGTGCATTTGAAATACAGTTTGCTGAGCAAATATTTAGAATCCACTTTTGACGAATAAATCTTTATGGTCATGTTCTTTAAAGTGTCATCTTTTATAAGATATTGAATGGCAATCCCGATATCCCATGTTCTATTTGTTTCATCATATGAGAAACTCGTAATTAGTTTCTCGAAATTGATTGCTTTGGCATCTTTTGATTCATCGGTTTTGGTAACTGAAGAAATGATGCTGTCTACATAAGATGTCTTTAGATCCATGATGTGGCTGAATAAGAAAGTCATCAAGTTCGAAGTATCTTGGAAATATGTCGAATAATACTTATACATTCCCGATTTCTTGCTTCCGCTATACTCAGTT
This sequence comes from Faecalibacterium prausnitzii, assembly GCA_963611905.1. Classification (GTDB taxonomy): domain Bacteria; phylum Bacillota_I; class Bacilli_A; order RFN20; family CAG-826; genus UBA4951. Next base: position 2,336 of record CAVDTI010000037.1, on the reverse strand, counting down.
GTTTTTCCAGATAAGTTATATGTTAAATACGCATATCCGGAATTATCTTCGTAAGCCTTTCCCGTATCAGGATTGATGTCGTCAAAATAGAGTATGCAGTTTCTATAGCTGTACCATTGGAAAATACCATTGTTGTAAGTATTCGAATAAATCATATTAACAGGAACGTTAATTGTCCCATAGACCTTAACAATGGAGCCATCAACAAAGATTCTGAAATCCAAGATAAGTTTTACGTCGATACCGAGTACCGAAATACCCAGATCGCTCGTTTTCAAATGATATGTCTTTAGGTTTGCGGTGTTATAAATATCCGAAATCAATGGCGCAAAGCCTGTGAAATCCATTGTCGTCTTGCTATGATCAACACATGTTGTTTTCGATTCGTCATAATCGCTAACAGTGATCTTTAAGTTTAAGGTTTTGTCGTTTGTTACGATGTTTTCAATAGATCGTAGGTGAAACTTACACTGAAATCATTATTATTCGTTTCATCGTTGAGCCCGAATGCAGAACCGGATAAAACAAGTTTGGCATAATCATCGGTGAAGGTGGAGGAAACAATAAGATTTGTCGCAAGAATTGGGGAATATCTGCCAGTTTTGACCGCATCGATAACGTTTGATGATGAAGCGCTTGCCACCACTTTAAACCATTTGCTAAAGCGTTGATCGTTGGAGTTATAGATTTCTTTTATGATATCCACTACATCTTCATATGGTTCGACAGAAAGCTTTCCATATGTCCCTTCTTCGTTGGAATTTGCGAGCAAATCTTCATCATAATAATGGAAATAAGCAGTTTCTAATTTCTCCAAATCCAAAGAGACATGGTGTTTTTTGGAATCGCCAAGTTTGTTAAATGTCCCATCAGAATTGTTAATGCCAACTTGTTGAGTGAGTTTTAAGTCGAAATACCCTTGGTCAAATTCATAAAGTGTTGTTATATCGCCAGTATTCGTATTGTGGCCAAGTAGATTTGCTTCTCCTTTAATCCCGCTAAGGCCTACACCATTTGAATCTTTATAGGATCCTTCAATGGCTAAGTGAAATTTAGGGGCACTATAAATGTTATAGAACTGATCGATGATGGTAGGAATCTTTTCTAAGAAATAATAGCCATCAGTAGAGAAGGATCTTTCTAGGTAATCAACAAGAACTATTTTAGTATTATTTAAACAGAAGCCGTTGAGACCGGCATTATTCAAGGTAATGGAAACTAGGTTATTATTCTCATTTCCATCTATTTTTATTATTGCAGTTGCATTCTCTCCAAAGCCAAAAGTCTCCAAGTTAAGTGTAAGGTTGATCAAATTGTCATCGTTAGACAGGGACTTTATGGAGTCTAAAAAGGATTCATAATGGCCTTTTTTAATTGCAGAAACAAAGTTTTCATCGAGTAAAGAGAGAATTTTGTCAACAATGTTTAACCCTGTTCCAAAATCCTCCTTTATGGTGTTCACGATCTCATTAAGAACCGAATCGGTAACTGCGACCTTCATAACGTTGTTGTAATTAATGTAGGTCTTTTGAATTTCGTTATCCAAGTTTGAGAAGAAGGAAATAGAGTTTGCAGCTTGGCTCGTGCCAGATGGCATGGCTGCAACATTACCAGTATAAATTTTGTTTTTAACATCCAAAGCAACGTTCCCATTTAAAGTGATATCTTCTGTCGAGGCGGTATGATGATTGGTTTCTTCTACTTCATGATGCAAAGTTCCGTTAATCATCACGCCAAATTTTTGAGAAGATGTTAAATTCTTGATTTTTCTTACCAAATTCATCGAATTGTAAACTTCTTTAAATGAAGAAGAATTTTCAGGAATCAACGTTTTTATTTCAGTCAATTCTTCATCGTTTCTGGATGTTGCGAAATTAAAAGACAAATAATCACTATCAAATGTCAATTTATCTGAATAGACACTCGTAAGATTATATTGAGCGTCTTCAGTTAAATGAATATAGTTATCGTTTCCGATGCAAAACTTATAGGCATATCCATCGTCGACTTTTTCTTCTTCGAATGTATATTGATGGAGATTTCCATCATCTTTTATGAACGAATCAATAAAATCATAAACCGAGTCTGGGACATTAACTGCATCCGCCCCGAAAATACTAATGATTTCGCCAATAAGATCTTTGTATGTAGAATCCGAATATTTGTAAGTTAATCCCGCTACATCGAAATAAGCAACATCATCCGCATAATTAATGTGCGCTGATTTGCTGGCACCGTTATAATCGATATTTGCATTTAAATCTAGACCAAAAACCTTTTGCGATGGTTTGGCTAAACGTAATGAGGCATCTTCCGTTTTGATGACGGAATATCCC
>CAVDTI010000036.1:1178-4370 GCA_963611905.1 Faecalibacterium prausnitzii | reverse complement strand
CTTCTTCTGAGATGCCGATTCTTGCGTCCGGATGTTCTTGCAAGAGTGATGCTGGGAAAGAGATGCTCTTTTCACCGAAACTAGCTCTCTTGATTACCGATTTATGCCAATCTCTGAAGCAATAAAGACGAATCTTTTTTGCTTGGAGGATTTCTTTCATGCCGATTGTGATGGCATACTCTGGCATGAAGTAATATGCACCTTGATAATCATCCATTGAATTTACAACTCTTGTTGCTTCAGTGATTTTAACAACGCGAGTTCTTGTATTCTTGAATTCTTCTTCGCTCATTAAGGCAGGCGGTTCATTGAAGGCTATATGCCCTGTGATGCCAATTCCTCCAAAGCAAATATCCACTCCTCCATGATCCTCAATGACCTTATCGATTAAGTCAATTGTCTTGAAGGAAGGGAAGATACGTTGCTCTTCTTTCATGATTAGTTCCGGGTCAATTTTGTTATAGCAGAGTTCATACATCGTTTTGCGGAATGAGAGTTTGTGTTCTGGACTAATTAACGTATTTCTATCAATCATGTATTCATCCATGTTGATGAAGGTGACGTCTTTTAATGGAATTCTTTCTTCATTAACGATCTGTGCAAAGTATTTGTATTGTCCAATTGGGCCAAGAGGAACGATGAAGAGAGTTCTTTTTCCTTTGGCATTATTTTCCTTAATGGTATCTGCCATCAATCTCGCCATTGAGAGGAAGGTTGTTTCCTTATCTTTATAGATATCAATTGGAATTCTCCCTTCTTTTAACCCCTCATCGTGAATTAATAGAATCGATTCGTCTTTCATAATTCTTGACTATCCTCCATACATAAATGAACTGATGGACGTTTGAAAGTCATTGGTAAGACGAGAACATTTGGATGTTCACCAACGTATTTCTTAGCATCTAAGAGCGCTTCTTCAACGCTATTTCTTGTCTTCATGCCCATTTCTCTTGCCGTTCCAGGGGCTTTAGCGCCAACGATATATACGGCTTTGCAATCTCTTTCGGCAATATGTGCACAAGAGATCATCGAGAATGCGTGGAATGGATGGAAAGCATATTCATAACGGTATTTGCGGATATATTCCTCATTATCCATTTGATTGTAATATCCTTCGATATCTGGAAGAGTGTTTCCATGAGCTTGGAAATAATCATAAACTTCTTTCATCGCTGGGAATTCATCATCTCCGAAATCCCCATCACATTGAGCGAGAGCAATAATTACCGGATTATCTGATAAGACACGCTTTAAACGAACGACTTGTGCTGAGATTGCTTGTTCAACAAGAATTGGGTTTCTTCCTTGACGAGAACCGTATTGGAAATCGTTAGGCAAGCCGAAGACGACAACGTCATATTTTTTCTTTGCCCATTTCACGTAGGTTCTTTCATCGGCAACTTTCCAACATTCTCTTTGAACATCATGTGCATCGCCTGCCACAACCTTGATTTGATGAGAGAAGGAGTCTAAAACCGCATCAACGCAGAAGAATCTCTTCCCCATCTTCTCTTCCATCCATTCGCCGATTGCATCGAATTTCTTATGCATCAAGGAATGGGACGAAACAGGAACGAAGTCTGGTCTATGCATAACCGCCGGACAATGATGGGAAGAAATACACTCCCAATTTGAAATGCCAGTCGCACAGTGCTTATAGCCACCAGAATATCCACCATATGGATTTCCTTGGCTATGTCCGATCAAGAAACAGGCATCCGCATCATATACATATTTATTTAATACGACTTTTGCACCATATTTTGGCTCGTTTCCTAAATCAACAAGATGATCCCAGTCTTCAGAATCGTGGTTGATGATTTGTCCTTTTGGATAGAAACGATCAAATATCGCATCGCCTAATATCTTACGAATTTCCTCAGGCTTATTTTTTCTATGTAAGCCATTTGAGCAAATAAGGAGGATATCTTCTTCTTTTGCACCAGCTTTTAAGCATTCATCAATGATTAGAGGGATACTTGTTTTACGATGGCTGTCTTCTTGCATTCCGCCCTTAACTTTATCTGGGAAAACAATAACAATCTTGCTTCCTTTATGAACTTGTTCCGAAATAGGCTTCATGTTCAATGGATGAAGAATCGCATCTAGAGTAGCAGCCTTAACGTCTTTCAATCCTTCTGGGTCTTTAACTGTGACGCCGATTTCAAATACGTCAGCATCATCAGGGACGTTAACATCTACTTGTCCATCGCCGTATTCTAATTTGACTTTTTTCATTTCAATCCTCCCTCATATTTATTTACTATTGCTTCGAAGTCATCTAAGAAGAATCCGAAGTCTTTACCGAATCTTGTCAAGGCAATTAAGCCTCCATCAACCTCTGGAATTGAGGCAATCATTTCAGCATTTTCAAGTTTTAATCCCCCACCATATACAACTGGGCAATCAACCACTTCCTTAACGTGCCTTGCTATATCTTGAATGTAATCTCTATCTGGTGGAACTTTTCCTGGACCTATCGCCCAAACTGGTTCATAGGCAATGCAGATATTTTCTAAATAACAATCTTTAAGTCCTGTTTCTAATTGATGCTTTAGGACTTCATAACGATGATCTTGTTCTTCAGTTTTCTCACCGATGCAATAGAGGACTTTTAATCCTGCATCAAGCGCTTTCTTTATTTCAAGATTAAGAATTTCGTTAACGTCTCCTTGACCTCCTCCGACACTAAGGAGTTTGTTAAGATATGCTCTTTCTTCGCAATGTCCAACAAGAACCGTTTCAACACCAATGCTTTTCATAGCCTTGGCGGTTCTTAAACTTGTAAATGCACCGAAGTTTTTTCCTTCTTCAACATCATCGAAATGAACACCTTGACATCCTATGTTTATATTTTTATGTGCATTAAGAGCAGGCAACAAATTTGATTCTTGGAAGAAGATTGTTACAGGAAGGGAGAGTTTCATCTCCTCTATTCCTTTTACTATGGTATTTGCATATTCTTCCTTGATACCGACTTTATTTATTCCGCCATATTCAGGAAGAACGTCAAATCTCTTGAGATTCAAGTAGATACGTTTCATTTATGAAAGCCCTTTCTTGAGGAAATATTAAACCATTTAAAGGATTTCACAACGTATTAAAATCAAAAAAATTAAAATAACATCATTTTTCTTTCGTTCGTAAATGTTTCTATTTTCTTTCGCAATGTATTTTTTGTTAGTTATGGCT
>CAVDTI010000036.1:0-1091 GCA_963611905.1 Faecalibacterium prausnitzii | reverse complement strand
ACAAAAGTTTCGTTCGTAATTTTCTTATGACTTTTTTTAATCCTTATAATAAAATGCATAGAAACAACCATATTTTTTGCATAATCTAGTGAAAAGAGGCAAAAAGGAGGCTGTTTTATGCCATATATTCCATCTAAAAACATTCTTGCTGTCGCAAAAGAAAATCATTTTGCTCATGGCGCGTTTAATGTAAACGCCCTTTGCCAAGCAAAGGCGATTATTGAAGTTTGCGAAGAAATGCACACTGCTGCCATTATTCAAGTGGCTGAACCTGGATTGGCCTATATCGGAGGAAATCCAGATTTCTTACATGGGACACTTGAAGAAAAAAAGAAAGGTGCAAAAAGAATTGCTAAATACGTTCAAACCTTAGCAGAAAAATCTCCAATCCCAGTTTCTCTCCATCTTGATCATGGAAGAAGCTATGAATCATGCAAGGCATGTGTCGATGCTGGTTTTAATAGCGTTATGTTTGATGGCTCCGCCCTCTCATATGAAGAAAACGTTAAGACAACCGCCAAAGTCGTCAAATACGCCCATAAGAATGGCGTTTCAGTTGAAGCAGAATTAGGCGTGCTTGCTGGCGTTGAAGATCATGTTTTTGCTGCTTCAAGCACATATACAAACCCTCTTACCGCTATAGATTTCATCAAGAGAACAGGAATTGATTTATTAGCAATATCCTACGGAACTAAACATGGTGCGGTCAAAGGAGATAACGTTAAGCTTCGTAAGGAAATCGTTATTGCCACTATGGAAAATATGATGCATGAAGGATTAGATTGTGCAATCGTTTCCCATGGTTCAAGCTTAGTTCCTCAATATATCGTGAACGAAATCAATGCCTTAGGTGGAAACGTTCATGGACATGGCATACCGTTAGAACAACTTCATGAAGTTATTCCTGCTGGCATTGCTAAAATCAATATGGATACCGATATCCGTTTGGCCACAACAAGAAACATCCTTGAATATTTCACAAATAATCCAGAAAAGAGAGAAGGAAGCAAAATCTATAATCTCCTAGTCGAAAAACCAGAATCCTTTGAATATCGTTACTATTTAAAGGAATATATCGAAGAATTAGAAAC